>JAUIIC010000297.1 GCA_030431935.1 Alphaproteobacteria bacterium | reverse complement strand
CGATCAACCCGCGGAACAGGATGATTCGCCCGCCGGGCAGTGCGAAGGCGTTCACCAGGTCGTCGTCCAGAACATGCACCCGCACCGGATAGGGCAGATCCAGACCGCTGGTCAGCCGCCGCTCCATGCGGTCGAGCGCCGCCAGGCCCGCGGGCGCCTCGCAGATCGCAAGCGGGCCATCCTCGCGGTTCGACAGCGCCTCCCGGACCTGTTCGAAGGTGGCGTCGCCCAGCGCCTGTTCACCCTCGGGCGGCAGGTAGTCCGCCAGCTGGTCGGCCATGACCGGGATCAGCACGAACAGGATGAGCGCGACGGCGCCAACCGCCGCGGCAGCCCACGCCGCCATGCGCCCCCTGCCCCGCACCGGCGGCCGGCGGTCGAGCGCCGGCGCACGGGCGGCCAGGATGCGGGTGGGCTCGGCCCCGTTCACGTAGAGCCGCGTCAGCGGATCGTCCGCCCGATAAAGGACCAGCGTTTCGGAATCGGCCTGGTCGGGCAGGCGGCGCAGGTCGGCCATGGGCCAGCGCCGGGGGTCGGCGGCGGCGGTCCGGATCACGAGGACGCCGGGGCCGGGGCCGGTGTCGTCGATGCTGAGCCGGGCGGCGTGGACCGCGGCGGTGCGCCCGTCGACGTACCGTGCCTCGGCGTCGAAGGGCAGAGGGTTGGCGGAAACGGTGATCGTGGTGGGGGCGCTGGTCCTTGCGCTCATATGGCCGCCCCCACGTCAAGCGCCTCGGCAAAGCCCTCGGCCTCTGCAAAGGCGTCGCGACCGCGCTGGGCGATGCCAGACAGGGCCGGGGCACCCTGAACGGTCAGGGTCTCGGCGTAATGGCGCATCAGCGGCAGGGTCAGGAAGACATGGGTGAGCACCCCGAACATCACGAAGCCCGCGAAATAGAGCCCGACCGCCGCGGCCGCTGCCGTCCAGGCAGGCAGCTCGGCGAGGATTGCGGCGGGATCGGCAGGCGCCGCACCCTCTTCGAAGGCGGCCTCGGTGAAGATCCCGACCGCAATGAAGAAACCTAGGGCGACAAGGCCGGTGAGGATTCCGATGCCAAGCCAGCCCAACGCGTAGATGCGCAGGACCCGGCCGGTTCGCGGCGCCGCGACGAGGCGCAGCGCGCCTGCGCGCTTGGCCTCCGTCAGAAGTCGGAAGGCCGTCACGCGATAGTGTACCAGTGCCCAGATCGTGAAGGGCACGGTCACGAACAGGCCGAAGAGGAGCGCCGCGTCGCCAAGGCCGCCAACCAGCGCCAGCCCGAGGCTGGCCAGGACCCCCAGGACCACGGGCAGGAACGGGCGCAGAAGCATCGTCCAGCGGCCGGTCTGCACCAGCGGCTGGGTGCCGAACCACGTGCGGTCGGTGATGTATTTTTCAAGCCAGAACGTCTTGCGCGGCCAGAGCAGGCCAAGGGTCAGCACCGTCAGCGCCCAGTGCCAGAGCGCGCGCAGCGCATAGCCCCATGCGCCGGGTTCGAGACCGAACCGGATGCCGCGCCAGCGGGTGCGGGCCAGCACGTAGCGCCGCGCGCGGTAGCGGGCATAGAACCAGAGCGGCAAGACGCCCACGAAGGACAGGGCGTAGGCGGTGACGTTGCCGTGCAGAAGCGCGAAGCTGGCGAACATCAGCACCAGGTTCACCACACCGATGTAGAAGGCGACGATCACCACGGCGATCAGGAAGCCAAGCAGTTTCTCGCTTGGCAGGCCGGTGTACTCCAGCGGGATGCCGCCCGGACGGATCGACGACCAGTAATAGCGGCGCAGGCGCGTCTTCATCCAGAACCGGTAAAGCCCCAGGGTCAGCACGGTCAGAAGGCTGCTGCCCAACGCAAGCCCGAAGAGCCGCCCGCGGCGGCCCGCGAACTCGGTGTGCAGCGTGGCGTCCGTCATGGCGTCAGCATTGCCGCGTCGGCGCCGGTTGGAAAGCGCCGATTTCCGCCAGGTGAAGGGCAAGGCGTTTGCAAACGCCTTGGTCCGGGCCCCGGACCGGGGCCCGGAAAGCGCCTTGCAAGGCGCTTGGCCCGCCCCGGAGGCGCCAGGATCAGGTGAAGCGGTTGTCGCGGGGGAAGCCGCGGGGCGCCATGCGGCCCGCGGTGGCGCGCTTGCCCTGCCATTCGGCCAGGTCGGTTTCCGTGCGGGTGCGCCCCGCGGGATCTTTCCAGGACAGCCCGTCCGCCAGCGTGAAGGTGGTGGCGTCCGACAGGCCACCATCCTTGTACTTCTGCAGCCGAACGCCCTTGCCCCGGGCCAGTTCTGGCAGTTCGTCCAGCGGGAAGACCAGCACCTTGCGGTTCTGGCCCACCACCGCGACGCTGTCGCCGGTGGCGGCGCGGCAGACCACGGTGCGGGCGTCGCCACGCAGGTTCAGCACCTGCTTGCCGGCGCGGGTCTGGGCCACGATCTCGTCCTCCGGCGCGACAAAACCGTCGCCGGCGTCCGAGGCGACCAGGAGCCGCCCACCAGGGCGGTGGACGAAGAGCGCGACAATCTCGGCCTCGTTGGGCAGGTCGACCATCAGGCGCACGGGCTCGCCCATGCCGCGCCCGCCAGGCAGGTTGGCCCCCGACAGCGTGTAGGCGCGCCCGTTCGAGGCGAAGGCGATCAGCCGGTCGGTGGTTTCGGCGTGGAACAGGAAACGGCCGGTGTCGCCGTCCTTGAACTTCAGCTCCTGGTCCAGCGCGATGTGGCCCTTCATGGCGCGGATCCAGCCCATGGCCGAGCAGACGACGGTGATCGGCTCCCGCTCGATCATCGCCTCCAGTGGCACGTCGGGGGCATCGGCGGCCTCGGCAAAGTCGGTGCGCCGGGCGCCGCCGGGGGCGTCCTTGCCAAAGCGCTTGCGGATGTCGCGCAGTTCGGTCGCGATGCGGGCCCATTGCAGGGCCTCGTCGGCCATCAGGTCCTCGAGCTCGGCGCGTTCGCGCATCAGCTCTTCCTGTTCGCGCAGCAGTTCAAGCTCTTCCAGCCGGCGCAGCGAGCGCAGGCGCATGTTCAGGATCGCCTCGGCCTGCACCTCTGTCAGG
>JAUIIC010000296.1 GCA_030431935.1 Alphaproteobacteria bacterium | reverse complement strand
CGACCCTGCCCAAGGCCAAGGAACTGCGCCCGATCGTCGAAAAGCTGATCACGCTGGGCAAGCGCGGCGACCTGCACGCCCGCCGCCAGGCCGCGGCGCAGCTGAAACAGGACGCCCACGTGGCGAAACTGTTCGAGGTGCTCGGCCCCCGCTACGCCGAGCGCAAGGGCGGCTACATCCGCGTCCTGAAGGCCGGCTTCCGCTACGGCGACATGGCCCCCATGGCGATCATCGAGTTCGTCGACCGCGATCCCGCCGCCAAGGGCGCATCCGACCGCGCCCGCCTCGAAGCCGAGGAAGTCGAGGAGTAGGGCGCCCCGCAAGGCGTTTCGAAACGCCTTGCCCCCCGCGGGCTGCCGCCCGCGGCGGTCCGTCACCGCCAGGGCCCGTTCCAAGGGCCTGCGAAGGCCCTTGGCCCCCGCGAAACCCGCCGCTGGCGGGTTTCTTGCGTCATGGCCCCTTGTGCTGGGCCGGCCTTGCGCCTCTATCTTGGGGCATGGCCGATCTCTTCGACAGCGTTCCGGACACCCAGCCCCAGGGCCGCGCGCCGCGCCCGCTGGCCGACCGTCTGCGCCCCGCGCGCCTGTCCGAGGTCATCGGGCAGGATCAGCTCATCGGGCCTGACGGGCCGTTGCGCGTCATGCTCGACGCGGGCAGCCTGTCCTCGCTGATCCTCTGGGGGCCGCCCGGGGTGGGCAAGACGACCATCGCCCGCCTTCTGGCGCATGAAACCGACCTGCATTTCGTCCAGGTGAGCGCCATCTTCACCGGCGTGGCCGACCTGAAGAAGGTGTTCGACCAGGCCCGCCACCGCCGCGCGAACGGGCAGGGGACGCTTCTGTTCGTCGACGAGATCCACCGCTTCAACAAGGCCCAGCAGGACGGCTTCCTGCCGCACATGGAAGACGGCACCATCCTTCTGGTCGGCGCCACCACCGAAAACCCCTCGTTCGAGCTGAACGCCGCGCTCCTGTCGCGTGCGCAGGTCATGGTGCTGACCCGGCTCGACCTTGCCGACCTCGAACGCCTTGCCCAGCGGGCCGAGCACGAGCTGGGCCGCGCGCTTCTGCTCGACGGTCCCGCGCGCGAATCGCTCCTGGAGATGGCGGATGGCGACGGCCGCGCGCTTCTGAACCTGATCGAGCAGGTGGCCGCCTGGCGCGTCGACGGTCGGCTGGACACTGCCGCCCTGGCCACCCGCCTGCAACGCCGCGCCGCGCAATACGACAAGTCCGGCGACGCGCATTACAACCTGATCTCGGCCCTGCACAAGTCGGTGCGCGGCTCCGACCCCGACGCCGCGCTCTACTGGCTGGCCCGGATGCTGACGGGGGGCGAGGATCCGCGCTTTCTGGCCCGCCGCATCACCCGCATGGCGGTCGAGGACATCGGCCTTGCCGACCCGCAGGCGCAGCGCCTCTGCCTCGACGCCTGGGCCACCTACGAGCGCCTCGGCTCGCCTGAGGGGGAACTGGCGCTGGCGCAGGCCGTCGTCTACCTCGCCCTCGCGCCCAAGTCGAACGCGGTCTACACCGCCTACAAGGCCGCCATGGGCGCCGCGAAGAAGACCGGCTCCGAACCCCCGCCGAAACACATCCTGAACGCCCCGACCCGCCTGATGAAGGAGCAGGGCTATGGCGAGGGCTATGCCTATGACCACGACGCCGAGGACGGGTTTTCGGGACAGGATTACTTCCCCGAGACCATGAAACGCGGCGTCTACTACCAGCCTCTCGAACGCGGCTTCGAGCGCGACCTGAAAAAGCGGCTCGATTACTTCGTGCGCCTGCGCGCCCGGCGCCAGGGCGGTTGACAGCCGTGCGGCTCTGGGAAACACACGCGCCATGCTCTGGACACTAGGACAGGTCGCGCTTGGCGGCGCGCTGGGGGCCTCGGCCCGCTATCTCACCGGCGTTGCCGCCGTGCGGGTGATGGGCCACGGCTTTCCCTGGGGCACGCTGACGGTGAATGTCGCGGGCTCCTTCCTGATGGGCGTGCTGGTCGTCCTGCTGGCGCATCTGAACGCCACGCGCCTCGCCCCCTTCCTGATGACCGGCGTTCTGGGCGGCTTCACCACCTTCTCGGCCTTCTCTCTCGACGTCATGACGCTTTTCGAACGTGGCCAGCCCGCCACCGCGGGGCTCTATATCCTCGGCTCGGTCGCCATCTCGCTTCTGGCGATCCTCGGCGGCATGGCCCTGATGCGCGCGGTCCTGGCATGAGCGGCGTCCAGACCCTCACCGTCGCGGGGCACGAGGGCGACCAGCGGCTCGACCGCTGGTTCCGGCGGCATTTCCCGCAGGTCACGCAGGGCCGCATCGAGAAGATGTGCCGCAAGGGCGAGATCCGCGTCGACGGCGGCCGCGTGAAGCCCGCCACGCGCCTTGCCGCCGGTCAGTCGGTGCGAATCCCGCCCCTGCCGGATCCCGCGCCCGAAAGCGCCACGGCGCCCGCCGCGCCGCGCATCACCGATGCCGACGCCGCGATGATCCGCGCCGCCGTTCTCTACCGCGACGACCACATGATCGTCCTGAACAAGCCGCCGGGCCTGCCCACGCAGGGCGGCAGCGGCCAGACCCGCCACGTCGACGGCCTGGCCGAGGCGTTGCGCGACGGCCGCCCCGACAAGCCGCGCCTCGTCCACCGGCTGGACAAGGACACCTCGGGCCTTCTTCTTCTGGCCCGCAGCGCCGCCGCCGCCCGCAGCCTGACGGCCGCCTTCCGCGCCCGCGACACGCGCAAGATCTACTGGGCCGCCGTCGCCGGCGTGCCGCATCCGGCGATGGGCACGATCCGCTTCGGCCTCGTCAAGGCGCCCGGCCACGGTGCGAAGGGCGAGGGCGAAAAGATGCACTGCGTCCACCCCGCAGAGGTCGACGCCACCCCCGGCGCCAAGCGCGCGGTCACCGATTACGCGGTGCTGTCCTCGCTGGCCAAGCGCGCGGCCTGGGTCGCGCTTGTCCCCGTCACCGGCCGCACCCACCAGCTGCGCGCCCACATGGCAGAGATCGGACACCCGGTCATCGGGGACGGCAAGTACGGCGGCTCGGGGCA
>JAUIIC010000076.1 GCA_030431935.1 Alphaproteobacteria bacterium | reverse complement strand
CGGGCAGCCTCCACCTGGAACGAATTTCGCGCGGTCAGGCCGGGGACGGCGCCGCGATGCCGGGTCAACACACCCCGGCGCCGGGCAAGACGCGCCCTGCACGCCGCCCGAGGGCCCGCTGCCATGCATCCGCGGCGAAAATGTGGCCCCCGCCTACGGGCGAGGGCGACAGGTCAGGATGGCATCTCCTCGACGACCATCAGATCCCGTTCGGACGCCCCCTTGGCAAATGACAGGGCCTCCTGATAGCGGGGCGAGTTGTAGCAGGCCACCGCATCCTCGAGCGACGGAAAGCGCGCCACGACATTTCGCGGCCGGTCCCGCCCTTCGAGCTGCACGTAGCGGCCGCCGCGCGCAAGGAAGACACCCCCATGCGCCGCGATGGCCTCGGTCGCGATCGCCGCGTACTTGCCATAGGCCTCTTCGTCGGTGACCGTTACATGGGCAATCCACAAGGCTCCCATCACAAACCTCCCATCAGTTGTTCCACGGCCCGGATCGCCGCATCGGCATTCCCCGCATCCTTACCGCCGCCCTGCGCCAGGTCCGGGCGGCCACCGCCGCCCTTGCCGCCCAGTTCGGCCACGGCCACCTTCACCAGGTCGACGGCCGACACCCGCGACGTCAGATCGTCCGACACGCCTGCGGCCACCGCCGCCTTGCCGCCCGTATCGGCGATCAGCAGGATCGCGACCGTGCCGATGCGCGCCTTGTGCTCGTCGATCAGCGCCGGAAGGTCCTTGCCAGAAACACCGGACAGAACCTGCGCCAGGAACGGCATGCCGCCGATGTCGCGGATCTCGGGGCCTGCACCCTGCCCTGCACCGCCCGCCATGGCGAGGTCGCGGCGCAGCTGCGCCACCTCGTTCTGAAGCGCCTTGCGCTCGTCCACAAGCGCCCGGACACGGTCGACGGCATCGCCGGGCGCTGCCCGCAAAAGCTCTGCGATCCGGGCCACACGCGTGCCCTGCTCCTGCAGGTAGTCAAAAGCGGCCTGGCCCGTCAGCGCCTCGATCCTGCGCACCCCGGCCGAGGACGCGCTGTCGCCAAGCGTCACGAAGACGGCGATGTCGCCCGTCTGCGCCACATGCGTCCCGCCGCACAGTTCGATCGAATAGGTCCGACCGTCATTGCCCTTGCCAGTGTCGGCGCGTCCCATCGAGACCACGCGCACCTCGTCTCCGTATTTCTCTCCGAAGAGCGCCTGCGCCCCGATCGCCCGCGCGTCGTCGGGTGTCATGATACGGGTCTCGACCGGCGCGTTCTGGCGGATATAGGCGTTCACCTCGCTCTCGACCCGCGCCAGCTCTTCCGCGGTCAGCGCGGAATTGTGACTGAAGTCGAAGCGCAACCGATCCGGCGCGTTCAGCGAGCCACGCTGCGCCACGTGGTCGCCAAGCGCCTGGCGCAGCGCCTCGTGCAGCAGGTGGGTGGCAGAGTGGTTGGCACGGATAGAACCGCGGCGCGCGTGATCCACAACCAGTTCCGCCCCGGTGCCGGGACGGATCACGCCGCTGGCGATCTCGGCGAAGTGGATGAAGACGCCGCCGGTCTTGCGCGTGTCCGTGATGAGCGCGGCCCCGCTTTCGGTCCTCAACTCTCCCGAATCGCCGACCTGGCCACCGGATTCGGCATAGAACGGCGTCTGGTTCAGCACGATCTGGACGCTGTCGCCCGCGGCGGCCTCGGGCACCGCCGCACCGTCACGCACGATGGCAAGCACCTGTCCCTCTGCGGTCTCGGTGTCGTAGCCCAGGAATTCGGTCGCGCCGTGGGCTTCGGCCAGGTCGAACCAGATCGCGGCATCCCGGGTCTCGCCCGACCCGGCCCAGGCGGCGCGCGCCTTTGCCTTCTGCTCGGCCATCGCGGCATCGAAGCCGGCGATATCGACGGCGCGGCCCCGCTCGCGCAGCGCGTCCTGCGTCAGGTCCAGCGGGAAGCCGAAGGTGTCATAGAGCCGGAACGCGGCTGCACCCGGCAGGGCGGCGCCTTCGGGCAGCCGCTCCAGCTCGTCGTCCAGAAGCCGCAGCCCACGGTCGAGCGTCTGCTTGAAGCGCGTTTCCTCGTGGCGCAGCGTTTCCTCGATCAGCGATTGCGCGCGGCCCAGTTCGGGATAGGCCTGCCCCATCTGCCCGACGAGCGCGGGCACCAGCCGGTGCATTGTCGGATCCTGCGTGCCCAACAGATGCGCATGACGCATCGCGCGCCGCAGGATGCGCCGCAGGACATAACCGCGCCCCTCGTTCGAGGGCATCACGCCGTCCGCGATCAGGAAGGCGGTCGAGCGCAGGTGGTCGGCGATGACGCGGTGATGCACGTTGCCGGGCCCATCCGGGTCGACGCTGGCGGCGTGGGCCGACGCCTCGATCAGGCTGCGCATCAGGTCGGTGTCGTAGTTGTCGTGCTTGCCCTGCAGAAGGGCACCGATCCGCTCCAGCCCCATGCCGGTGTCGATGGACTGCATGTCCAGTTCCCGCTGCGAGCCGTCCTCGAAGCGTTCGAACTGCATGAAGACGAGGTTCCAGATCTCGATGAACCGGTCGCCGTCTTCGTCCGGGCTGCCAGGCGGGCCGCCGGGGATATGCTCGCCGTGATCGTAGAAGATCTCCGAACAGGGCCCACAGGGACCGGTCGGACCCATCATCCAGAAATTGTCGTCGGTCGGGATCCGGATGATCCGCTCGTCTGGCAGGCCGGCGTGCTTCTTCCAGATCGCGGCGGCCTCGTCATCGGTGTGATAGACCGTCACCAGAAGCCGCGCCGGGTCGATCCCGAATTCCTTGGTGATGAGATCCCATGCGAAGGGGATCGCGTCGCCCTTGAAATAGTCCCCGAACGAGAAATTCCCGAGCATCTCGAAGAAGGTATGGTGGCGCGCGGTGTAGCCGACGTTGTCGAGGTCGTTGTGCTTGCCGCCGGCGCGCACGCATTTCTGCGCGGTCGTGGCGCGCTTGTAGTCGCGATGCTCGACCCCGGTGAACAGGTTCTTGAACTGGACCATCCCGGAATTGACGAACATCAGCGTCGGGTCGTTGCGCGGCACGAGAGGCGAGGACGCCACGACTTCGTGTCCGTTCTGTCCGAAGAAATCGAGGAATGTCGTGCGAATGTCGTTCAGGCTGGGCATGGGGCGGCGGGCTCTGCTGAAAGAGGAACGTCGCCCCGTTTAGCCGCAGCGCAGCGGGCTGTCCACCGTAACGAAAAGGGCCCACCGAAACGGCGGGCCCCTGTCCGGTCCGGCCTTTGGCTCAGCCTTCCATCACCGCGTCGTCGTCATCGCCCATGTCGAACTCGAGGCCATGCGCGGCGCGGATCTTGTCCTCGATCGCAAGGGCGATGTCCTTGTTCTCCTTGAGGAATGTCTTGGCGTTTTCGCGGCCCTGGCCGATCCGTTCGTCGCCATAGCTGAACCAGGCACCGGACTTGTCGACGACACCCGCCTTCACCCCGAGGTCCAGAAGCTCGCCGGTCTTGGAAATGCCTTCGCCGTACATGATGTCGAACTCGACCTGCTTGAACGGGGGCGCGACCTTGTTCTTGACCACCTTCACGCGGGTCGCGTTGCCCACCACCTCGTCGCGGTCCTTGATCGCGCCGATCCTGCGGATGTCGAGCCGCACGCTGGCGTAGAACTTGAGCGCGTTGCCGCCCGTGGTCGTCTCTGGGCTGCCGAACATCACGCCGATCTTCATCCGGATCTGGTTGATGAAGATCACCATGCAGTTCGAACGGGCGATGGAGCTGGTCAGCTTGCGCATCGCCTGGCTCATCAGGCGGGCGTGCACCCCGACAGAGCTGTCGCCCATGTCGCCTTCCAGTTCGCTCTTGGGGGTCAGCGCGGCCACCGAATCCACCACGACCAGGCTGACCGCGCCCGAACGCACCAGCGTGTCGGTGATCTCGAGCGCCTGTTCGCCGGTATCGGGCTGACTGATGAGCAGTTCGTCAAGATTGACACCGAGCTTGCGCGCATACTGCGGGTCCAGCGCGTGTTCGGCATCGACGAAGGCGCAAACGCCGCCCTTCTTCTGCTCTTCGGCGATGCAGTGCAGCGTCAGGGTCGTCTTGCCGGAACTCTCGGGCCCGTAGATCTCGATGATGCGGCCCTTGGGCAGGCCGCCGATCCCCAGGGCGATATCGAGCCCGAGCGAACCGGTCGAGGTCGCCTCGATTTCGGGCAGCGGGTTGTCGCCGCCAAGCCTCATGATCGAGCCCTTGCCAAACTGGCGCTCGATCTGTGCCAGCGCCGAATCGAGCGCCTTCTGCTTGTCGGAATTCCGCTTGTCACTCATTGTCAGAAGATCTGCCGTCGCCATTTGGTTTCGCCCTTATTTCACAGCCCGTCCTGGGCAGCAATCATTGCCTGTGTTCGCCTCTTGTTCTCATGCTTATGAGATCAAAAGGGGAACATTTCAACAGAAATCGTGCATCTCTCACTTTCGGCTCGGTTGATTAACAAGTAGTTTATCGCCGAAGGTCTCTGTAGCGATTTCAAACGAAGAGGCACACAAGTGCTTGTTTTCTGGGAAGAAAGACTGGTCTTTCTGGCCGTCCCCAAGACCGGCACGACCGCGATCGAGATGGCCTACCGCCCCTATGCGGGCATAGCGATCACCGATCCGCCGGTCGTCAAGCACACACCGCTCTATCGCTACCGCCGCTTCCTGGCCCCCTATTTCGAGAAGAGCGGGGCCAGCGATTTCGAAACCGTCGCCGTGGTCCGTGAGCCGGTGGACTGGCTTGGCAGCTGGTATCGCTATCGCCAGCGCGATGACCTGGTGGGGCATCCCAATTCCACCCGTGACCTGAGTTTCGACGACTTCGTGCGCGGCTACCTGCGCCGGGACAGGCCCGCCTTTGCCAGCGTTGGCAGCCAGGCAAAGTTCCTGCAGGATGCCGAGGGCGCGATCGGGATCACCCACCTGTTCCGCTACGAAGAGCCGGAACCGCTGTTGCGCTTCCTTGCCGGCAGGGTGGGCAAGCGGCCCGAGCTCAAGCGGCTGAACGAATCGCCCAGCATGGAACTGTCCCTGCGCCCGCGCCTGCGCGAGCGGCTGGAAGAGGAATGCCCCGACGAGTTCACCGTGTGGCGGGCGGCCGGCACGGGCGGCTGACGCACGGGCGTCGGGCCAGGATCAGGCGCAAAGCTGCTGCTGAACCGTCTGGGTCAGCTGGGTGAGTGAGAACGGTTTCGGCAGGAAGACGGAGTTGGGTATCTCGGACCGTTGCCGGAGAAGGCTTTCCTCGGCATAGCCCGACACGAAGACCACGCGCATGTCCGGGCGGGTCGCAAGGGCCCGCGCGACCCAGGCCGGACCGTCAAGCCCCGGCATGACCACGTCGGTCACCACGACATCCACCTGAAGATCGTCGGCGGACAGCGCGTCCAGTGCCTCTTCGCCGCTCGCGGCCTCGATCACCTCATGGCCGCGCAGGGACAGCGCCCGAGCGGCGAAGGACCGGACCGGCGCCTCGTCCTCTACCAGCAGGATCCTGCCCTTGCGCGTCGCGTCAGAGGGCGTCAGCCGAAGCTCGGGCGCGGGCCGCGCCGGCCCTTCACCCGCGGCGACCGCCGGGAAGAAGAGCGAGAATCGCGCGCCCTGCCCGACCTCGCTATCGGCGAAGATGTAGCCGCCGGACTGTTTCACGATCCCGTAGGCCGTCGACAGCCCCAGCCCCGTGCCCTCGCCGGGCTTCTTCGTGGTGAAGAACGGCTCGAATATCTTGCCGATCTTGTCGGGCGGAATGCCTGCGCCCTCGTCCTCGACGCACACGAAGACATAATCGCCCGCGGGCATGGTAACCCGGTCGCGTGTCTCGGGCCTGGCAAGGTTGCGCATGCTGGTCCGGATCGAGATCTCGCCCCCCTCGGGCATGGCATCGCGGGCGTTCACCACGAGGTTCATGATCACCTGCTCGATCTGGCGCTTGTCGCCGCGCACCGGCAAGAGGCGCGGATCATGCGACAGGGTCAGGCGCACGGTCTCGCCCACAAGCCGGTTCAAGAGATGGGTCATGTCGGCCAGCGTCTCGCGCAGGTCGAGCGGTTCCAGGGCCAGGGACTGCTTGCGGGAGAAGGCCATGAGCTGGCCCACCAGGCTTGCCGCGCGGTTGGCGTTCTGGCTGATCTGGATCAGTTCGCCGAAATCCGGATCGCTTGGCGAATGGCGCAACAGAAGCAGGTCGCAATGCCCACTGATCGCGGTCAAGAGATTGTTGAAGTCATGCGCGATCCCCCCGGCCAGCTGGCCGATGGCCTGCATCTTCTGGCTTTGCACGAATTGCGCCTCGAGCGTCTTGAGCTCGGTCGCATCGTTCAGCACCGCAAGCGCGCCTGCTCCGTCGTCGTCCTCGCAGGGGCGAAGGCTGATCTGAAGGAAAGTCTCTTCCGAGCGGCAGCTGGCCCGCAGGATTTCCGGCCGCCCCGGCGCGCGTCCCTCGACAACGTCGCGCAGCCATTCGTCCACCGGGCGTCCCAACCCTTCGACCAGGCTCGACAGGCCGCGCCCGGCAAGGGGCTCAGACCCCAGCAACTGCGCGGCAAGCCGGTTGCTCTTGACGATGGTTCCATCCCGCCCCAGCCGCAGGACCGGAACCGGCAAGACGTCGAGGTCATCCACCCCGGCGCCGGACCCAGCGGGAAGCAGGCACAGGACCCGCCGATCGGGCTGGCAAATGTCCTCGATATGGACGGAGACTTGCCCGTCGACCGTATCGATCGTGCGAATTCCGGCGACACCCCGGGCCGGGTCGTCGATCAGGTCGGCCAGCGTCGAGATCTTCCGCCCGGCAAGCTGCCGCAGCGCCTTGTTGGCAGAGATCACCTTGTCCATCGGGTCCAGCGCCAGCGCGGGCCACGGCAGGATGTCGACCAGGTCCGGGATGTTCGGTCTTGCCAAGGTCTCGAATCGCCAGAGCACATGGCCGGAGAAGAGCCGGGCCGAGATCCGTGTATGCCCGTCCTTTCGGGCGATGTCCTGCCGGGTCTCGCCGCTGGACCGCGCATTGGCAAGCAGCTGGCGGAACATGCCGCCCGACAGCCCGCAGCGTTCGGCCAGCAGGCCCGGCAGCGCAACGCCCGGTCCGGCCTCGAACTCGGTGCGCGCGCGGCTGTTGCTGGCCACGACGGCACCGTCTTCGCGGGTCACGACGCAGGCCAGAAAGTCGGTCTCGACCAGCCGGGCAAGCCGGGCCAGTTCAGCCCGTTTGCGCCCGGCCGAGAACACCGGCACCCACAGGGCCAGCATGGCCGTCGTGCACAGCGAAAGTCCCACCGCCAGAAGCAGCGTGGAGTAAAGCGGTCCGACGCCAAACGACATGGCGACGAGGGCGGCGCCCATGACGCAAACACCCGTAACCGCGATCATACGCGGCGGGAGCGGCCCGGTGTCCCGGACCCGATTCAAGCGGACGTCTGTCAAGCGTGAGGCCTCGCGTTTGGCACTCGCCTTGTCCCACGACGAGACTTAACACTACCTTAACGCGAAAATACACCCTCAAGGAGAGAGGTGGCCTCGATTGGCGGCCCTGTGTGCCTGCTTGCACCACCTGTCTTTGAGCCCGCCGGGCCCTGCCCCGATCGGGGACGCCCGCCCTATTTCTCCAGCACGCAAAGGTAAAAGCCGTCCCCCTTGGGCCCGGGCAGGAACCGGCGCTCCACCAACTCGCGCCATCCGGGATGCCGCCGTAGGAAGCCGTCCACGCGCTGCCGGTTCTCGACGTCGAGCACCGAACAGGTGACATAGCCGATGAAGCGCCCTGACAGGTCTGCCGCCCGCTCCAGAATACTGTCCTGCGTCGCCACCAGGTCGTCCAGCATCCCCGGCGTCAGGCGCCACTTGCCTTCGGGCGCGCGGCGCCACGACCCGCTTCCGGAACAGGGCACGTCGGCCAGCACAAGGTCGAAGGGTGCGGCCTTTTCGGGGCGGTCCACAAGCGTCACGCGGGCCCCGGCGCGTGCGGCGCGCACCGGAAGATCGCGCATCCGTCCCGGCGCCGCGTCATGCGCGTAAAGCGTCGCCTGCGCGCGACCCGCCATGGCAAGGGTCTTGCCGCCGCCGCCCGCGCAGAGATCGAGCACCCGCATGTCGTCCCGCAGTGGCAGCTCCGCCACCACGGCCTGTGACGACGCGTCCTGCAACTCGATCCAGCCCTCCTGCCAGGGCGCGCAGCCCTTCAGGCCCTTCGGGGTTCCCTCGACGACCAGGGCCGTGTCGACGTCCGGGTGCGGCGTGCAGTCAATGCCGTCCGCCGCCAGGGCGCGCTGCGCCTCCGCGCGGCTTGCCAGCGCGGTGTTGACCCGAAGAAAGACCGGGGCGCGCTGGCGGCTGGCCTCGAGCACGGCCTCCATCCCGTCGCCAAGGCTCCGGCGGGTGTCGGGCAACAGCCAGTCGGGCCAGTCGAGCCGCGCACCGATATCTGCCGCGCGCAGCCGTGCGGGCGCATCCCGATCCTCCGTTTCTTCAACGGTGAGGGGCGCGGGGGCATATCGCTCGCCGGTGAACATTGTGGCCGGGTCGATGTCCTGAAGGCGCAGATGCCCGATCATAAGCGACCGCCCGTCCTCGCCCCCGCCCGCAAGGGCCGAGGAGCGACGGCAGCGCAGGATGTCGAACACGAGGTCCCGGATGGCCGAACGATCGCCCGACCCCGCGAACCTGTGGGTCCGCGCCCAATGGGTCAGAACCTGCTCTGCCGCCTCGCCGTCCACGACACGGTCGAGGATCTCGATCGCGGCGGCGACACGTGCGGCGGGCGTCACGGCTCAGAACGCGCGGTAGTTCGGGCTTTCGCGGGTAATCTGCACGTCATGGACATGGCTTTCCTTCAGGCCCGCGCCGGTGATCCGCACGAACTGGCACCGCGTGCGCATCTCCTCGATCGTGGCGCAGCCGGTATAGCCCATGGCCGCGCGCAATCCGCCCACCAGTTGATGGATCACCGCCCCCGCAGAACCCTTGTAGGGCACGCGGCCCTCGATCCCCTCGGGCACCAGCTTGTCGCTGGCGGCATCCTTCTGGAAATAGCGATCCGCCGAGCCGCGCGCCATCGCACCCAGGCTACCCATGCCTCGGTAGCTCTTGAAGCTGCGGCCCTGGTAGAGGATCACCTCGCCCGGGCTTTCGTCGGTGCCCGCGATCATGGAACCCACCATCGCGCAGGAGGCCCCGGCGGCGATCGCCTTGGCGAAGTCGCCGGAATACTTGATCCCGCCATCCGCGATCACCGGCACATCGCCTGCCGCCGCCGCGCAGTCGAGGATTGCGGTCAGTTGCGGGACACCTACGCCCGCCACCATCCGCGTGGTGCAGATAGAGCCCGGGCCGATCCCCACCTTGACCGCGTCCGCGCCCGCGTCGATCAGCGCCCGCGTTGCCTCGCCCGTCGCGACGTTGCCGGCGACCACCTGGACCTCGTTCGACAGCCGCTTTGCCCGCTCAACCGCGCGCGCGACGCCTTCGGAATGCCCATGGGCGGTGTCGATGACGATCAGGTCGGCGCCCGCGTCGACCAGCGCCTCGGTCCGTTCGAACCCGGCATCGCCGACCGTCGTCGCCGCCGCGACGCGTAGCCGCCCGAGGCGGTCCTTGCAGGCCTGCGGGTTCAGAACAGCCTGCTCGGTGTCCTTGAGCGTCAGGAGGCCAGTCAGCTTGCCGACCCCATCGGTCACAAGCAGCTTCTCGATCCGGCGGGCCTTCATCAGGCTCTTGGCCTCATCGAGTTCGACCGGCTCGATCAGTACCGCAAGATTGTCGGCGGTCATCATCACGCGCACGGGCGTCGCATCGTCGCTGGCAAAACGCATGTCGCGGTTGGTCACGATTCCGACCACGTGCCCCCGGTCATCGACAACCGGAAAACCCGTGACATTGTAGCGTTCCATCAAGGCCTTGGCATCCGCCAGAGTCTGATCCGGGCGCAGGGTGATGGGGTTGTAGACCACGCCGCTTTCGAACCGCTTTACGCGCCGGACCTCCTTGGCCTGCTGTTCCACGTCCAGGTTGCGGTGGATCACCCCCATGCCGCCGGCCTGCGCCATGGCGATCGCCATGCGCGACTCGGTGACCGTGTCCATCGCAGAGGACAACAGCGGAATGTTCAGCAGGACCGACCGTGTCACCCGCGTGCGCGTGTCCGCCGTGTATGGCAAAACGCTGGACGCGGCCGGAACAAGCAGGACGTCATCAAAGGTGAACGCCTCGCGAATCTCCATGGGGCAGGCTCCTTTGGAGGCTTCGTTTGACGCTTCCCTATTTCACGCAAGCCCGGGAATGAAAAGGCCCAATGCGCGCGGCCTCATGCAATCGCGGCGTTGGTCTTCGGGCCAAGCACGCCGCGCGCCCAGGCTTGCAACACCTTGTAGGCAATCAGGGGAATCATGAACGTCACGACAACCAGCAAGACCGCCCCGGCCAGCCGGAACACCCCCCACCCGGTCGCGCCCGCGAGCCCAAGGCAGAGCGCAGTGAGGGCCGCCGAGGGAAAGGTGAACGCGCTCCAGAGTGCGCTGAAGCCAGCAACGGTCAGGTAGCGGGCATTAAGGACGAGCGCCGCGAGGATCAGCGCCGCGAACCCCGCAAGCCAGGCCGCCAGCGAGACCTGCTCCAGCAAGAGGGCCACCATGCCCAGCACGCTCGGCGGCGCCAGGTGAATGGCCAGGAGCGGGCGCAGCGGCGGCGGCGGGTCGCGCTGCACGAGTTGGCGCAGGCTCACCGCGTAGATCGCACCCGCGGCCAGCCACATCGCGTAGAAGACCCAGAGGCCCAGGTCGTAAAGCCCCAGCGGCAAGGCCGACAACGGCACGAGGACGAAGCCCACGAAGGTCAGGTGCCAGGCCGGGGTGACCATCCTCTGCTCGGACGGTCCTGTCGCAAGCACCCCGATGAACAGAACCGCTATCAACCCGTGCAGCGCCAGCCCGAGGTAGAGCAGCCCGCGCGCCGCGCCCCGATCGTAGGGCACAAGCACGACCGCCAGCAGAAGCACCCCGATCGACAACGCCGACACCCCTGCACGCCCTGGCAGCGTGCGCATGTCCTCGACCACGACCGCAGGGCGCCGCGCCGCCTTGGCCCCGTAGGCCAGCACGCAGAACAGGAACAGCAGCGACACCGCGCCGAGATAGGTCTCGGGAATGGCGGATGGCACGCCGAAGGTCATCACAGCCTGGCGCCAGGCCAGGCCCAGCCCGAACAGGCCGAAAAGGGCGGGAAAGATCGCCGGCGGTGTCTGGCGGAACAGCCCCGGTCGCGGGGCAGGTTTCAAACCCGGTGGTCTCATGTCTTGATGTCCCGTGCCGCAACAGCAACGATGCCCCAAGGCATACGGCAGACTCGCGAGAGCTTAAATGGCAAAATTTGAATGCATCTGCCGCGCTGTCGGCCCACGTCCGGTGCCGAGATGAGCGGGCATGGCTATGACGGCGGACGGCTCAACCTTCCCTTCGTGGGGATCGCGACCTTCGCCAAGGCGCCCATCGCGCCGGACTGGGATAGGATCGACGCCGATATCGCCGTGCTCGGCGCGCCCTTCGACGCGGGTACACAGTATCGCCCCGGCGCGCGCTTCGGCCCGCGCGCCGTGCGCGAGGCCTCGACGCTCTTTTCCTTCGGGCACGCGGGCGCCTACGATCACGAGGACGACGCCGTCTACCTCGGGCCCGAGGTGCGGATCGTCGACATGGGCGATGCCGATATCGTCCACACCGATACTCTGGCCAGCCACGAGAATATCCGCAAGGGCGTCGCCGCGGCGCTGGCGGCTGGCGCCCTGCCCGTGGTGATCGGGGGCGACCACTCGGTCAATATCCCCTGTATCGAGGCCTTCGAGGGCCAGCCGCCGATCCACATCCTGCAGATCGACGCGCATCTCGATTTCGTGGACGAGCGCCACGGCGTGACGCGGGGCCACGGCAACCCGATGCGCCGCGCGGCCGAGAAGCCCTGGGTCACGGGCCTGACGCAGCTTGGCATCCGAAACGTGTCCTCGACGGCGCGCGAGGGCTACGAGGCCGCCCGCGCCATGGGATCGGACATCCTGTCCGTGCGCCAGGTGCGCCGCCTCGGCACCGAGGCGGTCTTGGCGCGCATCCCGCCGGGCGCGCGGCTTTATATCACCATCGACATAGACGCCTTCTGTCCCTCGATCGCCCCCGGAACCGGAACGCCCAGCCACGGCGGCTTCCTCTACTATGAGGTGCTGGAACTGTTGCAGGGCGCGGCGCAGGCCCATGACATCGCCGGGATCGACCTGGTCGAGGTCGCACCCGACTATGACCCCACCGGGTCGACCGCGATCCTTGCCGCGCAGGTCCTGTTGAACCTTCTGGGCTTCGTCTTCCACGCCCGGCGCGCGGGGTCCTAGAGCGTATCGCACTCAACCAGAGTCGAGACCTCGCCAAGGCAGACAAGGCAGCGTTTGCGACGTCAAACGCGTTCGTCTGCCTTGGCGAGGACGCTTGTGTGCGACACGCTCTAACCGCTCTAACCGCTCTGGGCCGCGGAACGGGCCGCCGCGGCCGCGCCGCGCAGGGACTGGGCCAGGGCCGTGACGTCGCTTGTCACCCCGATGAACTGCACCCCGCTGCGCAAGTGCCTGGCCGCGACGGCGGGATCGAAGGCGAGGATACCGGCCGCCTTGCCCGCGGCCCGTATGCGGGCGATGGCGTGGTCGATGGCCTCGACCACCTCGGGCGCGCCCGCGTTCCCGATGTGGCCCATGTCGGCGGCAAGATCGGCGGGGCCGATGAACACGCAATCCACGCCCTCTGTGCCGGCGATGGCGTCGATGTTCTCGATCGCCCGCCGGCTTTCGGCCTGCAGGATCAGGCAGACCTCGTCATTCGCGGTGTGCACGTAATCGGCGATGGCGTTGTAGCCCGATGCCCGCGCCAGGGCCGAGCCCAGCCCGCGGATGCCCTGAGGCGGGTATCGCACGGCGCGCGCAAGCTCTCGCGCCTGCTCGCCGGTGTCGACCATCGGCACGAGAACCGTCTGGACGCCGAGGTCGAGCACCTGTTTCAGCATCCAGGCCTCACCGGCCGGAACCCGCACGATCGGATGGGCTGCGCCCGCGGCAAGCGCCCGCAACTGCGTCAGCATCTCGGGCAGCAGGTTCGGGCCGTGTTCCCCGTCGATCAGGCACCAGTCGAAACCGGCGGTGGCCGCGATCTCGGCGGCGGCCGGGCTGGACAGGGCCAGCCAACATCCAGTCTGGATCTGCCCGGCGGCCAGGGCCGCTTTCAGAGGATTTGACGGTGCGGGCATGGCTGGATCTCCGTAGGGCACGTGTTGCCCGCAGAGTAGGCAGCGCAGGGGCGGGCTGCAATCCACTCACGCCCTGGCCCGGCGGAGCGATCTATCTACCCTAGCGGGAGTCTCTTCGGAGTTTAGCAACCCGGAGAAAACCCACCGAGTCACGGTTGCAACACATTGATTCAGCAGAAACAATAGGGCGCCAATCCCGCTCCGCCGCCACAATCCTGCCTAAATTTGGGCATGGAACTGCGACTGTAGCCGTTTCGGAAACAAAAAACAGGGGCAGGCACTCCGATGCAGCAGACAAGTCGTTTTTATGGGTTTCTTCGTCTTCGTCGTACAGAGTTCCCGGTCGGAGAGATGAATTCACCGGCACCGCGAGCGCCGCGATCACGGCAAGACAATGGCGCGGACCTGCAGCCCCGGGCCGACCGCGTGCGCACGGCCTTTTCCCGGATCCCCCTTTCCGAGCTGGAGCAGAGCGTTCTTGCCGCCCTGGCCGAGCATCCCGATTCCACGGCTCGTGAACTGAGCGAGTTATGCGGCTGGCGCGGCAATGTCTGGCAAAGCCACCTCGCCGTGCTGTGCGCGCGCCGTCGCGACACGCTCTGGCCGCAGGGCGGACCCGACCCCGAGGAGCAGGGCTGCTTCCTGCACGGGCTTCTCACCCACTACGATCCCGTGGATTCGACGTTCCGGATGCGCAGCGACGTGCACGCCGTCCTCGAAGAGATCGGCGCGCTGGGGTGACCTGGTCGTCGATCGAGAGCGTATCGCACTCAACCGGAGTCAAGACCTCGCCAGAGCAGACAAGGTAGCGCTTGCGAAGCCAAACCCGTTCGTCTGCTTTGACGAGGGCGATTGTGTGCGAAACGCTTTAACGGTCGCGATAGCGAAGCGACCGGCCGTTCGAGAAGACATGCACCTTGTCGGGGTCCGCCGTCAGCCGCACGGACTCGCCCCGCAGCGAGGCATGGATGCCCGGCAGCTTCGCCAGCACCGGGTCGCGGCCATGTTCCGCCTCGAAGTAAAGCAGCGTCACCTCGCCGAGCGCCTCCACGAAATCCACCGTGCCATCGTAGAGGTAGGTCTCTGCGGTGGTCAGCGTCAGGTCTTCGGGCCGCACGCCCACGTTCACGCGCAGGCCCATGTCGCTGTCGCGGGTCGGCACGGATGACACCGCGATCCCCTCGTCATCGAGCTTGATGCGGGTCTGTTCGCCGGTACCGATTACCTCACCCGGCAAGAGGTTCATCGCCGGAGAGCCGATGAACTGCGCGACGAACTCGTTCTCGGGCGTCTCGTAAAGCTCCAGCGGCGTGCCCACCTGCGCGATGCCCCTGTTCGCAAGGACGACGATCCGGCTGGCCAGCGTCATCGCCTCGACCTGATCGTGGGTGACGTAGATCATCGTCGACTGGGGCATCGACTCCTTCAGTTGCGCGATCTCGATGCGGGTCGCCACGCGCAGCGCGGCGTCGAGGTTCGAGAGCGGTTCGTCGAAGAGATAGACCTTGGGGTCGCGCACGATCGACCGGCCAATGGCCACCCGCTGCCGCTGCCCGCCGGACAGCGCCTTGGGCAGACGGTCGAGATAGGGCTCAAGTTGCAGGATGCGCGCCGCCTTTTTCACGGCCGCGTCGATCTCTTCCTTGCTTTTCTTCGCGATCTTCAGCGCGAAGGCCATGTTGTCGTAGACCGTCATGTGCGGATAAAGCGCGTAGGACTGGAACACCATCGCGATGCCGCGCTGGGCCGGCGGCATGTCGTTGACCACCATGTCCCCGATCTCCAGCGTGCCGGACGAGATCGTCTCGAGCCCCGCGATCATGCGCAGAAGCGTGGACTTGCCGCAGCCCGAGGGCCCCACGAACACGATCAGTTCGCCCGTCTTGATGTCGAGGTTGATGTCCTTGAGGACCTCGACCGTTCCGCCATAGGTCTTGCCTACATTCGTCAGCTTCAGATCGGCCATTCGTCTCCCTCCCTCGGGCTTTTTGTCATGTCCGCACCGCCAGGCAGCACTGCCAGGGGCCAAGCGTGACGACGCCGTCGGCGTCGGGCGCCACGCTTCCCAGGTCCTGCCCCACCCCGCGCCAGGTGCCTGACGTGAGGGCCATTTCGGCAGGTTCCGCCCCGAAGTTGAAGGCGCAGAACATCACCTCTCCATCTTCGCCCTGGCGGGTGAAATGCAGTACGCTGTTGGTGGCGTGCATGTCCACCATGTCGCCCTTGCGCAGCACCGGGTGCCGGGCCCGAAAGGCGATGGCGCGGCGATAGTGGTGCAGAAGCGCGCCGGCGTCGGCCTCCTGCCTGTCGACGGCCAGCGGCAGATGCGCCTGCGACACGGGCAGCCAGGGCCGGGTCTCGGAAAACCCGCCATGCGGCGCCGTGCTGTCCCAGGGCATGGGCGTGCGGCAGCCATCGCGGCCCTTGAACTCGGGCCAGAACTGTATGCCGTAGGGGTCCTGCAGGTCCTCGAAGGCCACGTCGGCTTCGGGCAGGCCCAGCTCTTCGCCCTGATAGAGGCAGATCGAGCCGCGCAGGCACATCTGAAGCGTCGTGTGCATCCGCTTTGCCGCGTCGTCCAGGTTCCAGCGGCTGGCGTGCCGCATCACGTCATGGTTCGAGAAGGCCCAGCAGGCCCAGCCATCGGACGCCACCCGGTCCACGGCGCGAAAGACCTCGCTGACGCGATGCGAGCCGAGCGGCTCCTTCGCGAGGAACTCGAAGGCGTAGCACATGTGCACGCGGTCCTCGCCACGGGTGTACTGGCCAAGGATCTCGAGCCCGTATTGCGCGTCCCCCACCTCGCCGACAGACGTGATCGCGGGGTATTCCTCCATCACCG
Source organism: Alphaproteobacteria bacterium (assembly GCA_030431935.1). GTDB lineage: Bacteria > Pseudomonadota > Alphaproteobacteria > Rhodobacterales > Rhodobacteraceae > ASV31. The sequence goes on along the minus strand of JAUIIC010000076.1, from coordinate 635 downwards.
CGCGGAACTTGCGCAGGAACTCCAGGTTCTCGGGCTGGTTCTTGGAGTAGAGGTGTTCCTGGTGATTGTAGGGGTTCACCGACGGCGCGATGCTGTCGTTGCGAAGCTCCGGCGCAAGCGGCGGATTGTCCCGCAACTGCTTGTCGGCGTAGTAGAAATTGATGGTGTCCAGCCGGAAGCCGTCGACACCGCGATCCAGCCAGAAGCGTTCCACCGCCAGTAGCGCATCGACCACCTCGGGGTTGTGGAAATTCAGGTCAGGCTGGCTGACGAGGAAGTTGTGCAGGTAATACTGGCAGCGGCCGGGGTCCCACTGCCAGGCCGATCCGCCGAAGATCGACAGCCAGTTGTTGGGCGGCGTGCCATCTGCCTTGGCGTCGGCCCAGACGTACCAGTCGGCCTTGGGATTGTCGCGGCTCGCGCTTGATTCCCTGAACCAGGGGTGCTGGTCCGAGGTATGGCTGAGCACGAGGTCGATCATGACCTTCAGCCCCAGTTCATGCGCGCACGCGACCAGGCGGTCGAAATCCGCCAAGGTGCCGAACATCGGATCGACATCGCAATAATCACTGACGTCATAGCCGAAGTCCTTCATCGGCGAGGTAAAGAACGGCGATATCCAGATGCCGTCCACG
>JAUIIC010000075.1 GCA_030431935.1 Alphaproteobacteria bacterium | reverse complement strand
GGTGGTCGTCCCTTGCGGGCCTAGCCGCGCAGAAGCGCGGCCAGTGCCTCCTGGATCTCGGCGTCGAGTTCGACCTCTGTTTCCATGAGGTTGGCCGCGAAGGTCAGGGCGCCCGCACCCGGCCCGCCCTGACCGGCGGCGCCGGCGAAATGGTCGCGCAGGGCGTGGCGCGCGGCGGTCATGACCCTGGGTTTCATCAGTTCGACGTCGATTTCCGACGGCACGAGATGGCCGAGCAGCTTTTCTTCCAGCGTCTCGCGTTTGAGGATCGCATCGAGCGGCCGGGTTTCCGGCAGGAAGAGCGGTGCCTGCTGGCCGCGTTCGGGCAGGTGAACCTCGTCCTCGACGCGCCAGCGTTCGATGCCGGAGACGCCGACGCGCAGGGACTGGATGCGCGGGTTGCTCATGTCCGGGCCGGCTTTCCGCGGGTCATGACACGAACTGCTGTTTCAGAAGAATCGTCTGGGCGAAACGCAGTTCGTCGCGCGCCTCTGGCCGGCCGCGGGCCATTCGGGCGGCGCGGGCGAGACTGCGCCGGGCCTCTTCCTTGCGGCCGAGGCAATAGGCGGCAAAGCCGCACAGAAGCTGCGCGCGCGATGGGGCGTCGGGGCAGGCGGCCAGGAAACCGGCGATTTCCAGCGCGCCATCGTCGTGATGTGTGGCACAGAGGCTGGCGGCAAGGCCATAGAGTGCCGCCGCGGGCGCGTCGTCGGTTTCTGCCAGGGCGAGAAAGTCGCGGGCGGCCGATGCGGCATCGCCCTCTGCCAGCGCGGCGCAGGCGGCGTCGAAGTCGCCAGTGGCGTCTCCATCGCCCACCACGTCGCGAAGGTCATCCAGTGACAGGGCGCTCTCTGCTGCCGCGCACTGGAACGACCCGGAGCCGGCGTCGAACCGCACGTGCGGCCACGCGGCGTCCGCCGCGTGATCCGCGGGGTCTGGCAAGAGGACAGGATGAAGCGTGCGCACGTATGGATTGCCTGGCTGCTCTGGTCCGTGGGGCAGGTGCACCCCGACGGTTAGCCCCGATTAGACCCCATGTGCAACGGTCGGTAGCATGTCAAACGACACACCCAGTCGCGCCGGATCGCACTATTCGAGCACCCAGGCCAGCTGTTGCTCTCCATACAGGTTCACACGGTAGCCGCTGGCGGTGCGCACGAGGATCCCAAGCTCTCCGATGGCGGCGATTCGGCTGGACAGATCCGGCGCCTGTCCCTCGAACAGCTTCTGTCCGTCCGGCAGTGCCACGAAGCGCCGGTCTCCAAGGCTCAGCCCCACGACGTCGAGCGAGAAGCGCGGGGCATTCCGGAACAGGTAGAGCGCGAAGCTTTCGTTGCGCAGGGTTTCCTGCAGGAACACCGAATCGTTCAGAAGCGTCGAAGCGCTTTCTCCGCCGAGACGTTGCAGGCAGTCGCGCACGCGCCCGGGCGACAGGGCGAGTTCGAAGAACAGCCGCCGGTTCGGGCCTTCGACGCGGTCGATGTCCAGGGATGGATTCGTGCTGAATATGTCCAGCCATGTCAGGGCGATGGGCAGTTGCAGGACGGACACCCGCGCGCCCTCCCAGCACAGCCCGTCCGGCAAGGCGCCGCTGCGTTCGGCTTGCAGCGCCGGGTCGCTCAGCAGGCTGCGTCCTTCCGCCAGACCCTCGGCCTCTTTCCGGGCGAGTTCGACGAGGCGCGGCGACATGACGTCAATGCTTGGCAAGTCACCCGTGGACACGCCTTCGAGGCGCCCGCCCAGGAAATCGCCGGTCACGCGCACAAGGTTGCGGAACCCGCTGTCAAAGCCGGAAACGCCAGCTGTCGCCACCCCCAGCGGATCCGGGGCGACGCCCTCGGCCGGCGCATCCCCGATATCGGTGCCGTCGGCCGGGGTGTCGTCTGTGCTCGCCAGTGTGCCGGGAAGCACGTCGCTGCCGTCGCCGGGGGCGGTGGCGTTCGGGTCACCCCGTGTCAGGGGGGTGTCGTCGGACACGGCACGGGGCAAGGGCTGGGTCGGACCGCTGTTGAGGAAGGTGAAGATGTCGATGGGCAGCACGCTGGCGAGGGCCGGGGGCGTTGCGTCGGAAACCGTTCCTGGTTCTTCCGTGGCTTCGGCGGCGGGATCCTCGCCGTTCAGGATGGCCTGAATCCGCTCGCCCACCTCCTGGGGAACACCGGCCAGGATCTGCTGCACATCCACCGCGCCGCTGGCGACGCCCGCGCGCACTGTGGCCAGAAGCGCAGGGTCGATCGTGCCCGAAGGCAGGCCGAGCGCGGCCTCGATCTCTGCCGGGTCGCCGTCGAGCAGGGTCAGCAGGCGTTCCGTTGCCGGGTCGAGATCGGGCTCTGGCGGCGTGTCCTGTGCGGGATCTTCCGGCGCGGCCGGATTGGCGAAGAGATCGGCGATCACGATGTCCTGGCTTTGCGCCAGGAGCGCCGGATCGAGAACGCGGGCCACGCCCGAGGGATCGAAGCCCGAGCTGCCGATCAGGATGGGCTGGCCGGGCTGGCCGGGGTTTTCGGGATCGTCCAGCACGACGAAGCTGCGCAGCGGAATGACGTCGGCGTAGTCGTCGGAATAGGCACGGATGAAGCCCACCCAGTTGTCGATCTTTTCACGCGGGACAAGCCCGGTGGCCTCGATCAGGATGCCGTCGAGGCGGAGGAGCACCAGATCCTGAAGCTGCGCCTGGTCGATCAGGCCCTCTACCCGGTCGAGATAGGTTTCCGCCGTCAGCAGCGCGTTGCGCACTCCGGACAGGCCGATGACCTCGCGCCCGATGAGCGCCGTGATCTCGCGGGCCTTGTCCGGGTCCAGCATGGTGCCCGAAAGCACCGCCTCGCCGGTCGGGGTGATTTCCACGTTCATGTCGGCCTGCTGGGAATCCAGCAGCCCCTGAACGTCGTTGCGCAGCACATCGCGCACTTGGATCGTGCGGCTGACGGGAACGCCGGTTTCGGCCAGCGCGTTCTGGACCGCGCGGCGTTCGGCGAGGGTGCCCACGTAGCCGGTGACGCCGATCCGTCCGTCGACGGCGGTCTCGACCGAAAGCGCGTCGGTGAACGGCAGCGCATCGAGCGCGGCGGCGACCTTTTCGGTGTCGGTCAGTTCCGCTTCGCCAACCAGGTTGCGCACGGCTTTGGTGCCGTCGCCAAGGTCGATCATGTCGGAGGCGAAGAGGAAGGCGAGGCTGAGCGCGCCGATGGCAACGGGCCAGCCCAGCATGGCAAGACGGCTGCTGCCGGTGCCGGTGTTGCGGCGGCGCGGCGCGGCGGTGACGCCACTGGCGGTCTGGCCGATCAACTCTGTCCAGTTGGCGCCGGGGCTGCCGACGGCGAAACGGGTGGTGCCCGCGGTGACGCTGTCAAGCTGCGCGATCTCGTGCCACTGGGTATCGCCCGGCGCGATCTCGAGCCCGGTCGAGGTGGTCAGGTTGCCGGTTTCGGCCCGCAGTTCCAGCTTGCCGTCGCGCAAGCGGATGCGGCCGTGAACGTCCTGAAGCGAAAGGTCGGCGAACTGCAGGTCCGCTTCGGCGCCCTTGCCGAAGCTGTATTCCCCGGCGTCCAGCGACACCTCGGCCCCGATCTGGGAGCCATTGAGAATCTTCAGGAGGAACTGGGACCCACTGGTTGCCACGGACATGCTCCTGCCAGCCGCGGTTCTCCGCGGCGCTGCTCGATGTTTTTCCGGTGAGTTTACCGTTTCGGTGACAAGCGATCCACAACAAGTTGATCGCTACACCACATTTCGCGGGGGCGGGCATCCGTGCAACAGGGTTTGGTATTTGGGGATAAGTTGCTGTTGTTGGAATTGTGCAGACGCAAGGGGATTTTTCGGCACAGATACGACGACTTTTCGGGATGATTGTTGGAAAACGACTTTCCTGTTGAAAACCATCCCTCAACTTGCTCCTGTCGTCTGGCACGGGTCCTTCGCGACTCGGGCGATCACTGGGGGGTCCGTCGTTGTCGCATTGGGGAAGGCGGCTGCGTTGGACCGACTGCTTGCCGAACCGGGAAGATCATGAACTCTGGACCGAATGGGCGCGCCTTGCGTGCCATACGCTTGACGTTTGCACTGCCGCTTCTCCTGACAGCCGGGCTGTTCCTGCTGGCTGCCTGCAGCGATACCCCAAGCAATTCCGGCCCCGTCGCACGGGCCAACCTTGTCGTGATGACCGATCCGGTCACGGGCAAGGAGGTCTACACCACGGCCACCGAAGCCTATGGGGCCAAGAACTTCTTCTCGCAGGAAAACCTGCGCGAGACCACGTTCTCGGGCGATACGACGCCGCGATTCGGTGACACCCAGTCGCGCGGGATCTTCGGGTTCGTCCAGACCGAACCGCTGAACAACGGGCCGACGGCGGCGCGCTCGGCCGATCAGGGATACCTGGCCGAACTGTTCGAGGCGTCGCCCGACATCACGCCGCTGGCGCCGGCCGAGGTGGCGGGCGGACTGTGGCAGCCGCGCTATGACGACCGGCCGCAGGTGTCGCTGAACTTCGACGACGAAAGCATCAGCGCCGTCGTCCAGAACATCCTTGGCGGCATTCTCGGTGCGAACTTCCTTCTGGGCGACACCGTGGAAGGGACGATCACCTTCCGCTCTGAAGAGCGGTTCTCGCGCGCGCAGCTGGTGCAGGTGCTGGCCGACATCCTGGCGCGCAGCGGTTACCTGATTCAGTACATCAACGGCGTCTATCATGTGGGGACGCCCGAGGAGCTTGAGCAGCTGGCCACCCTGCGCGGCAACGCCACCGTGGAAGGCAGCGACATCCGCACCATCCGCGTGGCGCGCGGCAGCGCCGAGGATCTGGTCGACCTGCTGAACGTGCTGCTGCCATCGGGCAATGCCGTGACGGCGGTGCCGGGCACCAACAACCTTGCGGTGCGCGGCGACCCCACGCAGTTCGACGCGATCGAGAACCTTGTGAACACGCTGATCGACACGGGCATTTCCCGGCAGACGGTGTCGGTGGTGCCGCTGCGCGAGAGCGCGCCGGAAACCGTGGCTACCGAGATGACGCAGTTCTACGAGGCGCGCGGGTTCGAGGGGATCACGATCATCCCGCTGGAGGCGCGGCAGGCGCTGCTGATCGCCGCCGAAAGCCGGCAGACGGTGAACGCCGCGCGGCAGCTTGCCCGCGAGTTCGACGTCGACCGCCGGGACCGTCCGACGCTGCGGGTGGTGCAGCTCACGCACCTGCCGGCGCCCGACATGGCATCGCAGCTGACGCAGATCTTCGGCGACGGGGCGCAGGTGGCGCCGCCGGCCGAGACGAACGGCAACCAGTCGAACATCCTTGCCGCGGCGCGCGACCTTGCCAATCCCGGTGCCGCGGCTGCCGAGGACGATGGACCCGCGGCGGGGCAGGTGGCGGTGAGCACGCCGGGCGGGGGCGACATCTCTATCGTGGCCGACAGCCGCAACAACGCGCTTCTGATCCGGTCGACCTATGCCGAGTTCATCCGCATCCAGGAAGTGGTGCGCGCGCTCGACATGCCCTTGGCACAGGTGGCCATCGAGGCGACGATCATCGAGGTGGATATCACCGACCAGCTGCAATACGGGGTGCAGACCTTCCTTCAGGGCGCGGGCTTCTCGTTCCGCTCGTCGACCGCGGCGGGTCCGGCGGATCCGGGCGGCGCGGGGCTTGTGGGTGTCATCACCGGATCGGGCTCTACCTCGGTCAGCGCGGTCATCACGGCGTTGCAGTCGGTGACGAACGTGCGCGTGATTTCCTCGCCCTATGTTTCGGTCGTGGACGGCGGGACATCGCGCCTGACGGTGGCCGACCAGATCCCCTTCATCACCGCCTCGCAGACGTCCAACAGCCAGGGCGCGGTGACGGTGACACAGGAGGTCGAGACGCGCGACGTGGGCGTGATCCTGGAAGTGACGCCCCAGATCCGGCCCAACAACAACGTGCTTCTGGACATCATCCAGGAGGTGTCGAGCGCGCGGAACCTGGAAACCGTTGCCGGGCAGAACCCGGTGATCGCGCAGCGCAGCGTGCGCTCGCAGATCACGGTGGACAGCGGCTTTACCGTCCTGCTGGGCGGGCTCATCACCGAGCGCGACGACAATTCCGAGAACGGGGTGCCGGTGCTGCGCAAGGTGCCTGTGGTGGGCAACCTGTTCGGAACCACGGCCAACAACCTGACCCGCAGCGAATTGCTGATCCTCATCACGCCGCGGGTGGTGCGCAATTCGTCGAGCCTGAGCCACCTGACCGAGAAACTGCGGCTGAGCACCTCGTTGCGCTGACGGCCTGTGACATTCGACACGCTGTCGGCGCGGCAGGCCCCGTAACGTGTGAGCCATACTGTCGTTCGCGACGCGCAATCGCTGGTGAAGGTCTTGGAACCGGACGAACTTTTTGGCTTTTCCGAGCTGGAGGAACGCCTGCTTGGGCCGGATGGTCCCGAGACGCTTCAGTTGTGCCTGACGAACGTGGTTGCGATCCGCGCCGACATGACCCTGCTGACCAAGCAGGGGCTGACGCAGGACGACTATGCCGTGGCGACGGCGCTGATCGAGGCGACCGCCGCAGCGGAACGCATCCTTAAACACAATCCCAGACCTCAGGGAGTCATGCCATGAGCACCGGTGCCTTTCTTGATCTGTCGGGTACGCCCGGACCGGCGACCACGCCACCGAGCTACACCACAACCACATTCGTCGAGCGTGACGGTTTCGACCTGATCTGGCGGCAGGAATACCTGCAGACGCAGATCGCCGCGATCGAGGAAGACATCCGCGCGATCGAACAGAACGCCAACCTGTCGGATACGGAAAAGATGTATTCGATGCAGATGGCGATGAACACGTGGTCGGCGGTGACGAACCTGCGGACCAACATCATGAAGTCGGTGGCCGACACGCTGAAGGCCATCGTGCGGAACGTCGCCTGACGGGTGACGCCGTGTCGAACCGGAACGGGGCGCCGCGTGATCGCGCACGGCGCCCCGTTTGCCGTTCGGGGGCAGGGGCATGAGCGACGAAGAAAGCCAGACCGCGCTGGTGCCTGCCGGGCCACTGATCGGGCATTCCGAGATGTCCCGGCGCGAGCGCGATTATGTCATGTTCGCCATCTTCACCCGGATGCAGCACCAGCGTCCCAGGGATGCGCTGCGGCTGGTCGATGCGATGATCGCGCTGGGAGAGACCGGGCCGGATGTCTATTTCGCCCGCGCGGTGGTGCAGTTCCACCTGGAAGACTTCGAGGCGGTGATCGAGACGCTGCGCCACCTGGACCGGATCGATCCGCCGAAGCTCTACGTCACCAAGAAGGCCGACGAGAAGCTGCGGATGCGCAGCTTCATGCGGGCGCGGGCGCATTTCTCACTGACCGGAACCCTGGACGACGAGGGGCGCGCATCGCTCGACATGTACCTGCGGCAGAGCGCCGGGACCAAGGCGGGCGTCAAGAAGAAGCGGCGTTAGCGCGACGTCAGCCCCGGCCGCGGTCGAGGTCGGCGCGGTGGTCGCCGCGTTCCATGTCGATATCGCCGCGGCGCGACGGGCCGTCATAGAGCGTGGCCTGGTTGCGCGCCACCCAGGCGAGGATCTCTGCCACCACGTCGAACACCTCGTCCGGGACATAGTCGTTGTGGCCTGCCTCGGCATAGAGCAGGCGCGCGAGCGGCACGTTGCGGAAGATCGGCACGCCCGAAAGCTCTGCCTCCTTGCGCATTTCATAGGCCTGGTGATTGCGGCCCTTGGCCACGATCATCGGCAGGGGCGTCTGGCCTTCCTTGTAGCGGATGGCGACGGCCAGATGGACGGGGTTCACCACCACGGCGGTCGCGTTGCGCGTCTGTTTCTTGACGTCGCCCATCACCAGTTCCTGCGCGAACTGCCGGCGCTGGCCTTTCACGATCGGGTCGCCTTCGCTTTCCTTGTACTCGCGCTTGACCTCTTCCTTGGTCATCATCAGCGACTTGGTGTGCGTGTGCTTCTGGAAGACATAGTCGAAGCCGGACACGATCACGAACGCCAGCGCCGAGAAGGCCAGCACCTTTTCATAGATCGAGACGGTCACCTGCCGGACACAGAACAGCCCGCAATCGACGCTGACGATGTAGGGCCCCAGTGCGTCGCGGAGCACGAAGTAGAGAAGAAGCGACAGGAAGACGATCTTGAAAATGGACTTCAGCAGCTCGACCACCTGCTTCAGCGAGAAGATGCGCTTGAAGCCCTTGTTGATCGAGATCTTTTCCAGCTTTGGCGTGACCGCCTCGAAGGAGAAGAGAGAGCCCACCTGGATGTAGTTCGCGGCGACGCCGAACAGCAGGGTGGCGCCGAGAATGGGCATCATGATCGCGACGCCGTCCTGCCAGGCCGCCGACAGCCCGGTGCGCAGCGATTGCGGTCCCATGTCTGCGGCCAGCATCGCGACGGTGTCCATCAGCGCGGTCATCCGCACCCAGATGCTGTTGCCCATCGCGTAGATGACGATGAGCACGCCAAAGAGCGAAATCGTGGTCACGACCTCCTGCGAGCGGGCCACCTGGCCTTTCTGCCGGGCGTCGCGTTCCTTTTTCGGGGTCGGCTGTTCTGTCTTTTCGCCGGTCTGTTCCGCCATGGCGCCCCGGGCCTCAGGTGATGATCGAGCGCAGCATCTCGGTCATCTTGTTGAGCGTGCTGGAGGCAAGGTCGTAGTGGCGGTTCTTTTCCTTGTTGATGCCGTTGATCTCGTCCATCTGGATCTGGTTCTCCTGGTTCACGAGCTTGGTGGACTCGGACAGGTTGGTGGCCAGCGTGTCCCAGATCGACTTGCGGTACTGGGGCAGGGCGGACAGGATGGTGGTGCCGCTGGAATAGCTGAAGAGATCGGTCGTGGGGCGCACGACGTTCTTGGCGACCTCGACAGGATGGTAGGTGTTGGAGTTGGCGGCGGCGGCGGTGGCGTCGAACATCGACAGGACGTCGGGGTTCCTGCCTTCGTACTCTTCCCGCCCGGAATAAAGGCCGGCATAGGTTTCGTTCAGGACGCCGCCGATGGGCAGCATTTCGTCCACTTCGGGGTCGGCCAGCTTGACCGGGTCATAGGAGGCAAGGGTGATGTTCACCCATTTCTGCATCTCGGTGTAGTCCTGCAGAAGGCGGGTCTGCTGGTTCAGTTCCTCCGAGCGCGCCTCGACATCCAGTTCGGCGCGGTAGCTGGCCAGCGATTGCAGCAGGAAGGTCAGCATCGGCGGGTCGAGCTTGCGCCCGGCGAGCCGCGCGGCGCTGGCGGGTTCGATGGTGTCGAGGGGCACGCGCGCGTTGGGGCCGTCGGTGATCGCCTCTTCGAGAAGAACCGCCTCGTGTATCTTCGATTCAACGCGCAGGAGCAGGCTGAGCGCGTTGGCGATCGAGGCGTTGTAATCGGTCCCGTTCAGCGCAAGGAGCGGCTGCGCGCCGGGGGTCGGCGCATCGGTGATCGAGGCATAGCGGTTCAGCCGTTCGAAGCGTTCGAGGATGTTGCCGACCTGCTGGGTGATGCTGTCGCGGTCAAAGACGGCCATGGCGTCCATGTTGTCGCGCAGGGCTTCCAGCTGCTGGGTGAAGAAGTAGTGGAAGAATTGCTTGCGCTCCGTGGAATCGGGAAGGGCCGCGTTGAATGCCGCCTCCTGATCGCCATAGGTGATGAGCGCCTTGATGGCGTCGATCTGGTCCTGGACGATCGTCTTCATCTCGGTGCGGATGTCGGCCGTGGTCTTGGCCACGGTCGGCGGCGTGGGGTTCAGCTGGGCCTGGGTGGGTTCCAGCGAGTAGGGCTCTGCCACCAGTCGCGAGAAGGCCGGGATGAGCGCCAGCGCGCGCTGGTCGTCCAGCGGCAGCATGGCGATATCGGGACGTGTCAGCGCGTTGATGATGATGACGCGGCTGCCGTCCTGCGACAGGAGCGCGTGGATGTTGTTGCGCTCGTCGCTGGACGTGCCGACCCTGGCATAGCGGTAGGTGACGTTTCCGTCGCCGTCGTCAACCGTTGTCGCGGTGCCGCGCGTTTCCAGATAGGCGATCTGGTGGGCGGTGTGCCAGCCGGCAAAGTCGCCGGGCTGCACCACCGGGTCGTTGAAGGTGGAGGGGCGCGAGTTCGGAACCGTCGAGCCTGCGGGCGTCTTGAGCGATCCGTGCGGCGAGGCGCTGGGGGTGGCGGGCGTTCCGTCGAACACCGGAAAGAGCGCGGCGGCGTCGGTGTATATCTGCGGCGTGTCGATGTTCACGCCGGTGCTGCCGGGCAGCAGGTGATAGGGCATGCCCGTCGTGGTGGTCGTGTAGGCCGAGGCGGGCGTGGCGTTGTTCAGCACCCGGTCGGGCGTGGTCTGGCCCTGTGTCGTCCAGTAGGTGTCCACCGGCGCCATTTCAGATCCGCCCGATCGTCAGAAGCATGTCGTTCATCTTGCGCAAGGCGTTGTTGGCAAGGTCGAAGTGGCGGTTCTCCTGCTTCTTGTCGTTCTCGATCTCGTTCTGCTTGATCTGGTTCTGCTGGTTCAGGATCGTCACCCGGTCCGAAAGCTGGGTGGAAAAGCTGTCCCACTTGCCCTTGCGGTGCAGGAAAAGGCTGCCGTCGCCCGAGTTGCTGTCATCGACAAGGTCGATCTTGGGGCGTTCCTCCACACCGGCGCGCACCTCCATCGGGTGCAGGTTGGTGCTGCGCATATAGCTTTCGTCCATGAACATCGAGATCGCGCGGCGTTCGGACTGGGAGAGCAAGTTGTAGAGCTGCTGGCCCCATTCGTATTTCGGGATGTCGTCGTTCGTCTGGATGTCTTCGCGGGCGTAGTCGCCGGTGCCGGACAGGTTGACGCCGGTCTCGGAATCCTCGTAGCGCCGGACGACATAGCTGTCGGCCTTGCCCTGGGTCTGATCGTCGTCGATGTCGTCGGGATCATCGGCTTCGGCGCCGATATTGAGAAAGCGGCGTTTCTCGTCGGATTCCTTGGCGTTGTAATAACCGATCGTCTCGTTCACCAGCCGCTGCATGATGCCGTAGTCGGTGAGCAGCTTGTGCAGTTGCTTCATCTCTTCGGTGCCGGCGTCCTGGCGGCCCGCGGCCTCGAATTCGTAGAGCTGTTGAAGCCGGAAGATCAGGTTTGGCACGTCGAGCTTGGGGTCGCGGAAAAGGACCGAGTTGGCGACGGACTCGCGGGTTTCCAGCGCGGCGAGGATCTGACGCTCGGCGCGCAGGAACTCCTCGTACCCGCGCTTGATGGTGGCGTTGTCGTCGCTGGAAATCGTCTTGGCCGTGTAGAAACCGTCACCGCTGGGGCCGGTCTGGACGTCGGCGGCGTTTCCGGTGGTGCCGACGCCGGGGGTGGCATCGCGGTCGTCCTTCTGCTCGTAAAGCCGGTAGAAATCGATTGTCTGCTGGGGTTCGGTGTTCGCAAAATCGAAGGCGCGCTGGAAACGCTCCACGATCTTCGCGGTTTCGAGCTGGATCGTGTTCTGGTCGATGATGGCGGACCCCTCGAAGCGGCGTTGCATCACCGCGAGCTGGTCGAGAAACAGGTCCACATCCGCCTGTGTCATCGAATTCCAGGAGGCCCTGCCGGCGAAGGTGTCCACGATCAGCTTGCGCGGGCTGCCTGCGGACGCGTTGCTGGGCGTGCCGATCAGTTGATTGAGCAGCGTGGTCGACGCGGTATCGAGCCCCAGCGTGTCCTTGAGCGTCGACCAGCCGCTCGACTGGGTCAGCGCCGTCTGTTCGGCCAGCGTCAGCTTGGCGATGTCGGCCTTTTGAAGGGTGGTCAGGTTGATGACGCGCTGGCCGTCCTGCGAGAGCATGAACTGGAGCGTCTGGCCTCCGACCGTGAGCGAGAGGGTCTTGAGGTTGAAGGCCGTGCCGCCCGCGGTGCCGGAAATCGAGGTGGTCGATTCCCTGAGTTTCTGCAGCTGATGGGCGCTGTGCCATTGCAGGAAGTTTTCCGTCGGCGCGGCGTAATCGGTGGGAAGCGGGCCGGGCAGGGTCTTGCCGACAGAGCCGTCATAGGTCGGATAGACCAGTTGCGCCGCGGTGGTATAGGCGGTGGGCACCGCGCCATAGCCGGTGCCGGGCATCCTGAGGTGCGCCGCGATCTGCTGGTCGCCGGTGCTGTCCAGTTGCAGCACGCTGTCGCCCGAGTTTCCCCAGTTCTGCCAGGGGGATACCTGCGGAGGAATGGCCATCGTGGTCTCCTTCGTCCGTCAGAGACGGAGCCGGCTGCGCTGCCGGCGGGGGGGTGTTTCGGTGGGCTCGTCCGGATCCTCGTCCGGATCGGGGCCAAGATCGAAGTCGTCGCCAGAGGGCCCGCTGCGCATCAGGCGGCGCGCGGTGCCCTGCGTGCTGCGGGGCGCCTGGGCGCGCGGCGCGGGGGCGGCGGGTGTTTCGGCAGGCTCTGGGGTGTCCTCGCCCGCGGCCTGCGCCGCCTGGGCGCGGGCCTCGGCCTCTGCGGCGGCGCGGAGCGCGAGGTTGTAGTCGAGCTTGCCGTAGACGTATTCGGCTAGCCTGTCGGTGCGGCGGTCGAATTCTTCCAGGTCGGTGCAGAGATACATCTCTGCCAGCCGCGCCTCGGCCTCGGCGTCGCCGCGCAGGAACGGGTGCTGCGCCAGCGTGGTCAGAAGCGTGCCCATCTGGCGAAAGAGCGCATCCCAATCGTCGCGAGAGACGCGGCGCATCTCGCGTTCGATTTCCCGGATGCGGCGCGCGGACGCGGCGATCATCGCGTCCGGGTCCTGTGGCGCCTGGGGCTCTTCTGCCATTCGGTGGGCGTCTCCGTTAGCTGTCAGATCGCGATGCGGTCACGGCCGTTGACCGGCGGGGTCCCGCCGCTGGTGGCAAGGTCGGCCATCTGGCCGAGGGTATCGAGCCCCGCGAAGGCGGCCTGAACCGAGGACACGAAGCTGGCGAAGCGGAAGGATACACGATCTGCCCGCGACGGGTCGAGGGTGTTGCCCTCCATCACCTTGCCGCGGAATTGCTCGAAGTCGAGTTCCTGTGACGGCACGCGGTTGGTTTCGTTGAGCGCCTGCTGACCCACGCGGTCGAACTCGGTCAGGACCTCGGGGTTTTCGGCGGCTTCGCGCGCGGCCTCGGAGCTGAGGCCCAGCATCATCGCCACGGCCAGCGGCAAGAGCGTCAGCAGCACGTCGTTGTAGCGGTTGCGCTGGCGTTCGATTTCATTTTCGCTGTTCTTCTTGGAGGTTTCGGCCGCGTCGATCTGGCTGTCGAGGACCGAAAGTTCCCCGTTGATGGTGTTGATCCGGGACTGCCATCCGCTGATCTCTGCCTCGTAGCCGGCGATCCGGCCTTCGGCCGCCGCGATGGAAGAGTTGTTCGCTGCAATCAGGTTGCTGTAGGAGGCCTTCACGTCGGGATCGGTCGAAAGCGCTCTTGCGATCTCGTAGACAACATTCAGCGCCCTGAGGTCGGAGATCGTCCTTTCCTCGGATGAAATCCTGCTTTCATTGGTGGAAATCCTGGACTCCAGGCTGGATTTTTCGTCCTCGAGCGGTTTCTTCTGCTCGTTCAGCTGGTCAATGGTGCTGTTCTGCTTGGCGACGTTGTCCTGGTTGACCTGGATGATCTGGGTGATCTCGTTCATCAGGTTGAGGATCGCCGCGGCGCTGGCGAAATCGGTGCGGCGTTTCTCGGACTTGGAGGTGTCTCCGCTTTCCTCGTTCTCGCTTCGCGCGCTTTCCAGCTTGCCGGTGATTTCGAGGAACAGCGCCTCGGTGTTGCCGGGGCTGCGCGGCGGCGCGAGGCCCAGCGCGCCGGCAAGGCCTGCGCCCGAGAACGCCTGCTGGAAGATCGGCGGAAGGGGCGGCGGCGCGGCTGCGGCGGCCGCTGGTGCGGGAGCGCCTGCCGCCGGAAGCGGTGTCGGCGTGCTGCCCGTGGGTCCGATGCTGCTCATGTCGCTGTTCCCTTGCGCTCTGTGGTCCTGTCCGTGATCCTGTTGGACCACATCAGCGCGCCCGGCACTGTAACAAACGTCACTCGGGCGCGTGGCCTCAGCCGACGATCCCGGGGAAGGTCTCGAAAAGCTCGATCGTGAAGTTCAGCATTTCAGAGCCGAGGATGCCGGCCATCGCCGCCAGCGTGACCGCCACCGCGATGAGCTTTATCGCGAAGGACAGGGTCTGTTCCTGCACCTGCGTCAGCGCCTGCAGAAGGCTGACCACGATGCCAACCAGGGAGGCCACCACGATGGGGGGCATCGACAGGACCATGACGAGGATCATGGCCTGTGAAATGGCGTGCATCGCGTCATCGGGTGACATGGCGGGCCCCTAGAAGGAATAGGTTGTGACTAGGCCGAGGATCAGGCGTGACCACCCGTCCACGACGACGAAGAGAAACAGCTTGAACGGCAGCGAGATGGTCAGCGGCGACACCATCATCATGCCCATGGCCAGCAGGATGTTCGATACGATCAGGTCGATGGCGATGAAGGGCAGGTAGAGCAGAAACCCGATTTCGAAGGCCTCGCGCAGCTGGCTGACGGTGAAGGCGGGCAGGATGATCGCCAGGTTGTTCTCGTCCACCGCGTTCGCCAGCTCCGGCGGCCAGATCTCGCGCGCGGCCTCGATGAAGAAGGTGCGTTCGCGGTCGTCGGCGTGGCGGTTCAGCCATTCCACCAGCGGGTCCTTGGCGGCGTTGAAGGTGGCCTGCACCTCTTCGACGGTGCCGAAGCCGTATTCGCCTGAAGACAGGATGTTGAAGGTCTCTACGAAGACGGGCGCCATGATGTAGCCCGACAGGATGATCGCCAGCGCGTTCAGCACCATGTTGGGCGGGATCTGCTGCACGCCCAGCGCGTTGCGCACCAGAAGAAGCACCACGGCGATCTTGATGAACGAGGTCGCCACGACGGCGATGAACGGCACCAGGCCGGCCACCACCAGCCCGAGGATAAGATTGAGTGGGTCGATCATCGCCCGGAGGACCCCCTGTCAGCCCTTGCCGAAGATGTCCGAGACGCGCACCGCCAGCGCCCCGTCCACCTGGACCAGGTGGCCCTTGCCCACGGTGCGCCCGTTCGCCACCAGCCGCACCGGCGCGCCGGGGGCGCTGTCGGGCGGGTCCAGGGGCAGGACCCCGCCCGGGGCCAGCCCGGCGAGGTCGGAAAGCGCGATCTGGCGTTCGCCCGTGACGATCGAGAGGGTCACGGGCACGTCCATGATGTCGGCGGCCGGAGTGTCCGGCTCGGCCACGGCGGCGGACTGGCTGTCGGTGTCGTTCAATTCGATCTCCTTGATCGTCCAGGCGCCCTCGACCGGGGCCAGCGTCACGGCAAAGCCGCGGCCTTCGAAGCGCGGGAACACGTCGGGCGGTGCGGGCACGAGCATGTCGCCCGGTTCCAGTGCCGCAAGCGCGGCCGCGTCCAGTGTCAGGTGCGCGGCGGAGAAGCGTCCCCGCACCGGGATCTGCGCGGCGATCTGCCGGCCCAGTTCGGCGCCCGCGCTTCCGGTCAGGCCGGCGGCCAGAAGACGTTCTGCCAGGCGTTGCCAGTCGGCGGCGGGGGCGCCCACCAGGACGCGCGCGGTGTCGCCCCAGCCGCCGTCGATGTCGGCCGCCGTCCAGGTCAGGCCCTCGGGCGCCGCCTTGGCGGGGGCGGGCAGGCTGCACAGGCGCGCCACCGGCAGGGCGTCGCGCAGAAAGGTCAGCGCACCGGCGAGGATGTCCCGGCGGAACCCCTCGGACAGGGCGCCGAGCGCGTCGAGCGTCAGGTCGACGCCGGCGGCGGCCTTGAAGGGAAAGCCCGCGAGATGAAGGTGCGCGGTATGGCGCGTGCCGGTCTCGGGGTCGGAGAGATCGGCAGAGAAAAGCGGTGCGCCCGACGGCGGCGGACCGGACTGTGACAGCACGGCGTTCAGGTTCGGGGCCAGCGGCATCGGCTGGCCGAACCGGGCGGCAAAGGCGTTCCACGCCTGTTCGGGGGGCACGTTCCGGGTCAGGGCGTCCTTCATCGGCGGTCCCCCATGTCAGGCGCTCTGGTCATTGCGGCCGGACTCCTCGCGGCAGATGCGGACGGTCTTGGTGGGGTGGCGGGTGGCCAGCGACTGGGCCAGGTCGCGCAGCGCCGCCTCGTCCGGGCCGTCCCCGAGGGTCGAGAGCGTCACGGTCAGCGTCCCGCCCTGCACCGTCAGCGCGATGCGCGAGATCATCAGGCCCATGTCGGTGAGCGGGAAGGACACGGTCAGCGCGCCGCCCGCGCCCTGACGGATGGTGGCGCGCTGTCCGGCGTCGATCTCGGCCATGATGCGGTCGACCAGCGCCTCGATCTTCTGGGCCATCGCGGGGTTGGCGGGCTCCGCCGCACGCGCGGGGGGCGGCGCGCCGGGTTCGGCGCGCGGGATGACGACCAGTTCCTGCGCGTCGCGCGGGCGCTCCTCGTCCGGCTGGCGGCGGGCGGTGTCGGCGGCCGGGGGCAGGCCGTCGGCGGGGGCCGAGGCGCGGGCGAGGCTGGCCTCGAAGCCCTGCAGGCGCGCGGCCTCGACAGAGGCGGCAAGCCCGCGGCCGCGGGCGTCCTTGCCCATCCCCGAGCCAAGGCCCGCCTGCGTGCCGCGTCCGCCGCCAAGGCCGGGCTCGCCGCCTTGCCTGCCGTCCCGGCCGGGATCGTTCCCGATGCGCAGGGGATCGGGCGGCGGCGGGGGGGTGTTCCGGATCTCTGTCATTGCAGGGCACTCTTTGCCGGGGTGTCTGGCCGCTTGCCGGGCTTGGAGAAGAGTTCCTCGATCTCGGCCTCTTCCTTGGCGGTGGCCTCTTCGGCGGCTTCGCGGATCATGCGTTCCAGAAGGGTGTCGATCTTTTCGACCTCCTGCTGCTTGCGGCGGTATTCGGCCTGCGCCTCGGCCAGCGCCTCCTGCATGCGCTTGACGTGGTCCTCGGCGCGGCCGCGCCGGTCGATCAGGCGCTGGTGGTCCATCTGGAGCGCCAGCACGCGGTCCTTGGCGGAATCGATGTCGGGCAGGCCGACGATCTTGCGCAGGATCTCGGCGTAGATCGCGCGTTCGCGGTCGGGCAGGG
>JAUIIC010000074.1 GCA_030431935.1 Alphaproteobacteria bacterium | reverse complement strand
GCCGCACCCGACCGGGTGGTGGCCAACGCCTATGGCACGATCAACGCGCTGTCGATCGCCGGGCGGCGCCGCGACGGCAGCCGCTGGGTGATGTTCAGCTTCTACGGCGGCGGACACGGCGGCAGCCCCGAGGGCGACGGGCTGAACCACGGCAACGCCCCGATCAGCATGGCGACGATCCCGCCCGTCGAGATCCTCGAATCCGCCTATCCCGTGGCCTTCCGGCAATGGGCGCTGCGCCCCGACAGCGCGGGCGCGGGCGCCCATCGCGGCGGGCTGGGCGCGGTCTATGAAATCGAGGTGCTGGAAGAGAACGGCGCCGAGGCGTTCTTCTTCGGTGAACGCGGCCGGTTCCAGCCCAAGGGCGTGGCCGGCGGCGGCGATGCGGCGCTGAACGTGTTTTCCTACCAGCAGGTGGACGGCTGGCACCGCCCGCCGCTCGCCTCCAAGATGGTCGGCATAAAGCTGCGTCAGGGCCAGCGCGTGCGGCTGGAGACCCCCGGCGGCGGCGGCTACGGCGATCCGGGCACGCGCGATCCGCGCGCCGTCGCCCGCGACGTGGCGGCGGGCTACATCAGCGCCGAGGCCGCCGACGACGCCCACGGCACCGCATGGCGGGAGGCAGGCCAATGACCCGGCGCATCATCGGCGTGGACGTGGGCGGCACGTTCACCGACGTCTTCTCGCTCGACCTCGACACCGGGCAGGCCGGCGTCGCCAAGGTGCCCACGACGCGGCCCGACCAGTCGGGCGGCTTTCTTGCCGGCATCCGCGCGCAGGTGGGCGATCTGTCCGAAATCGCGACCGTCGTGCACGGCACCACCGCCGGCACCAACGCTCTGCTTGAACGGAAGGGGGCCAGGATCGGTGTCATCACCACCGCGGGCTTCCGCGACGTGCTCGAGATGCGCCGCCGCGACCGGCCCCGCACCTGGGGCCTGCGCGGCGACTTCACCCCCATCGTGCCGCGCGCCCTGCGGCTGGAGGTGCCGGAACGCACGCTGGCCAACGGCACCGTGGAAACCCCGGTGGACATCGACGCCGTGCGCGACGCCGCGCGCAAGCTGCTGGCGCAGGGGTGCGAGGCCGCCGTGATGCTCTTCGTCAACGCCTTCGCCAACCCCGCGAACGAGGCCGCCGCCGTCGCCGCCGTGCGCGACATCTGGCCGACGCCCCATGTCGCGGCATCCTCCGAGATCCTGCCCGAGATCCGCGAATACGAACGCTTCTCGACCACGGCGCTGAACGGCTACCTCCAGCCGGAAGTGGCGGGCTACCTCGACCGGCTGGGCACCGCGCTCAAGGACGGCGGGTTCGCGGGCGAGTTCATGATCGTGCAGTCGAACGGCGGCGTGATGTCGGTGGACACCGCCTGCCGCCTGCCGGTGCGCACCGCGCTCTCGGGCCCCGCCGCGGGCGTGATCGCCGCGGGCCACATCGCCGAGGCGGCGGGCTTTCCCAACGTCATCACCGGCGACATGGGCGGCACCAGCTTCGACGTGTCGCTGATCGCCGACGGCCAGACGGTGCTGTCGCCCCAGACCTCCATCGACTTCGGCCTTGTCGTGCGCACGCCGATGATCGAGATCGCGACCATCGGCGCGGGCGGCGGCTCCATCGCCAGCGTCGACGCGGGCGGGCTCCTGCAGATCGGGCCGGAAAGCGCGGGCTCCACCCCCGGGCCGGTGGCCTATGGCCGGGGCAACGACCGGCCCACGGTGACGGATGCCAACATCGTGCTGGGCCGGATCGACCCGACCCGGCCCATCGGCGACGGTCTGGGCGCGCTCGACCTCGAGGCCGCCAGGGCCGCCATCGCGCGCCATGTGGGCGATCCCCTGAACCTCGACGTGATGGACGCGGCAGAGGCCATCGTGCGCGTGGCGAACTCGCGCATGGCCGGCGCCATCCGGCTCGTGTCGATCGAGCGCGGCTTCGACCCCGAACGCTTCGCCTTCATGCCCTTCGGCGGTGGTGGCGCGCTGCATGCCGGCGCGATGATCGAAGAGGTGGGCATCGGCCGCGCGCTGGTGCCGCGCTATCCCGGCGTGACCAGCGCGCTGGGCTGCGTCATCGCCGACATGCGGCAGGATTTCGTCCAGACCGTGGGCGCGATGCTGGACGGGGCCGACCTTGCCGCGCTGACCGCGCAGATGCAGGCCCACCACGACCAGGGGCAGGCGGTGCTCGACGCCTCCGGCTCTGTGTTCGAGGCGCGCCTCGCCCGGTTCGAGCTGGACATGGCCTATCTCGGCCAGACCCACACCGTCGCCGTGCCGCTGGAGGTGACGGTGACGGACGGCACCGTGCAGCCCGTCACGCAGGACGACATCCGCCGGGCGTTCGAAACGACCTACCGCGGGCTCTACAACCGGCTTCTGAAGAACCCGATCCGCATCCTCAACCTGCGCTCCGCCGTCATCGGCACGCGGCCAAAGTTCGACCTGTCCAGCCTTGCCCCCGGCCCCGAGGCCAGCATCGAGGCCGCCGCCAACGGCACCCGCCCGGTCTATGTCGGCGGCACCTGGCACCAGGCGCAGGTCTGGTCGCGGCTGGCGCTTCCGGTGGGCGCGCTGATCGACGGGCCCGCCGTGCTGGAACAGCCCGACGCCACGATCTTCGTCGAACCCTGGCTGACCGCGCGGGTGGACGCCAACGGCAATATCCTGATCGAGCGCAAGGAGGCCCGGCCATGACCGCCACCGCCCCCATCGACCCGGCGCGCACCGCCGTCCTGACCATCGACCTGCAGAACGATTTCCTGCACCCCGACGGCGCCTATGGCCGCGCGGGTCTGGGCAATGCCACGCTGGCCGCGCTGCCGGGCAAGGTCGCCCCGGTGATCGAGGCCCTGCGCGCGCGTGGCGGCACCTATGTCTCGGCCCAGTTCACGCTGGTCCCCGGCCCCGGCGGCGCGCCGCTGATCGCACCCCACCTGAAGGAACTGCGCCCCTTCCTGACGACCGGCGATTTCGCCCCCGGCGCCTGGGGCCATTGCCTGGTGGATGCGTTGCAGGCCGACTTCACGGTGGAAAAGGTGGCCTATTCCGCCTTCTACCAGACCCGGCTCGACTACATCCTGAAATACCTCGGCATCGACACGCTGATCGTGGGCGGCATCGTGACGAACGGCGGCGTGGCGACCACGGTGCGCGACGCGCACATGCGCAACTACCGCACCATCCTGCTGTCCGACGGCAGCGGCGCCTTCAAGCCAGAGGTGCACGAGGCCACGCTGATCTCGCTCGGCTCGGTCACGCAGGTCGAAACCTGCGACAGCGTCCTTGCGCTGGAGGGTCTGGCATGACCCTGCGCGCGCGCCTCTCCCGCCCCGAGATCCTCGTCGCCCCCGGCATCTATGACGGGCTGACCGCCGCGCTGGCCGCCGAAGCCGGGTTCGAGGCACTGTATCTCTCGGGCGCCGCCGTCGCCTATACCCGCCTCGGCCGCCCCGATATCGGCCTGACCACCATGTCCGAGATGGCGGACACGCTGGCGCTGATCCGCGACCGGGTGGACCTGCCCATCGTGATCGACGCCGACAACGGCTTCGGCAACGCGCTGAACGCCCAGCGGACCATGCGCGCCTATGAACGCGCGGGCGCCAACGCCCTTCAGGTCGAGGACCAGGGCTACCCCAAGCGCTGCGGCCACCTGTCCGACAAGACCCTGATCCCCATGGCCGAGATGGCCGGCAAGATCCGCGCCATGGCCGATGCGCGCGCCAGCGACGACACCCTCATCATCGCCCGCACCGACGCCATCGCGGTCGAGGGCTTCGACGCCGCGCTCGACCGCGCCGCCGCCTATGCCGAGGCCGGTGCCGATGTCCTCTTCGTCGAGGCCCCGCGCACGCGAGAGCAGATGCAGACGATCACGGGCCGCTTCGGCGACCACGTGCCGCTGATGGCCAACATGGTCGAGGGGGGGCTGACCCCCGTCACCGGCGCCGCCGACCTGGAAAGCCTGGGCTTTTCGCTGGTGATCTTCCCCGGCGGCATCGTCCGCGCGCTGGCCCGCACCGCGCAGGGCTATTACCAGAGCCTGCGCCAGACCGGTTCCAACGCGGCCTTCGCCGACCGCATGTTCGATTTCGACGGCCTGAACGCCACCATCGGCACGCCTGGGATGCTGGCCGCGGGACGGCGCTATGACGGCGGAGACGGCTGAGGTGCCTGTCACGCCGCCGCCCGCCGGGGGCTATCCCCTGACCGTGGACACGCTGGTGATCGGCGCGGGGGCCTGCGGGCTGGTGGCGGCCCTTTCGGCGGCGGAGGCGGGGCAAGAGGTGCTGGTGCTGGAACGCGACGCGGTGCCCTCGGGTTCCACCGCGCTGTCGGCCGGCCTGATCCCGGCCGCCGGAACGGCGCAGCAGGCCACCGCCGGCGTGATGGACACGCCCGCCACCTTCGCCGCGGACATCCAGCGCAAGGCCCATGACGAGGCCGACCCGACGCTGGTCGCCACCCTGACCGGTGCCGCGCCGGAGGCCATCGGCTGGATGACCGGCACGCTCGGCCTGCCGCTGACGCTGGTGACCGACTTCGACTATCCCGGACACACGCACCGCCGGATGCACGGGCTGCCCGAACGCTCTGGCGCGGCGCTGGTCGACCGCCTGCGCGCGGCGGCCGAGGCGCGCGACATCCCCATTGTATGCGAGCGCACCGCGCATACCCTCTGCACCGAGGAGGACGAGGTCACGGGCGTGATCGCCCGCCGCCCCGATGGCGCGGACGAGGCGATCGGCTGCCGCCGCCTGATCCTGGCCTGCAACGGATACGGCGGCAACCGCGACCGCGTCGCCCGCCACATGCCCGGGATCGCCGAGGCGCTCTATTTCGGGCACACCGGGAACCAGGGCGACGCGCTCGACTGGGCCGAGGCGCTGGGCCTGCGCACCGCGCAACTGGGCGCCTACCAGGGCCACGGCAACGTCGCCCACCCGCATGGCATCCTCATCACCTGGGCCGTCATCATGGAAGGCGGCGTGCAGGTGAACGCCGAGGGCCGCCGCTTCTGGAACGAGGCGCAGGGCTATTCCGAGGCCGCCCGCGCCGTGATGGCGCAACCCGGCGGCGTGGCCTGGGCGATCTTCGACGACCGCATCGCCGGCATCGCCCGCCAGTTCGCCGATTTCCAGGCGGCGGAGGCGCAGGGCGCCATCCGCCGGGCCGATACGGTCGAGGGCCTTGCGCAGGCGCTGGGCCTGCCCGCCGACGCACTGGCCGAAACGCTGGCGGCGGCAGAGGCCGCGCGCGGCGGCGCGGATGCCTTCGGGCGCCGCTTTGCCGGCCTGCCGCCCCTGACCCCGCCCTATTGCGGGGTCAAGGTGACAGGGGCGCTGTTCCACACGCAGGGCGGGCTGGAGGTGACGGAAAACGCCAACGCGATCCGCGCCGATGGCACGCCGATGCAAAGCCTGTTCGCCGCCGGCGGTGCGGCGGTGGGCGTCTCGGGCAGCGGCGATGCGGGGTATCTCTCGGGCAACGGGCTTCTGTCGGCGGTGGTCCTGGGACGCATCGCCGGGCGCCAACCGCTGCCCGGCTGACCCGGCGCGGGAAAGGCGCTTCGAAGCGCCTTCACCACGCGATTTGCAAATCGCGTGCCAAGCGGCTTTCAAGCCGCTTCCAACAAGCCGCTTCGAAGCGGCTTGCCCGTCTACAACCCCTTCGGGTTCTCCATGAACTCGGCGATGATCTCGGGCGGGGCCTTGGCGTATTCGCCCGTCCGGCTGACGCCGAGCCCGGTCAGCCGCCGCAGCTTCACCGCCACCTCGGCCTGCTTCAGGACGATCGGAATGCCGTTTATCACCGTGGCCTCGCCCACCCGGTGCCCCATGATCGCCGAGAAAAGAAGCATCGGGATGCCGCCGCCGGGGATCAGCACCTCGATCCCCCGCTCGACCAGCGGGCGGGCCTGGTCCTCGAAGAGCCGCACCACCTCGGCCAGTTTCGCCGCGTCGTCGAAGGCCGCAAGGATCTGCCCCGGTTCGAACTGCATCGCATCCACGCCGACGATCCGGTCGGTCAGCCCGTACTTGCGCAGCTGGTGGTGAAACCACGGGATGAAGCGGGTGTTGATCGTCACGATCCCGATCCGCTGCCCGAGGCTCAGCGCCTGCAGCATCGTCGCCTCGCCCAGTCCCACCACCGGGATGTCCACCACCGTGCGCGCCTCGTAAAGCCCCGCGTCCTGGAAATGGCCGACGACAAAGGCGTCGTAGCCCTCGCGTTCGGCCCGGACGGCGTTGCAGATCACCTCGCGCCCGCAGCGGTATTCCACGATCGGGTGGGCGTAATTGTCATAGGGCGTGATGCCATGCACCACGATCTCGGTTCCCGGATCGGCCATCGCCGCCATATGCGCCCGCAGGTGCCGCCAGTAATCGGCGCCGTTCTCCTCGTCGACGAAGCTTTGATACCAGATGCGCATGCCGCCCTCCCTGTCCTTTGGGCCCGATCATCGCCGCCGCCCCGGCGGTGTCAACGCGCCCCGGCTTGACAGCGCCGCGCCCGCGCCGAATGGTCCGGGGACGCAAGGGAGGGCCGCGATGCTCTGGACGCTCGAATTCACCGTCGCCGCGCCGCTGGCCGATCCGCTGGCTGCCGCGCGCGCGTTGACCGCCGTGCCGGGGCTGGCCGCGCTCGACGCCTACACGCCCGCGCGGGGCGAGGGCGACGATCCCCTGAACCCGGCAGAGGTGCCGCCGACCCTTGTCGCCATCCTCAGCTTCGATGACGAGGCCACGCTGCGCGCCGCCGTCGCCGCGCCCGGGACCGCCGCCGCCGCGCCCCCTCGCGCCACCAGCGCCGCTTTCCGCCGCCACCACTACCCCGTCGCCGACGGCCCCGGCTGGCCGCTTTCCGCCCCCGTCTCCTACCTTGTCCGCTACGACCTGCCCGCCAGCGACGTGGCCGCGTTTCAGTCGATCTACATGGCCTCGCACCCGCCGGTTCAGGCGCGCCTGCCGGGCATCCGCAGCATCCTCTGCGACGTGCCCCTGCCTGACCTGACCGTGCCCGGCACCGCCAACGCGAACTGGCTGATGGGCAACGAGGTCGTATTCGACAGCGCCGCCGCCTTCGCCGCCGCCATGCGCTCGCCCGCGCGGCACGAGTTGCGCGCGCATATGGCCGATTTCCCGCCCTTCTCCGGCATCAACCACCATCACCTGATGGACCGCACCCGGATCATGCCATGAAGGCCGTGGAGTTCGACCGCTTCGGCGGGTCAGATGTCCTGGCCCTCGTCGACCGCCCCGCGCCCGCGCCCGGCCCCGGCGAAATCGCCATCGACGTCCATGCGGTCAGCGTGAATCCCGTCGATGCCAAGGTGCGGGCGGGCATGATCCCGCACCTGGCCGCCGCCCTGCCGATGGGCACGGGCCGGGACGGCGCGGGCATCGTCACCGCGCTGGGCGCTGGCGTGCCACAGGACTGGCTGGGCCGGCCCGTCGCCTTTCTCGCCGCGCGCGGGCAGGGGGCCTGGGCCGAAACCGTCGCCGTTCCGCTCGCCAATGCCGCGCCGGTGCCGGACGGCCTCGACATGGCCACCGCCGCCGCCCTGCCGCTGGCCGGTGTCAGCGCCTGGATCGGCCTCGTGGAAACCGGCGGCGTTGCCCCCGGCATGTCCGTCCTGGTCCAGGCCGCGGCGGGGGGCATCGGGCACCTTGCCGTCCAGATCGCCCGCGCCCGCGGCGCGCAGGTCTGGGGCACCTCTTCCTCGCGCAACGCCGATTTCGTCGCGGGCCTTGGCGCCACGCCGGTGCCCCATGACGCGCCCGCGCCGGACCTGCCGCCGATGGACCTTGTCTTCGACCTGATGGGCGGGCCGCATCATGCCGCGTGCTGCGCGATGCTGCGCCCCGGCGGGCATCTCGTGGCGCTGAACGCCGCGCCGTTTCAGGATGTCAGCGCGGATCACGGCGTCACCCTGACCATCCCCGAGATCGTTCCGGGCACCGGCGCGCTGGCCCATGTCCTCGACCTTGCCGCGGCGGGCGCCCTGCATGTCGAGATCGCCGACACCCTGGCGTTTTCCGCCTTCGCCGAGGCGCAGGACCGCATCGCCACAGGACGGACGCGGGGAAAGATCGTCCTGACCCTGAAATAATCCGCCCGCACGCGCCAAGGATTGACGCGCGGGCCGCGTCCTACCCATCGTGATGCGCATGGAAACGCCGGACACGGACCTTGCCCGCGCCGCCGCGGCGGGCGACCGCGACGCCTTCGCGGCGCTCCTGGCGCGGCATTACGACGGTCTCTTCCGGCTGGCCTTTCGCCTGACCGGCAGCCGGGCCGAGGCAGAGGACCTGACGCAGGACATCTGCCTTGCCCTGCCGGGCAAGATCGCCGCCTTCCGGGCCGAGGCGCGGTTCACCACCTGGCTTTACCGCGTCGCGGTGAACGCCGCGCATGACCGCCGCCGCCGCCAGGCCAGCCATGCCCGCGCCGCCGATGGCTGGGGCGACTGGGAACTGGCCCGCCGTGCCGAAGCGGCCGAAACTGCCGATGGTCTCGACTGGCTGATGCAGGCGATGGCGGCCCTGCCCGAGGATCAGCGCGACACGCTGGCGCTGGTCCTGGACGGAGAGATGACACACGCCGAGATCGGCAGCGTGCTGGGCGTATCCGAGGGCACCGTCAGCTGGCGCGTGTCCGAGGCCCGCAAACGCCTGCGCGCGCTGCGCGAAGAGGAGCAGGACAGATGACAGACCCGCTCGACGACCTGAAATCGGCGTTCGACCGCGCCACGCCCGCGCCCGATCCGGCACGCAAGGCCGACATCCTGGCCCGCGCGCAGGAAAATTTCGACCGTGCCCAAGGATCGGCCGCCGGCCCGCGTCCTACCCCTGACCGACCGCGCCTTGCGGCCGGGTTTCGCAACGGAGTAGGACACATGCTTTCCACCCTTTCCTCGCGCGGCGCGCTGGCCGCCGGAACCGCCATCGTCGCCGTGGGCGTCGTCATGCTGCTGCCCGTGCTGCAACAGTCCGGCCCGCCCATGCCCTTTCCTGCCGTGATGGACGAAGCCGCCCCGCCGCCGCGCCCCGTGGTTGTCGAGGAAATGGCCGAGGACGACGCGCTGGCACCCATGGCCGAGATCGCCGCCTCGCCCGAACCCATGCCCATGGCCGATGCCGGGTCCGGGCTGTCCCGCTCGGCGCCGGTGGCCGGCACCCTGTCGCTGTCGTCAGAGGCCGAGGCGCCGATGATGCGCCCCATGCCCGCCCCGCCGCCCGACATGATCGCGCCCGAAGCCCCGGACACCGAGGCTTTCGCCAACGAAGACCCCAACCCGGTCCGCGTCACCGCCGAAGAGCCCGTCTCGACCTTCTCGGTCGATGTCGATACCGCGTCCTGGTCGATCCTGCGCTCCTCGCTGATGGCCGGGCGGTTGCCCCCGGCCGATGCCGTGCGGATCGAGGAGATGGTGAACTACTTCCCCTACGCCTATCCCGCGCCCGAACCCGGCAGCGACCCGTTCCGCGCCACCGTCACCCTGTCGCAGACGCCCTGGAACCCCGACACGCAGCTTCTGCGCATCGGTCTTCAGGGCGAGATGCCCGCGCTGGACGACCGCCCGCCGCTGAACCTCGTCTTCCTCGTGGACACCTCCGGGTCCATGCAGGACCCCGACAAGCTGCCGCTTCTCAAGCAGTCCTTCCGCCTGATGCTGTCCGAGCTTCGGCCCGAGGACCAGGTCGCCATCGTCGCCTACGCAGGCAGCGCGGGCCGCGTGCTCGACCCCACGCCCGCCTCCGACCGCGCCACGATCCTCGCCGCGCTCGACAGGCTTCAGGCGGGCGGGTCCACCGCCGGGCAAGAGGGGCTGGAACTGGCCTATGCCACGGCCGAGGCGATGGCCGAAGACGGCCAGATCGGTCGCGTGATCCTCGCCACGGACGGCGATTTCAACGTGGGCCTCTCGGACCCCGGAGCGCTGGAAGACTACATCGCCGACAAGCGCGACAGCGGCACCTACCTGTCCGTCCTTGGCTTTGGGCGCGGCAACCTCGACGACGCCACGATGCAGGCGCTGGCGCAGGCCGGAAACGGGCAGGCCGCCTACATCGACACCCTGGCCGAGGCGCGCAAGGTGCTGGTGGACCAGTTGACCGGGGCGCTGTTCCCGATCGCGGGCGACGTCAAGGTGCAGGTGGAATTCAACCCCGCCATTGTCGCCGAATACCGGCTGATCGGGTATGAGACCCGCGCCCTGCGGCGCGAGGATTTCAACAACGACCGGGTGGATGCCGGCGACATCGGGGCGGGCCATACCGTCACCGCGCTTTACGAGATCACGCCCCCGGGCTCGCCCGCCATCCTGAACGATCCCCTGCGCTATGGCGCCGCCGCGCCCGCCGCCGGACCCGCGGACGAGATCGGCTTTCTCCGCCTGCGCTACAAGGCCCCCGGCGCGGACGACAGCCGCCTGATCGAAACGCCCATCGGCACGGACATGACGGACCCCGACGCCGACCTGCGCTTTGCCGCGGCCATCGCCGGGTTCGGCCAGCTTCTGCGCGGCGGCGCCTACCTTGGCGACTGGTCCTGGTCCGACGCCATCGCCTTGGCCGAAGGCGCTCAGGGCGACGACCGGTTCGGCTATCGGCGCGAAGCTGTCACGCTGATGCGCCTTGCCGAAAGCCTGTCGCGCTAGACCCCACCCGCGCGGGCCTCTCCGGTTGCCCGCGCGGGACCGCGCCCCATCTATTCGCGTGGCGGGATGAAAACCCCTGTTCAGGACGGGCGCCGCCGCTAAAGTCGTTCTGCGGCCATTCACCGAACGAGGACAGGCATGACATCCTTCGCACGTTTCACCGTCCGCGCCGGTCTGGGCGCGCTTCTTTCCGCCGCTCTGGCCCTGCCCGCGCTGGCCCAGGACACGCCTGCCCCCGTCGAGACCCAGCGCCTGACGCCCGCCGCCGGGCGGGCCGACAGCTTCTTCGGCTCTGTCAGCGCCGCCGAGATGTCCAGCCTGTCCTACCAGGCGCGCGGCTGTATCGTGGAGATCTCGGACGACGCCAAGCGCGAACGCGTGGTCGAGGCAGGCGAGGTCCTTGTCCGCCTCGATGACCAGCGCGTGCGCCTTGCCCTGCTGACCGCCGAGGCGCGCCTGCTGGAGCTTTCGGCGGCGCTCGACGAACGGCGCCTTTCGCTGGATGCCGCGCGCGCCGACGAACGCCGCCGCCAGGCGGAACTGGATCTCTCAACCCAGGAGTTCGAGCGCAGCAACGCCATGCTCAGCCGGGGGCTCATCAACGAATCCGCCATGGACGCCGTCGAGAAGAGCTATCTGAACGCCGTCTTCGCCTCCGAACGCGCGACAGAGGCCATCGCCAGCGCCGAGGCCGCCGTGCGCCGCGCCGAGATCGCGCTTGAAATCGGCACGCTCGACAGCCGCTCGGCGCAGATCGACCTTGAAAAGCTGGTGCTCGCCGCACCCTTCGACGGCATCCTGGTGGGCTTCGAGGCCAATGTCGGCGACTGCGTGCAAGAGGGCGAACTTGCCGCCCGCGTCTACGTTCCCGACCAGAAATCGGTCGATGTCTACCTGCAGATCAGCCGCCTGACCCAGCCGGAAACCAGCGGCCTCGCCATCGGGTCGGCCGTTCAGGTCTACCGCGTGAACCGCCAGACTTGCGGCGGCACCATCACCCGCATCGACACCGAGGCCGATCTTGAGAATCAGCTGGTGCAGGTCACCGTCGACGTGGACGAACCCTGCGCCGAACAGCTGTTCCTCAACGAGTCGGTCGAGATCGAGGTGATGCAGGACGAGGCCGCCGCCGCCTATATCCTGCCCGCCGCCGCGCTGGTCGGGGGGGCGACCGTGTTCCTCGTGGACGAGACTGCGCAAACCCTGTCCGCCACCCCGGTCGAGGTCGTGCACCAGACCGCGCGCGACGTCACCGTGCTGATCGCGGGCGCGCGCGGGCGGCTGGTCGTCACCAACCCGACGGCAGAGATGGCCGACGGCATGCCGGTGACGCTCGGCCCGGCGGGCTGACGCTCAGTCCGCCGCGCGGCGCGTCCGCTCGAAGACATAAAGCCCCGCGCCCACGATGATCGCGGTGCCGACCCAGGTCATGGCATCGGGGAAGTCGCCAAAGACCAGCCAGCCCAGGATCACGGCCGACACGATCTCGAAATACTGGAACGGGGCGGCGATGCCCGCCTCGATCCGGCTCAGCGCCAGCACGATCAGCCGGTGCGACAGCGCCGCCAGCATCCCCAGCGCCGCGAACAGCGCCCATTCCCGCCCGGTCAGCCCGCCGATGCCCACCTCTGGCGCCCCCCAGAAGGCCGATTGCACCGCCACGCCGATGGACAGCGTCAGCGCCGCGAAGGCACCGCTCCAGAATTGCAGGCCCGCGCCGCTGCCGCCGCGCGACATCGCCCGCGTCACCAGCATGTAAAGCGCAAAGAAGAAGGCCGTGCCCAGGGGGAACAACGCTGCGGTCCCATAGGCCGCCACGTTGGGCCGCAGCACCACCAGCGCGCCCAGCAACCCCACCACGATGGCCGACACGCGTCGCCAGCCGATCCGCTCGCCCAGAAACAGCGCCCCCATGGCCGTCAGGATCAGTGGCTCCACAAAGAAGATCGCGATGGCATTGGCCACCGGCATCACCGCCAGCGCGTGGTTCAGGCACACCAGCGCCGTCCCCAGGCAGACGCCCGCCACCGCGTAGCCCAGCGCCGGCCGCCGGGCGCGCACCTGCCAGAGCAGGATCGGCGCCAGAACCATGGTCTGGATGATGAACCGCCCCGCCGCCACCTGCATCGGCGTCAGCCTGTCCAGGAGCAGCTTGGCGATCACGTCGAGCCCCGGCGCGATGAACATCGCCGTCACCAGCAGGCTGACGCCAAGGGCGCGCTCGCGGGTATCGTCCGGAAGGGGCAGGGCGGTCATGGCCCAGCGTTGCCACCGGCGGGCGCCCCGCGCCAGCGAAACCTGCGCGGCCCATGAAAAAGGCGCGCCCCGAAGGACGCGCCAGGTGAATGAGGGGTCGTGAAACGAAGGCCGCGATCAGGCCTCGGCGGTTTCCACCACGGTCGAGGCCACGGTGTCGCCGTTCGAAATCGCGATCCGGCGGGGCTTCAGCGCCTCGGGGATCTCGCGCTGAAGGTCGATGTGCAGCATGCCGTTCTCATGCGTCGCGCCGGTGACGCGGACATGATCGGCAAGGTGGAAGCGGCGCTCGAACGCGCGGGTGGCGATGCCACGGTGCAGGAAGGTGCGCGGGCTTTCGTCATCGGCCTTGCGGGCCGACACGATCAGCGCGTTTTCCCGAACCTCGACCGACAGGTCCTCGTCGGTAAAGCCGGCCACCGCCAGCGAGATGCGATACGCGTTCTCGGCGGTCTTCTCGATGTTGTAGGGCGGATAGGTCGGCTGCGACACGTCGCTGGCCAGAACCCGGTCCATCATGTCGGCGATGCGGTCAAAGCCTACGGTCGCGCGGTAAAGCGGCGAAAGATCAAGGGTGCGCATGGGTCATCCTCCATTGAGCGATACCAGAATGTATGCCCTCCCATCCGGGACGGGCGTCGGCCGGACCCGTCACGCGGCGTCCGGCTCGACTTATCTGGGATGCCCGAACGGGGCTTTCAAGCCCGTCAGGGCCGCAGGAATTTCGCGCCCGTGCTGTTGCGCGCCTCGATCGGCGGCAGGTGGCGCACCGGCGGCGCGGCCCGGGCGAACACCCCGTCCGCCTCGGCCAGCAGCGCCCAGAGATCGGCCAGCGGCGCCTCCAGGTCGGTGCCCAACGCCACCTTCTGCCCGTCCATCTCGGCCTTGGCCGACACCACGGACACGATCCGCGCCACGCCGTTCTCCTCGACCAGCACCGGCGCGCCGGACGATCCGAAATCGACGTCGCAGCTCAGAACCAGGGTGCCGGCATTGCGCGCCAGCACATGGCACCGCTCCTGCAGGGACGGGCTGTCGGCCCGGTCATGGGCATAGCTGACCACGCTGACCTCGGCGCCCCGGCGCGGGTGCGGGCGGGTCTGGAACGGGGTCACCGCGCTCAGCCGGATCGGCATGTCCAGCCGCAGCAGCGCCACGTCGTTCTCGATCCGCAGCCGCGATCCCGGCTCGGCCAGCGCGAAGCCCGGATGCGGCATGGCCTGGCGCACCCCGCGATAGGCCGCCGCCCGCCCGTTGCGCCAGTCGGCAAGGAACTCGATCTCCGAGGCCTCGAACCGCCGCCCGGTGGTCTTGTCGTACAGGCAATGCGCCGCCGTCAGCACCACGTCCTCGGCGATCAGCGCGCCGGTGCAGAAGGCCGTCCCGCCAAGGTTCAGCCGCCCCACCGCCTGCCAGCCGCGCGAATCGTCGCCCGTCATCAGCGCGCGCAGCCCGCTTTCCTCGGATTTGCCGTCGGTCGTGACCAGCACCACCGCCAGGAATATCGCGATCCACTTCCACATGGGTCCGGTCCTCCGCTCGGACCCGGAACTATCGCCCGCTTCTGGCGCTTCTATGGCCGGTCTGGGGACAATCGTGGCGGTTTCGGGCCGCCCGTGGCCCAATCCAGCAACTCTACCGTGTGGACCACCGGAATTTCCGTGCCGCCGCCGATCTGCATCATGCAGCCGATGTTGCCCGCCGCGATCACCTCGGGCGCCTTCGCCTCCAGCGTCCGCACCTTGCGCGCGCGCAACTGCCCGGAAATCTCGGGCTGCATCAGGTTGTAGGTCCCCGCCGATCCGCAGCACAGGTGCGGGTCCGCCGGCTCCACCACCTCGAAGCCCGCGCGCCTCAACAGGTCCTTGGGTGCGGTCTTGACCTTCTGCCCGTGCTGCAGCGAACAGGCCGCGTGATAGGCCACCCGCAGCGGCGCCGCGCCGCCCGCGGGCAGGTCCAGCGTCTGCAACAGCTCGCTTATGTCCATCGCCAGCGCCGAGACCCGCGCCGCGTCCGCGGCCATGGGATCGTTGCGGAACATGTGGCCATAGTCCTTCACCGTCGTGCCGCAGCCCGAGGTGTTGATGACGATGGCGTCCAGCGGATCGGCCCGGTCCTCGGCCAGCCAGGCTCGGATGTTGCGCGCCGCCGCCGCGTGGCTTTCGTCCTCCTTGCCCATGTGATGCACCAGCGCCCCGCAACAGCCCATGCCGCGCGCCACCACCACCTCGCAGCCCAGCCGCCGCAGAAGCCGGATCGTCGCGTCGTTGATGTCGGTATTCAGCGCCCGCTGCGCACAGCCCGTCATCAGCGCGACGCGCTTCTTGCGGGGGCCGATGGCGGGAAAAACCTGCGGATCGTCGTTGCGGCTTACCGGCGGGATCTGCGACGGCACCATCTCCAGCATGGCGCGCAACCGGGCGTCGGGCATCAGGCGGCGAAACGGATAGCCGATCTTCGCGCCCAGAAGCGCCAGCCGGAACCGCCCGGGATAGGGCAGCACCCGCGCCAGCACCCAGCGCAGCGCCCGGTCCATGAAGGGCCGCCGATAGGTCTTCTCGATATGCGCGCGCGCATGGTCGACAAGGTGCATGTAATGCACCCCGGAGGGACAGGTCGTCATGCAGGCAAGGCAGGACAGGCAGCGGTCGATATGCTTGACCGTCTTCGCATCGGCGGGCCGGTCGTTCTCCAGCATGTCCTTGATGAGGTAGATGCGTCCGCGCGGACTGTCGAGCTCATCGCCCAGCACCTGGTAGGTCGGACAGGTCGCGGTGCAGAACCCGCAATGCACGCAGGACCGCAGGATCTCGTTCGACCGCGCGATGGCGGGGTCCTTCAACTGCTCGGGCGTGAATGTCGTTTGCATGTCCGCGCTTTCAGATCAGAGACAGGAAGACGATCCCGAAGACCGCCGAGACCACAAGGTAGACCGCCGTGAAGACCCCGCGCGCGGCCCAGACCCGTTCGAACCGCCCGAGGTAGAGGTGATAAAGCATCCCCGCCACGCAGGCCGACATCGCGCCCACGGCAAGGGCGGCCAGCGCCTCGGGCGCGATCCCCGCCACCGGCCCGCCCGACACGCCCGCGACCATCGCCACCGCCCCGGCGATGGCCAGCCCGACCTGCGCCAGGAAAGCGCCGCGCTTGCGGTCCGACATCAGCGCGAAGGCCCCGAAGACAGCGGCAGAGGTCACCGCGATCAGCCCCGCCAGCACCCCATGAGTCAACTCGTCCATACCCAATCCCTCAATCCACCCAGGGCCACAGGAACACCGTCATGTAGGCCCCCATAACCAACGACACCGATGCGGCCCGCTGCACAAGCACGGATCGCTCCCCCCAGCCGGGCCGCATCGCCACCCAGCCATCGGCCAGCCCGGCCAGCACCAGGTGCCCCAGCGTCACGCAGGACACGCCCAGCATGGTCTCTTCGAACCCCTCGAAGAAGCCCAGCGCCTCGCCTCGCAAGAACGCCGGTATCGCCGCCGCGAAGAGCCCCAGCGCCCCCAGCCCGTAGACCAGCCGCCGCCGCCCCACGGCCCGCCGCGCCACCATGAAGCCCGCCACGGGCAGCAGCACGAACAGCGTCAGCGCGATGGCAAGAACGCCCCATTTCACCCCATCAGCCCCGGGTTCAGGATGCCGCGCGGGTCGAACTGCCGCCGGAGCCCCGCGGTCAGCGCCGCCAGCGGGCCGTCCTCGGGCTGGAAGGGTGCGATCTCGGCCCGCGTCGCCCCGGAGGCCCGCACCAGCGTCGCATGCCCGGCAAAGGCCCCCAGCCGCTCCCGCAGGTCCGTCCCCTCGGGCAACAGCAGCCAGACCAGCCCGCCGCCCCAGTCATAGAGCACCCCGTCGGCGCCCGCCCGTTCCACGATCCCCGGCCCGTCCGTCGGCTTGACCGACACCCGCCACACGTCGCCCGGCACCCCGTGGAACGCCGCCACGTCCCGCACCCAGGCCCAGCCCGCGGCGGTCCGCGCCGGGTCACGCTCCACCGTGATCTCGCCGAAGCCGGCCAAGAGGTCCTTCAGCCGCGCCAGCCGATAGTCGACCGAGGCCTCGAACCCCTCGATCCGGATCATCGTCACCGGCGCCCCGTCGACGCCCTTCGGCGCATGCGCCGCGCCCGTCACCTCGAAGGGCGAGCCCAGCGCCGTGGTCAGCGCCGCCACCGCCCGCGCGTCCTCCAGCCCCTCGATCAGCAGAACGCCCGTCGCCGCCGGCGCCGGCAGCACCTTCAGCGCGACCTCGCTCAGAAC
>JAUIIC010000073.1 GCA_030431935.1 Alphaproteobacteria bacterium | reverse complement strand
TCGAGGCCTCGGGTTGGGGCGATCCGGTGGTGCCCGAGATCATGATCCCCCTGGTCAGTGCCAAGCGCGAGGTGGAACTGGTCAAGACCCGCATCGACGCCGTGGCCGCCGCCGTGCGCACCCAGCGTGGCGTCGATTTCACCTATCGGCTGGGGGTGATGGTGGAAACGCCCCGCGCCGCCCTGCGCGCCGGCGAGATCGCGGCGCATTCGGCGTTCCTTTCCTTCGGCACCAACGACCTGACGCAGATGACCTATGGCCTGTCGCGCGACGACGCCGGGCGGTTCATGTCCGACTACGTCAACCAGGGCGTCTTTCCCGAGGATCCGTTCCACACGCTCGACATCGACGGGGTCGGGGAATTGCTGACCATCGGGGCAGAGCGGGGCCGGGCGACCCGTCCCGACGTGGTCCTGTCGATCTGTGGCGAACATGGCGGCAACCCGGAATCCATCGCCTTCTGCCGCGATGCGGGCTTCGATTACGTGTCGTGTTCGCCGTTCCGGGTGCCGGTGGCGCGACTGGCCGCCGCGCACCTGGCACTGACCGAGCCGCGCCGCCGGGACTAGGGCGGATCTCCGCCGAAGCGGGCGGACCCGGACCCCAAACCCTGCGTTAACTTGCACGTCAGGCCGCAAGATGCTGTGTTTTCAGCGGAATATCGGATCGGTGATTGCCGTGCCGATGTTCCCAGCGGCGCCAAGGGTGGACTCGGCAACCATTTTCTGCATATTTTCCCATCACGCTGCCGAAACGAAAGTCTTCGGACGCCTGGAGGGACAATGAGACGACACTGCGTATGGATCGCGGCTGCCGCCGCGGCCATCGGCCTTTCGGCCACTGCGCGTGCCGACGTTACGCTCGGCCAGTCCAACGACCCGCGCATCGATCTGCGCAGCCACGTGGCCGATCTGTTCGCCGCCGAGCGCACCGCCGTGGCCGCCGTTCGGCCCGAACGGGTGGAGCGATTGTCGGCGGTCCGCCCCGTGGCGCGCCCGGCGACCGATGGCGCGCAGATCGTCTACAGCCGCGACTGGCTGCGCAGCCTGCCGCCCGCCACCGGTGCCAACCAGTGGCAATGCCTGACAGAGGCGCTGTACTTCGAGGCGCGGGGCGAAAGCGTCAAGGGACAGTTCGCCGTGGCCGAGGTGATCCTCAATCGGGTCGATCACCCCGATTATCCCTCGACGGTCTGCGGCGTGGTGCACCAGGGCACCGGCGAGCGCTATCGCTGCCAGTTCACCTATACCTGCGACGGCCATGCCGAGACGATCCGCGAGCGCGGCACCTACGAGATGCTGGGCAAGATTTCGCGGATCATGCTGGACGGCGCCGAACGCACGTTGACCCAGGGCGCCACGCATTACCACACGGTCGAGGTTTCGCCCAACTGGGCGCGTGTCTTCCTGCGCACGGCCACCATCGGCGTGCATCACTTCTACCGCAAGGGCGGCAACACCAAGGGCTGAGGCTGGGCGCGTCGTTTCCGCCCCCGTCTGCGCCGTTCCCGGGCATGGTTTGCCATTGCAGGACCCGTTATGGCTGTGCCAACCGGGAGACACACCCATGAGCACCGATATCCGCCTTGCCTTCGAGCACCCCGAAGCGCGCGCCGCCGCCACTGCGCCGGCCACGGCACATGACCGTATCTCGCTGCGTGACCATATCCGCGGTGCCGACATAGGTGCGTTTCAGGCCGAACGCGGGCGCCAGCAACGGTTGTGCTTCAACATCGTGGTCGAGGTGCGCCCCGCGCCCGCGCCTCTGGACGACGATGTGGACCGCATCCTCAGCTACGACACCATCACCGAGGCGATCGACGCCGAACTGGCCTCTGAACGGCTGAACCTGCTGGAAACGCTGGCCGAACGCATCGCCGAGCGTATCCTCGTCGCCCCGCAGGCCATGCGCGTCTTCGTGCGGGTGGAAAAGCTCGACCGCGGGCCGGGCGCTCTGGGGGTCGAGATCGTGCGCGCCCGCGGGCAGGCGCCCCTGCGCGCCGTCGCCGAAGAGGATGCCAGCATCGCGCCTCATCCGACCGTCGTGCTTCTGTCGAATGCCGCGCTGGCCTCGGATGGGCTGACGGGCTGGATCGACGGCATCGTGGCCGATGGCAGGCCGGTGATCCTGTGCGTCGGGCCCGCCGAAACCCCGGCGCCGCAATCGGCGGCCCCGGCGGCGCAGCGGCGCATCGACCTCTTGGCGATCGAGCAGAACGCGTGGGTGCTGGCGGGACGCGACCGCCGCTGCGTGGTCGTGGGAACACGCACTGAGCTGGACTGGGCGATGAAGAACGGGCAGCTGTGCGTCTGGGCGCCCTCCAAGATCGTGCTCGACGCCATCGACGGGCCTTCGGCGCAGCCGCGCGACTCGGCGGCGTTGGTGGCCTGGTTCGCGGCGATGATCCATGCCGAGGAGCTGGTGGTCGTCGGCATGGATCCGCCGATGACAGGCGACCTGCCGAGCCGCGCCGTTGCGCTGGACGCCGAGGCGCTGTTCTGACCGCGAAGGGCGTCCGATCGTCCACGCCTGCCGGGGGACCACGCGATGACCGACTATTTCCGACCGCTTTGCCAGACCGGCCCGATCCGGCCGGAGGGGGCGCTGGCGCTGGCCGGCGGCTGGGCCTGGTGCACCCATGTCGAGCACCTGCGCCGCGGCCATCTGCCCGCCGTGATCCCGGCCGCCGATCTTCCCGTGGAGGTTGCACTGGCGCTCTGGACGCCCCGCGCGCCGATCCTCGGGATGACGCTGGACCGTCCACGCCTGATGGGCATCGTCAACGTGACCCCCGACAGCTTTTCCGACGGCGGCCAGTTCCATGACCGAGAGGCCGCCGTGGCCCATGCGATGGCCATGGCCGGGCAGGGTGCCGATATCCTCGACATCGGTGGCGAATCCACGCGGCCCGGGTCCGACACGGTTGAAACCGAAGACGAAATTGCACGCGTGGTGCCGGTGATCGCGGCCCTGTCCGCAGCCAGTGCGCCGCCCGTTTCGATCGACACGCGCAAGGCCGCGGTTGCGCGCGCGGCCCTCGATGCGGGCGCGGCGCTGGTCAATGATGTCGCCGCCTTCACCCATGATCCCGCGCTTGCCCCTTTGGCGGCAGAGCGGCGGGTGCCGGTCTGCCTGATGCACGCAAAAGGCGACCCGAAGACCATGCAGGACGACCCGCGTTATGACGATGTCCTGCTTGACGTCTACGATTTCCTGGCCGAGCGGGTGGCGATGGCCGAGGCCGCCGGTATCCCCCGCGCGCAGGTCGTCGTCGACCCCGGCATCGGCTTTGGCAAGACCGTCGCGCACAACCTCGCGCTCCTGCGGGGGCTGTCTCTGTTTCACGGACTGGGCTGCCCGATCCTGCTGGGCGCCTCGCGCAAGCGCTTCATCGGGACGCTGGGCCATGCGCCGAATCCGGCTGACAGGGCGCCTGGGTCGATCGCCGTGGCGCTCGCCGCGGTGCAGCAGGGTGTTCAGATCTGCCGGGTTCATGATATGGAGCAAACAAAACAGGCAGTCCGTCTCTTTTCGGCGGCAACGCATATCGGGACAGCAGAATGACACGAAAGCTTTTCGGAACGGACGGCGTTCGCGGGCAGGCGAACTCTTATCCCATGACCGCCGAGATCGCGCTGAAACTGGGCGCGGCGGCGGGACGGTATTTCCGAAAGGACAAGTCGCGAGGCCATCGTGTCGTGATCGGCAAGGACACGCGCCTGTCGGGCTACATGATCGAGAACGCCCTGACCGCCGGCCTGACCTCGACCGGCATGAATGTGTTGCTCCTCGGCCCCGTGCCCACGCCTGCCGTGGGCCTGCTGACCCATTCCATGCGGGCCGATTTCGGCATCATGATCTCGGCCAGCCACAACCCGCACCATGACAACGGCATCAAGTTTTTCGGCCCGGACGGCTTCAAGCTGTCGGATGAGGTCGAGGCCGAGATCGAGGCGATGGTTGCCGGCGAAATCGCGCCCTGCGCGCCCGAGAACATCGGCCGCGCGCGCCGCATCGACGACGGCCGCGGCCGCTACATGGAATACGCAAAGACCACTTTCCCGGGTCGCGGCAAGCTTGAAGGCCTGAAGGTCGTGATCGACTGCGCAAACGGTGCCGCCTACAAGGCCGCGCCCGAGGTGCTGTGGGAATTGGGGGCAGAGGTCATCCCGATCGGTGTCGATCCCGACGGCACCAACATCAACCTTGGATGCGGTTCGACCCATCCCGCACTTGCCGCCGAGACTGTTCGCCGCGCTGGCGCCGACGTGGGGATCTGTCTCGACGGCGACGCGGACCGGGTCATCATCCTCGACGAGACCGGCGCCGTTGCCGACGGCGACCAGATCATGGCGCTTTTCG
Organism: Alphaproteobacteria bacterium; assembly: GCA_030431935.1. GTDB lineage: Bacteria > Pseudomonadota > Alphaproteobacteria > Rhodobacterales > Rhodobacteraceae > ASV31. The sequence goes on along the minus strand of JAUIIC010000073.1, from coordinate 12,839 downwards.
CCTCGCGCTGGATGGCGGAGGACAGGCTGGCCGGTGGCACGCTGGTGGCAACCGTGATGTCGAACCTCGGGCTTGAACGCTTCCTTGTCAGCAACGGGATGCGGATGGAGCGCACGCCCGTAGGCGACCGCTACGTGGTGGAACGCATGCGGCAGGGCGGCTGGAACCTGGGTGGTGAACAGTCGGGGCATATCGTGATGACCGATTATGCCACGACCGGCGACGGACTTATCGCCGGCCTTCAGTTCCTGGCAGAGATGGTGGCCACGGGCCGTCGTGCATCGGACCTGAGCCAGGTGTTCACCCGTGTGCCGCAGCTGCTGAAGAACGTGCGCTACCGCGCGGGGCAGGAACCCCTGGCGCAAGAGCGTGTGCAAGAGGCCATCGCGGCGGCAGAACGCCGGCTGAACGGGTCGGGCCGGCTTCTGATCCGCAAGTCGGGCACCGAACCGTTGATCCGCGTCATGGCGGAATGCGAGGATCAAGCTCTTCTGTCGGACGTGGTCGAAGGCATCGTCGCCGAAGTCGAGGCCATCACGATGACGGCGGCCGAGTAGCGCCGCCCAACCGCCGCACAAGCCCGGCGATGTCGGACCACTGGGTGACGGCAAGCCCCGCCACGATCAGAGCGAGTGCCGCGAAGAAGCGGGGTTCCAGCACCTCGCCCAGGAAGAGTGCGCCGAACAACAGGGCCCAGAGCGGTATCTGGTAGTTGACCAGCGTCAGGAACCCGGGTCCTGCGCTACGGATGACCGTGACCCGCAGGAGCGCCGCAAAGCCCGTTGGCACCAGTCCCAGGAAAATCAGCGCGAGCGCCGGGCGTGGCCCGGCCCAATTTGGCACGCCCTCGGTCAGGAGCATGGTGGGCAGCATGACCACCGCCCCGACCGACAGCGTCATCGCCGCAAGCGCAACAGGGTCCATGGGCGGCACGCGCCGGACCAGGATGGACGAGACGGCATAGGCACAGGCCGCGCCCAGACAGGCCAGCCTCCCCAGCGTGTCCAGCAGGCCATCGGGCGCCAGCGTCATGCCCGGCAGCATCAGCACGGCGGCCCCGACAAAGCCGATCGCAAAGCCCAGGCTGCGCCGGCGCTCCAGCGGTTCATCGGCAAGAAGATGGGCAAGCGGCAGCACGAAGAGGGGAACGGCGCTCATGCTCAGGCCGGCAAAGGCGCTTGGGACGTGCTGTTGCCCCCAGCCAAGCAGGAAGAAGGGCAGGGCCGAGGACACCACCCCGATCGGCACCACGTGGCGCCAGATCCTCGGGTCCCGCATGGGCATCGGACGGTCCAGCAGGATGGCCAGCGACACCAGCGCCACCGCGCCCATCACGGCGCGGCCCGTCGCCACCGTCACCGGCCCGTAGCCTTCGAGCGCGACCGTCACGAAGCCGAAGGACCCGCCCCAGACGACGCCAAGCGTCAGAAGGGAGAGCCAGTCTGCAAGGGTAGGACGGGACAGGGCCAAGGATGCCTCGGGGATGATGGATGCGTTGCGAGCGCAACGCGGCGAGCCTAGCAGGTCTTGAACATGTTCACCATATGGTGCGCCGACCATGCGCTGGAACGAAAACGGCCCCGGCGATGTGCCGGGGCCGTCGCCGCATCTGGCGGTGCGATCAGTTCTTCGACTTGTCGACCATCTTGCCGGCCGAGATCCACGGCATCATGCCGCGCAGGGTCTCGCCCACGGCTTCGATCTGGTGGGCGTCGTTCAGGCGGCGCGTGGCCTTGAACGAGGGCTGGCCCACGGCGCATTCCTGCATCCAGTCGCGCACGAAGCGGCCGGTCTGGATGTCGGTCAGCACCGCCTTCATCCGCGCCTTGGTCTCGTCATAGGGCAGGATGCGCGGGCCCGAGACGTATTCGCCGTATTCCGCGGTGTTCGAGATCGAGTAGTTCATGTTGGCGATGCCGCCTTCGTAGATCAGGTCCACGATCAGCTTCACCTCGTGCAGGCACTCGAAATAGGCCATCTCGGGCTCGTAGCCCGCCTCGACCAGCGTTTCGAAGCCCATGCGGATCAGCTCCACCAGGCCGCCACAGAGAACGGCCTGCTCGCCGAAGAGGTCGGTTTCGCACTCTTCCTTGAAATCGGTCTCGATGATGCCCGAGCGGCCGCCGCCGATGGCCGAGCAATAGGACAGCCCGATCTCCAGCGCGCGACCCGACGCGTCGTTGTGAACCGCCACGAGGCAGGGCACGCCGCCGCCCTTGACGTATTCGCCACGCACCGTGTGGCCGGGGCCCTTGGGCGCCATCATGATGACGTCGACGCCCGCCTTGGGCTCGATCAGGCCGAAATGCACGTTCAGACCGTGGGCAAAGGCGATCGCCGCGCCTTCACGCAGGTTGTCGTGGACGTATTTGCGGTAGGTGTCCGCCTGCAGTTCGTCGGGCATGGTGAACATGATCAGGTCGCACCAGGCCGCCGCCTCGGCGATGCCCATGACCTGCAGGCCCTCGCCCGCGGCCTTTGCGGCGCTGGGCGAGCCCTCGCGCAGGGCCACGACGATGTTCTTGGCGCCCGAATCGCGCAGGTTCAGCGCGTGTGCGTGGCCCTGGCTGCCGTAGCCCAGGATCGCCACCTTCTTGTCCTTGATGAGATTGATGTCGCAATCGCGATCGTAATAGACGCGCATCGGTCCGGTCCTTCCTTGGTTCTGATTGCCGCGCAGCATAGCGAGAGCTGGGAAGCGTGCTTTTCACAGTTTGACCCTTTCGCCGTTTCGTGAAAAAGATCATGCGGCAAAATGCATAACCGTGAAAAATTCATGCTCGACGACACCGACCGCCGCATCCTGCGCCAGTACCAGGCCGCCCCCGACCTGCCCAACACCGAACTGGCCGAGCGCGCCGGCGTCTCGCCCGGCACGCTCTGGCGGCGGCTGGAACGGATGCGCGCGGACGGCATCATCCGCGGCATCCGCGGCATCATCGACTGGCGCGCGCTGGGCTACGAGGTCGAGGTCTCTCTGCGCTTTACCCTCGACAAGACCCAGCGCACCGCCTTCGACGAGTTCCTCGCCGCCGCGCGCGAGGTGCCCGAGGTGACCGAGATCCAGACCTTCCTCGGCAAGGTGGACGTGCGGCTTTACGTCATCGCCCGCGACATGGCGCATTATCAGCAGGTCTACCGCCGCCGTATCCTGACCCTGCCGCATATCGCCGATATCGAGGCGCTGATGCACGTGGCCCGCATCAAAACGGAGGAACGTCTGCCCGTATGACCGCCCCCGACCACATCGACAGCCAGATCCTGCGCGCGCTGGTCGAGGACGCGACGCTGTCCGCGGGCGGCCTGGGCCGCCGGCTTGGCCTGTCCCAGCCCGCCGCGTGGCGCCGCATCCGCCGCCTGGAAGAGGCGGGTATCCTGTCGGGCCGCCGGGTGGAGCTGGACCGCGAACGCCTGGGCTTCGGCGTCACGGTCTTCCTGGGCGTCAAGCTCGCCACCAAGGGCCGCGTCAGCCTCGAGGATTTCGAACGCGCTGTCAGCGCCATCCCCGAGGTGCAGACGGTCGAGCATGTCCTTGGGATGTACGACTACCGCTTGCGGGTTGTGGCCCGGGACATCGCCGATTTCGAGCGTGTGCTGCGCCGCCGGATCATGACGCTGCCGGGCGTGGGCGAGGTCGAGGCGAACGTGCTTCTGTCCGAGGAACGCCGCCCCGGTCCCTTGGCATAGGCGCTCTGGTCCGCGCCGCACCACCGGGCTAGGTTAGCGGCAACCACAGACAGGAGCCTGCCCATGCCCGCCCTTCTCGACACCGTCGATCCCGATGGCCTGCTGGAGTTTTCGGTGGTCTTCACCGACCGCTCTCTCAATCACATGTCCGCCGCCTTCCAGGGCGTCATGCGCGACATCTCGACGATCCTGAAGGACGTCTACAAGGCCGAGGCCGTGGCCCTGATCCCCGGCGGCGGCACCTACGCGATGGAGGCCGTCGCCCGACAGCTGGCCACCGGCCAGAAGGCCATGGTGATCCGCAACGGCTGGTTCTCGTACCGCTGGACCCAGATCTTCGAGGCGGGCGATATCCCGTCCGAGGAAATCGTGATGAAGGCCCGGCGCGCGGGCAACGCGATCGACGCGCCCTTCGCCCCCGCGCCCATCGAAGAAGTGACCGCACGCATCGCCGCCGAGCGCCCCAACGTCGTCTTCGCGCCGCATGTGGAAACCTCTGCCGGGCTGATCCTGCCGGACGACTACCTGCGTGCCGTGGCCGATGCCGTGCACGAGGTGGGCGGGCTTTTCGTGCTCGACTGCATCGCCTCGGGCTGTGCCTGGGTCGACATGAAAGCCACCGGCGTCGACGTCCTGATCTCGGCCCCGCAAAAGGGCTGGTCGGCCTCGCCCTCTGCCGGGCTCGTGATGATGTCGGAGGCCGGGCGGGCGCGCGTGAAAGAGACGCAGTCCTCCAGCTTCGCCGTGGACCTGGGAAAGTGGCTTTCGATCATGGAGGCCTACGAGGCGGGCGGCCACGCCTATCACGCCACCATGCCCACCGACGCGCTGAGGGGCTTCCGCGACACCATGCTGGAAATGCAGGAGATGGGCTTTGCCGCCCTGGCCGAGGCGCAATGGGAGCAGGGCCGCCGCGTCCGCGCGGCGCTGGCCGCGCGCGGCGTCAAGTCGGTGGCCGCCGACGGCTTCGGCGCGCCGGGCGTCGTCGTCTGCTACACTGTCACGCCCGAGATCCAGACCGGAAAGGCCTTTGCCGCGCAGGGGATGCAGATCGCGGCGGGCGTGCCGCTGATGTGCGACGAGGGCCCGGATTACAAGAGCTTCCGGCTGGGGCTTTTCGGGCTCGACAAGCTCAAGGACGTGGACGCCAGCGTCGCGCGGCTGGAAACGGCGCTCGACGCAGTGCTGTGACCGGGCCGGCGCTCAGGCGCCGCCCAGCCCCGCCTTCATCACCCGCCGTCGCACCGGGGCAAGGTCGTAGATGGCCTTGAGCCCCGTGCGGCGGATCGCCTGCACAGGCGCCGCCCCCGAGCGGCACACCCGGTTGAAGAGGTCGATCACCGCCGCCCGCGCCGCGATGTCGCGTTCGCGCGAGCGGGCGTAGGCCGCCAGCACCGGCGCCGCGCCCGGATCGTCCGGCGCGTCGCAGGCCAGCGCCAGCAGCGACGCCACGTCATGCAGCGAGGTGTTCAGCCCCTGCGCCCCGATCGGCGGCAGCACATGCGCCGCCTCGGCCACGAGCGCCGTGCGCTCGGCGGTCAGCCTTTCAGCCGTCTGGGTGATGACGGGCCAGACGTTGCGCGCGCTTTCCAGCGTCAGCGGCCCGAACAGGTGGCAGGACCTCTCGGTCGCCTCGGCCTCGAAGCCCGCCTGCTCCATCCCTGCCAGCGCCAGCACCTTGGGCCCGGGGTTCATCCAGACGATGGCGGAGGCAGGGCGCCCGTTCTGGTCGGGCAGGGGCACCATGGTGAAGGCGCCGCCCTGGTTGTAGATCTCGGTCGAGACGTTCTCGTGCGGCACCGGATGGGTGACGGTGAAGGCCAGCGCCTTCTGCCCGTAGCGCCGGGTGTCCGCGCCGATCCCGGCCGCCTGCCGCACCGCCGAGTTGCGCCCGTCCGCCCCGATCACCAACCGCGCCGACACCCGCCGCCCGCCCGACAGGGTCACGATCGCCTCTCCGGTCCGGGTCAGCATGCCCTGGAACGCCGTGCCATAGGCCAGTTCGACCCGTGGCGCCTCGGCCAGAACGCGCAGCACCTCGCGCCGGGTCAGCCAGTTCATCAGGTTCCAGCCGAACGGGTCCGGCCCCAGGTCGCTGGCGCGGAACGCGCGCCGCTCACGCACTTCGGGCGGCCAGCCGGTGCTGTCCACCGCCTCCAGCACGTCCAGCGGTGTCGCGTGGGGGGCGAGCGCGTCCCACAGGCCGATCCCTGCCATCAGGTCGCGCGCCGGACGCAGGAACGCGGTCGAGCGCAGGTCCGACCCCTCGGCATCGCCCTCGGTGACGGGCGGCGCCGGATCGACCAGCAGCACCGACCACCCGGCATGGCCGAACACGGCAGCGGAAATCAGCCCCGCAAGCCCGCCGCCGGAAATCAGGATGTCGACCGTTTCGCGCGCCATCTCGGCCCCCTTTCGCCATTGCGTTCAGTTAGCGCCGTGGGCCCGCGATGTCCAAGCGGCGAAACCGCCTAGCCCCAGGTCAGCAGGATAAGGCCCAGGAAGATCACCGGAACCGCCGCCACCGCCGGCAGGATCAGCCCGGCCAGCCCGAAGACCGCCACCGCGGCGGCCCAGAGCGCCACCAGCACCGCCACGCCACCAAGGATCACGGCAACCTGGCGACGTTCTGCGTCTTCGGTCTGCGGGCGGGCCTCGGCTGCGGCCTCGGCGGTCAGGGCGTCAAGGCGCGGATCATGGGCTGTCATCGGGCATCTCCTGAGTGGTGTTATGACCCGCAGTTAGGCCGCGCCCCGCCCACGCCCCCGCGCGGATTGCCGCACTGCGGCAACCTGTCCGGTCAGCCGCGCAAGAGCCCCAGGAACGCCGCCAGGTCGTCGGTGTGATGGTGGATGTGATCCGCCGGCGCAGGGTCCGGCGCCACGTGCACCGTGCGCATCCCCATCTCGTGCGGCGCGGCAAGGTTGCGTGGGTCGTCCTCGAACATGGCCGCGCGCGCCGGGTCCAGCCCGTCGGCGGCGAACACCGTCTCGAATGCCGCGCGCTCGGGCTTGGGGCGAAAGCCCGCGTGCTCCACCCCATAGACCGCGTCGAACAGGCCTTCCAGCCCGCGCGCCTCGATCACCCGGCGGGCATAGGGTTCGCTGCCGTTGGTGTAGACGATGCGCCGCCCCGGCAGGTCGGCGATGCACGCGGCCAGATCCGGGTCGGGCGACAGCACGCCGAAATCGATGTCATGCACATGGGTCAGATATGGGCCGGGATCGACGCCGTGCTCCTGCATCAGCCCGGCCAACGTGGTGCCATAGCGCCGCCAGTAGTCGTGCCGCAGGCGGTCGGCCTCGGCATGGTCGACGCCCACGGCCTCCATCACCCAAGCGGTCATGCGCACCTCGATCTGGTCGAAGAGCCGCATCGCGGGCGGGTAAAGGGTATTGTCCAGGTCGAAGACCCAGGTTTCCACGTGCGAGAAGCGTTCTGCCACCATGCGGCGCAATCTAGGGCGCGCAGTGGGGCTTGGAAACGCCGGAAATGCCGCTGCATGCCTTCACGGTGCATCACGCGGCTTGAATATGAGGCCGGACGGGCGGTATCCTCGCCGGGTTTGTTGCCGGAGATACAGATGGCCTCGACCCGCCAGCCCCAGAAGGATGCCTATGAACTGATCCTCGAAGCGATCGACGTGGGTGTCTACCGGCCCGGCGATCGCCTCGTGGAAAGCGAGCTTGCCGAGCGCTTCGGGGTGTCCCGGACGCCGATCCGCGAGGCGCTGCAACGCCTGGAAACCCAGTCGCTGTTGGCGCGCGACGGCCGTTCGCTCATCGTCGCCTCGCTCGACCACAACCAGTTGGCCGAGCTCTACGTCGTGCGGACGGAACTCGAAGGGCTCGCCGCCCGACTGGCCGCCCGCCATGCCGCGGACGAGGAGATCAGCGTTCTGAAGGACATGATCGAAGAGGACCGCGCGTTGTTGCACGATCCCTCGGCGCTCAGCCGCGCGAACCGGCGCTTTCACAAGCAGATCCACCTGGCCAGCCACAACCGCTATCTCGTGCAGCAGCTCGATCTTGTGCATCGCTCGATGGCGCTTCTGGCCACCACGTCCCTGGCCGTGGACGGGCGCGGTGCAACGGCCCTTGAGGAGCACGCCGAGATCGTCTCGGCTATCGAACGGCGCGACGGCGACGCGGCCTACAGGGCGCTGAAAGAGCATATCTCGCGTGCGTTCGAGACCCGACTGAAACACGACGCTACCGCGATGGACGCCGCCGAATAGCCCGGGGTCTGGCCTGGTCTGCGGCGGCGCGGGTGTCAGTCCGGCGCGCCGGGTGCGGTTCCGTCGCCCTCGACCGGCGCGTCGAAACCGCCGTGTTCCGTCTTGTCCCAGAAGAACGGGCGATAGGCCAGTTCGGCGAGCCCGCGCATCACCGCCAGGACTGCCAGCGGATAGTACAGGTGCAGCGTCGGAACCCAGGGCAACAGCCATCGCCGCCCGGGCCGGGCCACAGCCAGCACCCCGGTCGCCATCGTAACAGCCTCTGACAGGATCAGCACGCCCCACAGGCCCACAAGCACGCCGCCGGGCACCAGCCCGGTCATGGGGTGCGGCAGGCCGAAGATCATCAGCCAGAACGACCAGATCGCCGGGGCCAGCACGAATTGCGCCAGCGTACCCAGCAACAGGACCTGCACGCCGAGGAACCGCCAGGTGCCCAGCTCGGACCACAGCCGCCGGGGATCGCGCATGTGCAGCGCCCATGTCATCGCGTAGCCCTTCAGCCAGCGCGACCTTTGCTTCACCCAGGGCCAGGCCCAGGAGTTCGCCTCTTCCTCCGTGACGGTCTCTATCAGTTCCGTCCGGTAGCCCCGCCGTGCCAGGCGGATGCCAAGGTCCGCGTCCTCGGTCACGTTCCATGCATCCCAGCCCCCCACCTCTTCCAGCACGCTGCGGCGGATGAAGAAGGTCGTGCCGCCCAGCGGCAGGACCAGCCCCATCCGCGCCAGCCCCGGCAGGACCACGCGAAACCAGCTGGCGTATTCGATGGTAAAGCAGCGCGACAGCCAGTTGCGCCGCGCGTTGTAGAAATCGAGGATGCCCTGAAGGCAGGCGACCTCGCGCGGGCTGGCCTCGAAGGCAGCGGCCACGCGTTCCAGCTGGTCGGGGGCGGGCGCGTCCTCGGCGTCGTAGACGCCGATGATCTCGCCCCGGCACTGGCCAAGGGCATAGTTCAGCGCCCTCGGCTTTGTCTTGACCGATCCGCCCGGCACCTCGATCACGCGCATCCAGCCGGGCAGTTCGATGCCAGACAGCGTCTCCTGCGTGATGTGGTCGTCCGCCTCGACCACCAGGCACACCTCCAGCAGGCCGCGCGGGTAGGTCAGCCGTTCCAGCCGTCTGACCAGCCGTTCGGCCACGGCGCGTTCCCGGAAGAGGGGTACCATGATCGACATGGGCGGCGGGTGTGCGGCGCGCACGTGTTCGGTCTCGGGGGAAGAGCCGCTGCGTCTGGCAAGCATTACCCGTATCACCGCCAGCAGCCGAAGCGTGACGTTTCCCGCCATCGCCGCAAGCGCAAGGGCGACCAGCACGCCGAAGGCTGCGCGTGGTTCCAGAAAGGCGAGAGCCACGAGGCCCGAAAGGGCGGCCAATGCACCGGCACGTGCACTGCGGGGCAGGGGGGCGCGGCAACTGTCGGCGGCCGGAAGGCCAGCCTCGGCAGCACGTGTCAGCCGCGCGCCCCTCGCGCCCAGCACCGCGGCGCGAATCTGGTCCGAAGGGGCAAACGTGACCCGCACCGGGCCAAGCCGCGCTTCCAGCCCAGGCCGCAGCGCCGCGATCCGCGATGCATCGGAAAAAGCCACCAGCGTCGCGGCCCCGACGCCGCGCCAGGGCACGACGCCTTCCGCCAGGCAGCGCGCCGCGCCGTAGGCATCTATCAGCCGGGTATCGGCACGTGGCGAAGGCAGTTTGGCAGTTGTCTGGCCTCCTCGATCCGGGGGCGCGTCGGAATTGTGGCTGAGGTTTACGACGGCCATACCGGCTCCGGGATCGTTGCCGTCCCAGACTGTCCCTGCAGCGTTAACGCCAGGTAAAGAGCCTACGCCGCGCGGGCGCGGATCGCTGCGACGAAGCGCTCGAACAGGTAATAGCTGTCCTGCGGGCCGGGGCTGGCCTCGGGATGGTACTGCACCGAGAACACCGGCCGGTCGGCCAAGCGGATGCCGCAGTTCGAGCCATCGAAGAGCGACACATGGGTCTCGATGACGCCATCCGGCAGGGTCTGGCTGTCCACCGTGAAGCCGTGGTTCATGCTGGTGATCTCGACCTTGCCGGTCTCCAGGTCCTTCACCGGGTGGTTCGCCCCGTGGTGGCCGTGGTTCATCTTGATCGTGCGCGCGCCCAGGGCCAGGGCGAGCATCTGGTGGCCGAGGCAGATGCCGAAGACCGGCACGTCCGACCGGTCCAGCACGTCGCGGATCATCGGCACGGCGTAATCGCCCGTCGCCGCCGGATCGCCCGGACCGTTCGACAGGAACACGCCCGCGGGCTCCAGCGCCAGTATGTCGTCGGCAGTGGCGGAGGCCGGCAGAACCGTCACGTCACAGCCCGCACTGGCGAGGCAGCGCAGGATGTTGCGCTTGGCGCCATAGTCGATCGCCACCACCTTGTGGCCGGGCGCCTCGCGCCGCGCATAGCCTTCGGGCCAGGCCCAGCGCATCTCGTCCCAGCGGTAGGATTGCGCGCAGGTCACATCCTTGGCGAGATCGAGCCCGACCAGCCCCGGGAAACCCCGCGCCGCGGCCACCAGCGCCTCGATATCGAACCTGCCCTCGGGGTCATGGGCCAGCGCCACATGCGGCGCGCCCTGCTGGCGGATCGCCCGCGTCAGCCGGCGCGTGTCAACGCCGCCGATCCCGATGCGCCCGCGCCGGATCAGCCAGTCGCCAAGCCGTTCGGTCGCGCGCCAGTTCGACGGCTCGGTCGGGTCCCACTTGACCACCATGCCGGCGGCCACCGGTTCCGCGCTTTCGTCGTCCTCGGGTGTGACCCCGACGTTGCCCACGTGCGGGAAGGTGAAGGTCACGACCTGCCCGGCATAGGAGGGATCGGTCATGATCTCCTGGTAGCCCGTCATCGCGGTGTTGAAGCACAGTTCCGCGGTGGTCTGGCCCGCCGCACCGAACCCGCGACCGTAGAACAACGTGCCGTCTGCGAGCGCAAGACAGGCGGTCGGGCGGGACGGGGCAGGGGTGCCGGGCATGGCTGCCTCACCTTTCTGGGCTGAAATCCGACGCAAACTATGCCGCGGCCCCCGGCCCGTCAAGGCCGGGTCACGATTTTCAAAACACAATTAAAACAATGAGTTAAGGGGAAAGACAACTGTTGTTTCGCAATCGCTTCGCGGATATTGTGCAGGCTTCGGACCGGCGAACGGGGATGCGACGACCGATGCAGCTGCAAGACAAGATCACGACCGCGCTCAAGAGCGCGATGAAGAACAAGGAAGGCGAGCGTCTGTCGACGCTGCGCCTGATCAATGCCGCGATCAAGGACAAGGACATCGCGCTGCGCGGCGAGGGTGAGGATCGCAGCGTCACCGATGCCGATATCCTGGCGATCCTGGGCAAGATGGTGAAGCAGCGCCAGGAAAGCGCCCGCGCCTACGAGGAGGGCGGTCGGCTTGACCTGGCGGAACAGGAACAGGCTGAAATTGCCGTGATCCAGGAATTCCTGCCCAAGCCCCTGTCAGAGGCCGAGATCCGCAAGGCGGTCGAGAAGGCCATCACCGAGACCGAGGCCAGCTCGATCCGCGACATGGGCCGCGTGATCGGCGCGCTCAAGTCGCGCTATACCGGCCAGATGGATTTCGGGGCCGTCGGCCCCATGGTGCGCGACCGTCTGGGCTAGGGGACGCCGCTTCGAAGCGGCGTCGGCACGCGGTTTCGAAACCGCGTGACAAGGGCCTTGCAAGGCCCTTGCTTTAAGGCGCTTCGAAGCGCCTTGCCCGCTCCGGGCGGCCTACTTCAGGCGCACCTTCTGAACGGTGAAGTCCCTCATCTGCACCGACAGCCCGCTGGCCGGAACGCGTGGCATGGTCGGTACGCCGCCCACAACCTCCTTGTCGAATAAGATGCCGAAGCCCGCGTTTACGTGGCTCGGGTGCTTGACCACGCCGGGTTCGCAATGGTTCGAGCTGTGACAATGCGGCGCCTGGTCGGTGGGCTGCCCCGAGACGGCATGAATGGTCCGGCCATTGCAGCGCACCTGCATCAGCCCGTCGCTCGACGCCGACCAGCGCACCACCATTTCGAAGCGGGTCCAGCCGTTCAGTTGCCCCGGCCCGGCACAGCGCTTCCCCAGAAAGGTCAGACCGCGCGTCCTGTCCAGGTCCAGCGCCACGAGGTGGTTCTTGATCAGATCACCCTGCCAGATCGCGACGCTCAGCCGGGAATCCGGCCCCCCGGTGAAGGGCACCGCGCGGGGATTGTGAAACGCGGCATGGGTCAGGCCCCCGGCGACCCGCACATCGAAGGCATACATCATCGCCGTGCCCATGCGCACGTCGCCCGCCGCCAGGTAGGACTTGGAATTCAGGTTGGCACAGTCGCTTTCACCGCGCCCGTCGCCATAGGTCCGCCCCTGGCAGTCGCCAGGCAGCACTGTGAAGGTCACCACGCCGTCGGTGACCACTGGCGTGCGGGCGCTGTTGCGCCCCTCGCGCATACCGTCCGGAAAGCGCTGGGCATCGGCCGTGCCGGCGGTGGCGGCCATGACCGCCAGCGGCGCAAGGACCGTCCGCGCCAGGGCGCCAAGGCGGTCCAACCGTCGTTTCGTGCTGTCCCGCATCGCCATGTCTTCCTTCCGACTGCCCGGTCCTTCCCAAGCGCAGCCTAGAGCCTTCGGCCCTTTCTGGACACCCCCTGCGAGGATCAATGAGATGGCGCGCGCGCCGTGCTCCGCAGGATCGTGTCCAGTTCCCCGCGCAGCTCCACACGCTCCTCGGGACTGAGGAACGCCCCGATCTCCACCGCGCGTCCGCCGCCCGTCAGCGTCAGGTAATTTTCCACCGGTCCGCCCTCGGCGTGCATTTCGACCTTCACCCAATAGGGGTTCGCCTCCCAGCGCTGGGCCGCCCCACGCGGGTTCAGCCGCACCAGTTCCACCCGGTCGGACCAGATCGTCAGGTCCT
>JAUIIC010000072.1 GCA_030431935.1 Alphaproteobacteria bacterium | reverse complement strand
TCCTGGCCGGGCTGATCCCCGGCATCCTGGAAGCGCTGGTCTACGTCATGGTCATCGGCCTGCTGTGCTGGCGCAATCCCAAGCTGGGACCACCCGCGCCGAAGGCCAGCATGGCCGAACGCCTGCGCGCCTTCCTTAAGGTCGGCGAGATCACGGCCCTGATCATTCTTGTGCTGGGTGGGCTGATGATAGGTTGGTTCACCCCGACAGAAGCCGCCGCCATCGGCTCTGGAGGTGCGATCCTGATAACCGTTCTGCGCGGGCGCCTCAGCTGGGCGCAGTTCCGCGACGCGGTGGTCTCGACGCTCATGACCTCGGGGTTCATCTTCACGATCCTCATCATGGCCTTCATGCTGAACGGTTTTGTGGCGCTTACCAACATTCCCTACGCGATCACCGACTTCGTCGAACACCTTAACATCTCGCCCCTGGGCGTGGTTCTGGTGATCATGGTGATCTACTTCTTCCTGGGGATGGTGCTGGACACGGCGGGGATGATGGCACTGACCGTCCCGATCTTCTTTCCCATCGTGCAGGCATTGGGCATTGATCCTATCTGGTTCGGCATCCTCGTCGTGCGGGCGATGGAGGTGTCGATGATCACGCCCCCCATCGGGATCACCGTCTACGTGATGTCGGGCATCGCCAAGGACGTGCCGCTGACCACGATCTTCCGGGGCGTCCTGCCCTTCGTGGTGGCGGACATTTTCCACATCGCGCTTCTGATCGCGTTCCCGGCGATCGTCCTGTTCCTGCCGAACCTGTGAGGGGGACCATGCACCAGCCGCTTTCGGGACTGCGTGTCGTTGACTTCACCCATGTGGTGGCCGGCCCGCTGGCCACGCACATGCTGCGTCTACTCGGGGCCGAGGTCATCAAGGTGGAATCGCCCGGCGGCGATCCGCTGCGCCAGTATTCGCTGGTCCCGGAAGAGCGGGGCATGGCCCCGGCCTTCGTCGGGATCAATGCAGGCAAGAAGTCCATCGTGCTGGACCTGAAGTCCCCGGAAGGAGCAGAGGCCGCGCGCCGCCTGATCGCATCGGCCGACATAGTGGTGGAGAACTTCCGCCCCGGCGTGCTGGACCGGCTGGGGTTCGGGTTCGAGGCGGCGCGGGCGCTGCGACCGGGGCTGATCTATTGCTCTGTCTCGGGTTTCGGCCAGACCGGGCCCCTGCGGGACCATCCAGCCATCGACCAGATCGTGCAAAGCATGTCGGGCCTGATGAACCTGTCAGGGCAGGAAGAGGACGGCCCGATCCGCATCGGCATCCCCATTGTCGATACGTTCTGCGGGGTGATGGCGGCCCTGGCCATCCTTGCGGCAGTGATCCAGCGCGAACGCTTCGGCGGGCAGGGCCAGAACGTCGATGTGGCGATGCTGGACACCAGCATGGTCCTGATGCTGGCGGTGGTGAACCCGTTCCTGCTGAATGGCACACCCTTCGTGCGGACCGGGAACCGCGGGTTCTCCAGGGCCCCGACGGCGGACACCTTCCCGACCGCTGAGGGACAGATCACCATCGGCGCGGTCCAGGAGAACCAGGTGCGAAGGCTCTTCGAGGCCCTGGGGCGGGCCGATCTGTACGAGGATCCCCGTTTTTCCGATCGCGACGCACGAATGCGCCACGAGGATGCACTTCAGGGCGAACTGCGAGCAGCGCTTGCAGCCCGGGCTGCCGCTGAATGGGGGCCCATACTTGCCACGGCGGGGGTGCCCGCCGGGGAGGTCCTGAACTTTTCTGATGTGCTGTCCCGGGGCTGGATCGACGAGCGCGACCTTACACTTTCGATCCCCTACGACAGTGAGGATGCGAGGATATTGAACGCAGGTTTCCGCTTCTCCGAAGGCGGGCCGGGCGTCGATGCGCCGGCCCCGCCGCTCGGAGCGCACGGCCCCGAGGTTCTGGAAGCCTTGGGGCTAGGTGTGCCCGGGACAAGGTCGGGTCATGGTCATTGATGCGGTCGACTTTACAGCGGCAGGATGTTCACCCGAGATGGTTTATCCGGTGATGCACGCCCCTGCCTGCTCGGTCACTTCGTCAGGCCCCTTCCATGAGGCTATGGCCTGATCTTGCAGCCCGTCGAGCAGATGCCGGCCCGCCGCAACTCGTTGTCGGGTTGTAGAGCCAAACCGACCGCCCGCTTCGTCATACCCATTATCCGGCTGCCTGCGCAGGGTACGGCCGGCTCTGCTGCCGGGCTGAACGGGCTTGGTTCCACCCCGGAGGCTTGCGATACTGGTTCCGCGTCCGTCCGACCGAGCGGAGATCCCGTCTGCCCATGAACATGCGCCAGCTCGAAGCCTTCCGCGCCACCATCCGCAGCGGGTCGATCACCGGGGCGGCGCAAGTCATGCATGTCTCGCAGCCGAGCGTCAGCCGGCTGATCGCGGACCTGGAGCATTCGGTCGGCTTTCCGCTGTTCGTGCGGGCCGGGCGCGGGCTGGCCCCCACCGCCGAGGCGCGGCGGTTCTACGCGGGGGTCGAGGGCATGTTCCAGGGCATCGACCACCTGCAAGAGCTGGCGCGCGCGATCCGCACCTCGCAGGGCGGGACGCTGTCGATCGGCGCGATCCAGTCGGTATCGACGATCGAGCTGCCGCGCGCGGTGGCACGGTTCCATCGCGACAACCCTGACATCCGCTTCGTGATCCAAACGCGCAACACGCCGGGGCTGGTGGAGGCGGTTCTGCTGCGGCAGTTCGATTTGGGGATCGTCGGGCGCGAACCGGCCTATGACGGGGTCGAGGTGCTGTTCCAGACCGCCGTGCCCTATGTCTGCCTGATGCCCGAGGATCACCCGCTGGCCTCGGAATACGGGCCGGTGGACCTGGAAGAACTGGCCGAGCGCGAGACCTTCGTGACCTTCGGCGGCACCTATCCCGATTCGATGATGTCGATCGATCCGGACCTGGCCGAGCGGTTGCGCGCGGGGTCTCGCCTGTCCGTGGTCAACATGCCGCTCGCCGCCGCGCTCGTGCGCGAGGCCGGCGTGCTGGCCGTCGCCGATCCCTTCACCTCGGAACAGGCGGTGCGGATGGGGGGGGTGGTGTTCCGCCCGCTCTGCCAGCGCCTGACCTATTTCGTCTCGATCATCGCGGCGGGGCGCGAGCATCTGACGACGCCCGCGCAGGCCTTTGCCGAGGCCCTGGCGCGGCAGCTGGAGGACCGCGTGGCCAGGGTCTGGGCGCTGACCGAGGGCGGCGCACCCGGCCCATAGGCGCGGCGTATGGGTCGCCCATGATTTTCGATTGGTCGCGGGGCGCGCGCGCTGGCTAGGGTTCGATCAACGAAACGCCCGAGGTCCCGACGCGCCATGGCGCCGCGCAAGAGCCGCATCCATTCCAGCGAGGACGCCCGGGCGCTGGCGCGGCGACGGCTGCCACCCCTGATCTTCGATTTCATCGACGGGGCCGCCGGGCGCGAGCGCGGGGCCGCGCGCAACACGGTCGCCTTCGACCGGGTCCTGTTGCAGCCGCGCGTGATGGTGGACGCGGGCGCGCGCGATCTGTCGGTGCCGCTTTTCGGGCGGCGCTTCGGGCTGCCCTTCGGGATCGCGCCGATGGGGATGTGCAATCTGGCGCATCCAGGCGCCGACCGGCATCTCGCCGCCGCGGCGGCGCGGCTGGACATGCCGCTTTGCGTGTCCTCGGCGGCCTCGACCACGCTGGAGGAGATGGCGCGGCTGGCGGGGCCGAACGCTTGGTTCCAGCTCTATTTCGGCGGCGGGGTCGAGGGGTCGCTGGCGATGGCGGACCGGGCAAGGCGCGCGGGCTACGAGACGCTGGTGCTGACGGTCGACGTGCCCGAGGTGGCGCGGCGGCCCCGCGACGCGCGCAACGGCTTCTCGGTTCCCTTCCGCATGACGCCACGAGCCTTCTGGGGGTTCGCCACGCATCCTCGATGGTCGCTGGCGACACTGGCTGCGGGGGTGCCGCGTCCGCGCAATTTCGACACCGGGGCCTTCGACCGTGGGGCCAGCCGGGCGGGGGCTGACTGGGGCTTTCTGGGCCGGTTGCGCGATGCCTGGCCCGGCAACCTGATCGTCAAGGGGATCACCGCACCCGAGGACGCGCGCCGGGCCCGGGCGCTGGGGGCGGACGCGATCTATGTTTCGACCCATGGCGGGCGGCAGCTGGACAGCGCGCCCGCCGCGCTCGACGTGCTACCAGCGATCCGGGCGGCACTGGGGCCGGGGACGCCAGTCCTCTTCGACAGTGGCGTCAGAAACGGCGAGGACGTGGTCAAGGCGCTGGCCCTTGGCGCCGACATGGCGATGCTCGGGCGCCCCGCGCTCTGGGCGCTGGCGGCCGAGGGGGCGCGCGGGCTCGACGCGCTGTTGTCGGGGATCGCCGGGGACATCAGCATCGCGATGGCGCAGCTGGGCGTCGGCGGCGCCGGCCAGCTTGGCCCCGACACCCTGTTCGCGGCGCGCGAGGCGCCCGACGATGGCGGAGCGGTGCCTGACCGCGCCGCTCTGAAGATCGCAAAGACCTGAGGGAG
This sequence comes from Alphaproteobacteria bacterium, assembly GCA_030431935.1. GTDB lineage: Bacteria > Pseudomonadota > Alphaproteobacteria > Rhodobacterales > Rhodobacteraceae > ASV31. The sequence goes on along the minus strand of JAUIIC010000072.1, from coordinate 12,803 downwards.
GACCCCATGCCAGACCCCGAACGCATCCGAGGCGGCGCCCTTCTGGCCCGCGCGCTCAAGGAAAAGGGGGCGGAGCATGTTTTCACCCTTGCAGGCGGCTTCTGCAACCCCGCGCTCGAAGGGTTCATGGAATGCCAGATGCCGGTGGTGAACTGCCCGCACGAGCAGGTGGCGGGCCATCTGGCGGACGGGCACACCCGGATTTCCCGCACCCCCGCCATCTGCCTTGTCGGGCCCGAGGGCTTCGCCAATGCCGTGCCCGCGATGCTGGAGGCGGGCGGCGAACGGGCGCCGGTGATCTTCGTCACCGGGTCGTCCACGCTGAAGCGCAAGGGGGCGGGCGGCTTCAAGGAGATCGACGATGTCGCCATCGCGGCGCCGCTGGTGAAGTATTCGGTCGAGGTCACCGACGGCACCCGCATCCGCGAATTCGTCGACCGCGCCTGGCAGGCGGCGACCACGGGCTATCCCGGCCCCGTACACCTAAGCGTGCCGGTGGACATCATGTTCGCCTCGTTCGATGCCGACGCCGGCCTGCAGGAACGGCCGTGGAGTCGCGCGGCCCGCCCGGTGCCGCGCGCCTGGCCCGAGCCTGCCGCGTTGGAGCGCGTGCTGGGGCTGATCCACGCGGCGGAGCGCCCCGTTGTGATCGGCGGCCACGGCGTCTGGTGGTCGGGCGCCGAGGACCGGCTGGAGGCGATGGGCCGCCGCCTGCGCCTGCCGGTCTTCAACGTGCCCTATCACCGCAAGCTTCTGGGCGACCATTGCGAGGCCTACATGGGCCTTGCCGACGTGCACCAGTATCACCCCTCGCGCGCCGCCTTCCAGGAGGCCGACGTGGTGGTGATGGTGGGCGGGCGGCTGGACAACCAGATGAATTTCGGCAATCCGCCGTTCTTTCCGCGCGCCACGCGGCTCATCTGCGTCAACGGCAGCGCCGAGGAACTGGACCTGAACTATGCCGCCGACGAGGTGCTCTTGTCCGATCCCGGCGCGTTTCTTGACGCGCTGGCGGGGATCGGGCGGACCTGGGGGCCCTGGTTCGATCTGCAGCGCGAACGCCGCGCCGCCTGGGTCGAGGAGTGGGAGGCGCATATCGCCGCCGAGACCGCGCGCGACGAGGCGGCGGGCGGCAAGATGCACCCGCTGCAACTGGGCCTCGACGTGCTGGGGGCGATGGGTGACGGCGACTGGCTGGTCTTCGACGGCGGCAACACGCATTTCTGGAACGAGATCGCGGTGAACATGGCCGGCTGGCGCGGGCGGCGGCTGGGCGGCATCCTGCACCCGGGGAACTATTCGCTGCTGGGCGTCGGCGTCAGCTTCGGCATCTCGGCCAAGGCGCTGAACCCGGATCGCAACGTGGTGGTGGTGTCCGGCGACGGGGCCTTCCTGTCGGGCGGGCTGTCGATCGAGGCAGCCTTTCAGGAGGGACTGCCGATCACGCTGGTGATCGACAACAACGGCGGGCTCGACTGCATCAGCCAGCAGCAGGAGCGGCTGTTCGCCAGCGGCCGGCATTTCGCCACCGACTTCCGCGACATCCCCTTCCATTCGATGATCGAGGGCATGGGCGGGCATGGAGAGCTTGTGACGACCCGCGCGGAACTGGGCCCGGCCCTGTCCCGTGCCATGGCCAGCGGCAAGGTCGCCTGCGTCAACGTCAAGTGCCGGGGCGTGATCTCTCCGATTGTCGCCGCGACATCGGACAAGCGCGAGAAGGCGTCGATCGAATGACGGCCACGGTCTCTTCCCACACGCTCGACGGCACCGATGGCACCCATGCGGGCGGCATCGCGGTGCGGCTGGTGAACCTGACCACGGGGGCAAAGGTGTTCGCCACGCGGATGGACGCGGGCGGGCGGCTGGCGCAGGCGGTGGACCTGGCCGGCGCGGACCCCGCTGACCGATACGAGATCAGTTTTGCCACCGGGGCCTACTGGCGCGCGCGCGGCATCGCCCATGACCGGCTGATCGAAGAGGTGGTGCTGCGCTTTGCCATGCCCGACCCGGACGCCCGCTATCACATGCCGCTGATCCTTTCGCCCAACGGGTATTCCTGCTGGGCCTCCATACCGGAACGCTGACAATGGCCGATGGCCTCAACTTCTCTCGCCGGCTGCGGCGTACGCCCTACACTGACCGGGCCGAGGCCGCGGGCGTGCGCGGCTTTTCCGTCGTCAACCACATGCTTCTGCCCAAGGCTTATGCCGGCAGCGTGGAAGAGGATTACTGGCATCTGCGCGACCACGTCCAGATCTGGGACGTGGCCTGCCAGCGGCAGGTCGAGATCGCGGGGCCCGACGCGGCGCGCCTGGTGCAGTGGATGACCCCGCGCGACATCTCGCACGCGCGGGTGGGCGATTGCCTGTATGTCCCCGTCACCGATGAACGCGCCGGGATGATCAACGACCCGGTGCTCCTGAAGCTGGCCGAGGACCGGTTCTGGCTGTCCATCGCCGACAGCGACCTGTTGCTGTATGCCAAGGGGCTGGCGCTGGGCGCGCGGCTGGCGGTCGAGGTGTCGGAGCCGGACGTTTCGCCCCTTGCCGTGCAGGGCCCCAAGGCCGAGGCGCTGCTGGCGGGGCTTTTTGGCGACCATGTGCGCGGGATCGGGTTCTTCAAGTTCGGCTGGATCGACTTCGACGGCACCCGCCAGCTGATCGCGCGGTCGGGCTATTCCCGGCAGGGTGGGTTCGAGATCTACCTGCAGGGCGGGCATCTGGGCGGGGCGCTTTGGGACGCGGTGTGGGAGGCGGGGCAGGCCCATGACATCGCGCCGGGCTGCCCCAACCTGATCGAGCGGATCGAGGGCGGCTTGCTGAGCTACGGCAACGAGATGACGCGAGAGACGACGCCCCTGGAACTGGGGCTGGGGCGGTTCTGCCTGCCGGGGGCGGCGGACTACCTGGGCCGCGCCGCGCTGGACCGGATCGCGGCCGAGGGCGTGGCCCGCGAGATAAGGGGCGTCCTGTTCGACGGCGGCCCGTGCCCGGCCTGCGCCGCGCCCTGGCCGGTGCGGGTGGGCGACCGGCAGGTGGGGCAGGTGACATCGGCCGCATGGTCGCCCCGGCTGAAGCGCAACGTGGGGCTGTCGCTGATCGACCGGGGCTTCTGGGAGGCGGGCCAACTCGTGAGCGTGCACAGCGTCGATGGCCTGACGCGCGGCGGCGAGGTGTCAGCACTGCCTTTCGCCTGAGGCGGCCAGCACCTCGGCTTGGGCTCTGCCGGGCAGGGTCAGGCAGGCGCTGGATCTGGGGCCGGTAGGTCGCCCGTCGGAACCTGAAGTCGGTGCTACGACTGCAGTCTTGCTGCCTTTCACGCAATGCGGGCCATGTTGGTCGTCGTCCACGTCTGGTCGATGAGGACCAGCGCGTCAGGGTTGAGGTCGAAGCGTCCGGCGAACAGGTCAAGACGCGGCTTCAGGACGTCTTGATGATCCTGCCCGATGGCGTGCTCTGTGTGTACTTGCGTATGATCCCGTGCCGTTGGAAGCACCGACACAGCGACGAGGTCGAGGAAGCTACGCACCGCTCTGGCAGACGTCAGCAGAACTCGGCCAGAGTGATGTCCGGCTTCTCTTCGACAGCGCCGCGGATCACGTCGGCATGCGCCTCGACCCGCTGCGTGCGCATGTCACCGCCTTGCCGCTTCGGCCGGCAGGACCCTGTCTTGCGCCGCTCGTCTTGCCAAGGGATCGCAGTTGACGGCGCGATCCCGTATCGAGCCGCGGCACCACGTCGTCTCATGGAGCAATCAGGCTGACGAAGATCGGGGTGTCCAAGCGGCTATTCGTTCACCGGGCAGTGGAGCACATCGACTGCTGCAAAGGGTCGGCTTTGTCAGGAACCCGGACTTCTCTGCGAAGCAATTTGATATCCACACATTGGACATGAGATGATGGCCTATGGACAGCACTGAAGTCTTCATCCGCCCGGGCGGTCCACGCCCTGATTTCCGCCTTTTCATGCCCTTTCTCTGGGGCGAGGGACGCGACGTGGACACCTTCGGAAACTGCGAAGCTGGCAATCCCGCCGACAGATCCTGGACCGAGCTATATGTAAGGGACCGTGAGGGTAGCGAGGAGCGGTTTGAGATCTGGCCAGTGGAGGGGGCCGATCCCCTGGTTCTCCGGGTGTCCAGTCCAAGGCCCGATATAGCCGCGCGCGCTGCCTGGTTCATTGCAACTGAGACCGATGGCACTTGGGCGGACACACCGGAAGGGCCACCCCATTCCCCAAATGCGCTTGTCGACAGGTTGGGCAAGGATTTCGATCTTGCCGCCGCGGCTGAGCGGGCGGCATGCAGCATCTGGCGCAAGGCCACGCCCGACGCGCCCTATCCGAACCTTTCAGGATAACCTACCGGGGCCAATGCGCCCGACCGGGGTGACGCGTAAGACGGGGGCCGCTAGGCTGAGGGGCACATAGCAGGGAAAGAGGGCCACGATGCGACTTCAGGCCATCATCATTCTTTGCGCCTGTGTCATCGGGATTGGGCCAGTATCGGCGCGGGACCTCGGATTGTCACGGGCGGAGGCTGTGCTGGAGCGCCTAGAAGCTCACGGCCGTGCCTGCACGGAAACGCCTGAGCGCATGATCGCCGACTGCACCCGCGCCCGGCAGGCGCCCGGCCAACTTGACCGCTTGCGAGAGCATCTCGACGCGATGCGCAAGGCGCTCGAGGTCGAGCGCGTTGGGTGGGAGAAGATCGCCGAAACGTACCTGCAGATCGTGCAGCGCACACAGGACGATGCCGACCTCTTGGCTGACGCACAGCTCGCGCAAGACGCCTTTTAGACCCTTTACAAGGCGCTCGGCGCCGTTGCTGAAATCGTCAGACTAGCCCATGCCATGAACATGACCTCTCAGAATGTGGGCGACTGGACACTGAACGAGGGCAATGCGGAGAAGTGGGAACGGTTCGTCGAGGTCGGCCTGAGCCTAGCTACGCTGGGCGACGAGGCAAAGGATCTGGTCGAATTGCGCCTGGGACCCGGGGCGCCTGTCGATGATATCGTCGACTGGGGTGTGGCCGCAGACACGGTAAGTCTTCTGAACAATATTGTTGAGTACTTGAAGGAACTGAACCAGGGCGGCCGATCCGTTTTCGACATCAAGGATCTTCGCGACGTCGCCGCCCTGCGTCCCGCAGAGCGGCTGGTCATATTGTCCTTCGTACAGAAGGTCGGTGACTTTCTGGTCAAGATCGACCGGGCCGGGCGGTCCGTGGAACGCACCCGTCTGGAACGGGCCCTGCAAGCCGATCATGCCCAGTTGTCCGACGCCTTGCGACATATGCGAGAGGCCAACGATGCTCTCCTGCGTATTTCTGTGATCCAGGCCCGGATCGGGCCTGCGCGGGCCACTGCGGAAACCTGCGTGCAAGCGCTGTGCGGCCGGGGGACGGCCGCTCCTGTGTCGCCAAGCTCGGCAGCGCCGGGCCTTAAGGGTGCAACAGACAGTTTGCGTGACCGGCTGGATGCTCTGGCGGCCATGACGGAAACCGTTCGCCCGGCACGTAGTCCCGATTCTGCAGGCTTGTGCAGCGGTGATCGATGGCGCGACATCGAAGATGCCGAAGCCCGGCGCAGCGCGGAGGCACACGACTTGCGCGACGAGATAAGGGGGCTTTCTGACGAGCAAGACACGTGGCGTCGGCTGATCGCAGCGATCCGCTCTGCTGAGGGCAATGTGGCGCTGTCTGATGTCAACTTGCGACGGATCATCGCTGCCGAGACACGTATCGCCGAATTGCAGGTCCGCATTGACACTCGCTCTGCCGAGGTCGCCCGGCTGGAGAAACTTAGTGCCACGGCGCATACCGCCTGGAACGGGCAGTGGCAGACAAACCTTGGTCCGGTCGAGATCACGGCCGCCGACGGGACTGCGACGGTGCAACCCTTCAACCACGCCTTCAATCGACTCGGCGGGCGATACATCGTGACGAACGCAGGCGTCGCGACGCTGTCGGGGGAATGGACCGCGCCGCCAATCGACCAGAATGGTGCCTTCCACTGGTGCCTGAACGGTGATGGCCGAAGCTTTCAGGCTTGGCATCGGGAGAATGGTCGAAATGACGGTCGGTGGACGAGGGTCGTCGACGGATCGCTGTTGGATCCCTAGGGTGCGGAGGGTCACGCCCACCCGTTGACGGCCGCTACGATGCAGAGCGCCGCCAAGTAGGGTTGCGCTCGCCAGTGTGCCCTCGGATCAATGGCGAACCATGCCTTGCCGTCTTGGCTTTCGAGGAATGATGTTCTTCTGCTCGGCCTGGTAGAGCGGCGGTTACGCTGGCAGCCGAGTAGGCCGGTCATTCGCATCGCCGAGCGCGTTCATGGCAATTGGTCCGCGTTGCGTCGCCCCATGTCGCAATTGATCCGGCAAGTGGCGCTCTGGTGACGACAGGTTGGCCGAGGTCGGGCAGTAGGGTTTCAACTCCTCGCCCCCCAAGAAAAGCTGCGAACAGGCCCATGCTGAAGGTTCTTTCTAGCGTCTGGGCGCTTCTTCTCGGCGTCGTCCTGATTATGCTCGGCAACGGCATGCACTTCACGCTGATCGGTTTGCGTGGCGGGATCGAAGGCTTTTCCGCGGCAGAACTGGCCGTCGTGACGTCTGGCTACTTCCTCGGCTTTCTGTCCGGTGCCCGGTTCACGCCCAAGCTGATCCAGCGCGTCGGCCATGTGCGGGTCTTTGCGGCCCTGGGCAGCTTCATGTCTGCCGGGGTTATCGCCTTCACCTTGCTTGCCGAGCCTTGGGCCTGGACACTGCTACGTGTTCTGATCGGGTTTTGCATGTCCGGCATCTACGTTGCTGCGGAAAGCTGGCTCAACAACGCCACGACAAACGAGTCGCGCGGCAAGGTGCTTTCAGCATACATGATCGCACAGACGCTGGGGATCATCGGCGCGCAGGGCCTTCTGACCCTTGGCGATGCCGCCACTTCGGCGCTTTTCATCGGTGCCTCGATCCTTGTCTCCATCTCGTTTGCACCGATCCTTCTGTCCGTCACGCCAGCCCCGGTTGCTGAGGTCGCTCGCCCGATGTCGTTCCGCGATCTGTTTTCGGGCTCGCCGTTGGGTGCCGTCGGGATCTTCCTGCTTGGCGGCATCTACGCCACCCAGTCCGGCATGGGAGCGGTCTTCGGAAGCGAGATCGGCATGACCGCAGATGAAATCGCACTCTTCGTCGCCATGCTCTTCGCCGGCGCGCTGGTTCTGCAGTTTCCGATCGGGTGGCTCTCGGACCGATTGGATCGGCGAAAGGTGATCCTCGGGACGGCGGCCATGGGGGCACTCGCTTCCGGCCTGGGTTGGGTCGCGAGTGCAGATCCCTCTGCGACAGGCGAGACTGCGCTATGGCCAATCATGGCTGCAGCCTTTCTTGCCGGAGGCATGACAACACCGCTCTATGCATTGCTGCTGGCCTACACGAACGACTACCTGCCGAACGAGGAGATGGCGGCGGCTTCCGGCGGCCTTGTTTTCACGTTTGGCCTTGGCGCAATTCTTGGACCCCTGCTTACAGGTTGGGCGATGCAGATCCTGGGGCCCGGTGGATTCTGGGTCGCTGCGGGCGCGACCTTTGGCGGCCTTGCTCTATACGCCACGTATCGTACGTCACAACGTGCCGCTCCTCTAGCGTCTGAGACGGACACTTACTTGGGTGTCCTGCCCACAGCCTCACCCGTCGCGGTCGAGGCGGCCGGCACCTGGGCGGTCGAGCAGGGCGAAGGTGATAGCGACGGCAATGAGAGCGCCCAGACCCGATGATCGACCCGCACCCGGTAGTGACCTGGATCGTCGCGGCCTCAACCGTGCGGGTCCGACTGCGCTCTGCCCGGCCCTTGACCGAGACGAAGGGCTCGTCGAGCGACAGATACCGCTCGTCGTCGGGCCGCGAGATCCACTCGGACGATACGCGGTCCACGTTCTCGCCCCGCGATACGTTCACCCTGTAGCTGCCGCTTATGCCACGCCCTGCGTCGATGATTTCAATGTTCATTGGGAATCCTTCGCGACGGGCGCCGGAGTCTTCTCCTCCATCCCTCAAGGATACCACTGCGCCGACCAAACACGACGATTGTGCAACTATCGCCGAGGTCCGCCTTGCCCGATGAGACCGGCAGCATCATGGTCAAAGAACCGTTGCCTAGGACGATCTCGCTGGCATGGGTAAGCTCGCTTGCTCTCGGAGTTCCGGTTGTGTTTGTGGTAGGTGTCGGAAGGGACGCGCGAGGACGGAGAAGCGATTTTCATGGACGGTCTTGACCGCAAAAGAGCCGAGCGGCTGATGGCGGACGCCGCCATCGATGCCCTCATCCTCCTGTCTCCGGAAAGTTTCCGTCGTGTCACGGGCGCCGCCCCGGGGGTCGCCACGATGTGGCGCAAGGCCGGCGCCGTTGCGGCGCTGGTGCCCGCGGATCCGGGCCTGGCACAGGCCGCGGTGGTCAGCGATCTCTTCGCCCCGGCCTTCCGCAAGGCCAGTCACGTGGCGGACATCCGCGAAAGCCCGATCTGGGTCGAGACGGCGGACCTGGACGGCACGGGACCGGACCTTCCGCCCGAGGAAAGGGTGGCCCGGGCCTGGCAGGCCGCCGGGCGGCGCAAGGGTTTCGAGCGGCCCGAGACCTTCGACCCGGTGCTGTGCTTCAACCACCTCGCGGACCTCCTGAGGGAACGGGGCCTTGCAGGTGGGCGGATCGGCTTCGAGGGCTCGGCGATCTCGGTCAGCGACTTTGCCACGTTCGAGGCCGCGCTTGGCGGCATCGAACTCGTGGACGCATCGAAGCTGATCGCGCGGCTCAAGATGGTCAAGACAGAGCAGGAAATCGCCAACCTGCGTCTTGCGGTCGGGATCGCCGAAACCGGCATACAGGCGTTGCGCGAAGCGATCGCGCCGGGCACGACGCGCGACGCGCTGGCCGGTGTCTGGGAAAGAGCCGTCCGGGGCCACGCGGACAGCGGCGCGCTGAGCGGGACCTGGGAATATGTCTCGGTCGGCGGGAACCCTTGGGGCGGGAACGCGACCGTCCGGCACGGAGACCTGGTCAAGGTCGATGTCGGCTGCCTGGTGAACGGGTACACGTCGGACACCGGGCGCACCTTTGTCCTGGGCGCGCCCAGCCCGGCGCAGGAGCGCCTGTTCGACGCGCTTCTGCAGGGCTTCACGGCCGGGTCCGCCATGTTGCGGCCAGGCGTGCCGCTGTCGGAGGTGCACCGGGTCACGCTGGCCGCGATCCGGGCCGCGGGATTTCCCGGCTACACACGGGGGCATTTCGGGCACGGGCTTGGCGCGAGCCTCGGCAGCGAGGAGTGGCCGTTCTTCTCGGCCGAGTCAAAGGAGATCCTGGAGCCCGGGATGGTCATGGCCTTCGAGTGCCCCTGGTATGTCGACGGATTGGGCGGAATGATCATCGAGAACCAGGTGCTGATCACCGAGACCGGCCACGAGACGATGAACACCCTGCCGCACGACCTGGTGCGCGTTCCGGTCTGACCGGCGCGGCCTACATCAGGAGAGACGGCAGGAAGAGCGCGATCTGGGGCATTGCGGTCAGCAGCAGGATACCCGCCAGCAGGATCAGCCAGTAGGGAACGGTGGCCACGGCGGCCTCGCCCAGCGACACCTTTTCCTTGGTCACCGAGACCAAAACGGAGAGATTGAGTCCGACGGGCGGCGTCACCTGGCCGATCTCGATAAGAATGGTGATGACGACCCCGAGCCAGATCGCGTCGTAGCCAAGCCCGACCATCAGTGGCACCACGATGGGAAGCGTCATGATCATCAGGGACAGGCCGTCGAAGAAACAGCCCAGCACCAGGTAGATCAGCACGACCAGCAGCAGGACCGTCAGCGGGCCGAGGTCGGCGGCGCGCACGGTTTCGAGAATGGACTGCGGCACCCCCAGGAGGCTGACGGCCTGCGCCAGAATCGTGGCCCCCATCACCACGAAGGCAATCGACGCGAAGAGCAGGATTGCTGCCAGGAAACTCTCTGCCAGCGTCCGAAGCGTCAGGCTGCCCCAGAAGCGGCCGACCACGATCGTGGCGATCACCCCGATCCCCGCCGCCTCGGTCGGCGTCGCGATGCCGAGGGCGATACTGCCCATGATCGCGAAGATCAGCAGCACGAAGGGCCATAGGCTCAGGAGCTTGAGCAGGATCTCGGCGGCGCCCGCGCGATGTCCGCCGCGTGGCGCCAGATCCGGCCGGAAAAGACAGCGCAAGAGGATGTAAACCATGAACAACGCGGCGAAGAGCAAGCCGGGGACAAGACCGGCGAGGAACAGCCGGCCGATGGAGGTCTCGGTCAGCGCTCCGTAGATCAGGAGCGACAGGCTTGGCGGGATCAGCAGGCCCAGCGTCCCGCCGCCGGCCAGCGAGGCGACGACCATCCGTCGGTCATAGCCGCGCTCCGTCATCTCGGGGTAGGCCACGGACCCGACCGCGGCAGCCGTCGAGAGGCTCGATCCGCTCACCGCGCCGAACAGCGTGCAGACCGCGATGTTGGTATGAAGCAGTCCCCCGGGGACACGCTGGAACAGGGGCGTCAGGGCCGAGTAGATCTTCTGGCTGACCCCGCTGCGCAGCATGATCTCGCCCAGGATGATGAACAGCGGGATGGCGCTCAACGTGAAGGAGTTCAACACGTTCCAGACCGCGTCGACGGCAACGTAGGTGGACCCCCTCGCAAGGAATTGCAGGATCAGCAGCCCGGTCAGTCCGAGCGCCGCGCCCAGTGCAAGGCCCGAACCAGCGAAAACGGCAAGACCTCCGACCAGAAGCGCCCAGAAGCTCAATATCGCGGTCCTTCCGTCCGGTCAGGGGTCACGGGACGGCGATGCGGCCGGTCCCACGAGGAAGGCCACGATGCACAGCCCCATGGACAAGGGAAACAGCGCCATCCAGGGATACATCAACAGCCGCCCGACTTCGGTCTTGATGGTGCGGTCGAACGCGAACTCCAGCCATGGCAGGCAGAGGGCAAGGAACCACAGGCAAAAGGCGGCGCCGATGCAGGCCGCCAGCCGGCCGGCCCAGAGCCGGGCGCGGTGCGGCAGGGCAGAGACAAGCGCGAGAACGCGGACATGCTCGGCCCGCAGGGTGGCCAGGGGAAGCGCCAGGAAGAAGGCCGCCGTCATCAGCAGCCCGACAAGCTCTTCCGTGAAGCGGAAAGGGGCATTCGCGAAATAGCGCATGGCTACGCTTGCGCCGATCAGAAGGACGATGGCGCAGCCGGCCAGGGCGGCCAGAACGGCCAGCCCTTTAAAGACGGGTGTCAGGACCGCGCGGATACGGGCCGCGACATCCCGCGACCCGTCTTCCGTGGGACGGCTGCGCAACCTCAGCGTCCGAGGACGTCGAGGATACGCTGGCGGTACTCGGGGGCGTTGCCGCCCGCCTCCTCGGCCATCTGCAGCCATGTCGCCGATGCGGCCTCCAGGAACGCGGCGCGGTCCTCGTCCGAGAAGGCATCAAGGAACTCGATCCCCTGTTCGGCCAGCTTGGCGCGTGCGGCCGCCTCGTTCTCTTCGGCCTTCGAATACTCGTTCGTCCGCTCCCAAACGCGGGCGGCGGCGGTTGTGATGGCCGCGCGCTCGTCATCGCCGAGACCGTCCCATGCCGCTTTCGACGCGCCGAGGACGTAGGGCACCCCGGCAACGGGGTAGAGATACGACGCGTACTTCGTCACTTCCTGAAGCGAGATCGTGTGGGCGAAAAGCGCCGGGTAGACGGCGCAATCGACAACGCCGGTCTGCAACGCCACGTAAAGGTCGTTCTGCCCGACGATCTGGGCAGAGACGCCCAGCTTCGTGAAGGTCTCGACCTGGTCGTTGCTCCAGACGCGAAGCTTCTTGGTCCTCAGCTCGTCAAGGGTGCGCACCGGGTCCTCGCGGCAGAAGATCGAGGCCTTCAGCAGCGGCAACGCCATGAACCCGGTCGGCACGATGTCCAGTTCGCCCAAGACTTCGGTGTAGATCTCCTGGATCTCGGGAAGCGCGGCGATCAGTTCCTCTGGGCTGCCGACCGAGCCCTGGATCATCACCGCGTTCAGCGCCGGGACGTCGCGTCCCAGGTAGTTGGCCCAAACGAGGCCCATTTCGACGGCGCCCCGGGGCAGCCAGCGCGCGACGTCGTTGTCCTTGAGGTTCAGCGAGCCGCCATGGAACACGTCGATGGTCAGGCTGCCGCCGGTCAGCTCGGCCACATCCGCGGCGAAGGTTTCAAGCTGCGCGGATTCTCCGCGGCCTTCGGGAAGCCCGTTGTTGAACTTCCACTCCGCTGCGGTTCCCGTTCCAGCAACGAGACCCAGGGCCAGCGCCACGGGAAGCGTTCGACGAAAGATTGCATTCATGGTGTTTCTCCCTGTTTCCCTGAAACTAATCGCAAGCCGGAATCGCGGCAATGGCTTATGTAGCACGCAGCTCCCCTCGCCCGAGCCCCATGCGAACACAGCACGGCACCGCATGCCAACGGTTGTTGGAGGTCGCCTGCCGCACACGAAACCATCGGTGACCAAAGACGCTAGGAACGACTGGAGTAGCCCGCCGCCGGGTTCGACCGTGAAGCCGGATCGCTTTCGCGCGTCCAGTCAACCGAGCGCAGGCGGCCGGGGCGAACTCCGGTGCTCATCTAGCGGTTGAGATAGACTAAAGGCGGTGGATTCAGCTGCCATGTCCGTCGTCAGGGTTTTTCGGAGAGAGCGGGCGCTTTCATAACGGAGGCTCTGGTTCGGTTTCTGGTTCAGCTTAGGCGGCGGCGGTCTGGTGCTGCAAGCGGCGCTGCCGGATGGTCTCCTTCT
>JAUIIC010000071.1 GCA_030431935.1 Alphaproteobacteria bacterium | reverse complement strand
GGCCGCCTCGCCCAAGGGCAGGGTCCATTCACCCAGCGTTGTGCGGACCGGCGCCAGGACGCCCTTGAGTGTGGCATGCGCCGTGACGGCAAAGACGAGCAGGACGCTCAACGCGCGCAGGTTGCCGCTGCCCAGAAGGACGGTCATGCGCGAGGCGCAGCCGCGCGTCAGCACCATGCCCGCGCCGAACACCAGGCCACCGGCCAGGATCGCCGCGACCGGTAGGTCGCCCGCCAGCAGCCTGTGGTCGTCGAACGACACCAGACCCGCCACCACCGCGGCCTGCGTGCCCAGAACGGCCGTGGCAAGGGCCGCCAGCCAGACACCGGCCGCGCCGCGGCGTTCCTCCGCCGGGCCGACCAGGGCGCGGCGCAGACAGAAGCGCGACACCTCGGCGAGGGCGCCGAACAGCAGTCCCAGCACCACGCCGAACCACACGGCCGCCTGTGGTGCCGTCAGAGTCTCGAAGCCAAAGCTCTCGAACATCGCGAATCCCCCGGAAAATCGGAATATCCGTCCAGTTGTGGGAGAATTCGGGCGCGATCAAGCGTCGCTCGCGCGCGCGAGCGGGGCGGAACCGGAACATTGTTCCGTCAAACGGCGGATGGACAGGCAACGGTTCCACGCGGCGGCTCGCCACGGGATGGCGTCACGGCAAAGGCCGCCCGCGTGGACGGACGGCCTTTTCTGTGGGGCTGGCGTTCAGCGTCCCCGGATCCTCGGGTCGAGCGCGTCGCGCAGGCCGTCGCCGATATAGTTGACGCTCAGCACCGTCAGCGAGATCAGAAGCCCGGGCCAGATCACCCGCTCTGGGTAAAGCACCATCCGGTCCACGCTGTCGAACAGCAGGCGTCCCCAGGTCGGGAAATCGGGCGGAAAGCCGAAGCCGAGGAAGGACAGCGCACTTTCGGTGATGATCGCCGTGGCGATGCCAAGCGTGGCCGACACCATGATCGGCGACAGCACGTTGGGCAGGATGTGGCGCATGACAAGCCGCCTGTTCGGGGTGCCGATGGACCGGGCGGCCAACACGAACTCCCGCTCCTTCAGCGCGAGTACGTCGCCCCGCACGATCCGCGCGGTCTGCATCCAGCTCGTGATGCCAACAAGCGTCACGATCAGCACGAACACGCCGCCCTCGGGGCCGAAGGTGGCGGCCAGCGGCTCACGGAACAGAAGCACGGCCACCAGCAGGAGCGGCAAAAGCGGCAGGGCCAGGAACAGGTCGGTCAGGCGCATCAGCGGGCCGTCGAGCCGCTTGAAATAGCCCGCAAGCACGCCGATCGCGGTGCCGAGCAGCAAGGACAGCCCCATCGCGGCCAGGCCGACCGCTATGGACACCTGCCCTCCCATCATCAGGCGGGCGAGGGTGTCTCGGCCAAGCTGGTCGGTCCCGAGCGGATGGGCCCAGTTCACCTTGGCCCCCGAATCCCAGATGGCGTTGTAGATCGGCCGGGTGTCCTTGAGGGCGATGAAGTCCCGCCCTGTCGGCACGAATTGCGCATCCGCATGATAGATCCACGGGCCAATGAACACGCCCAGCAGGATCGTCACGAAGACGATCATGCCGAACAGCGCACCGGAGTGCTTCTTGAACTGGTCCCAGACGTCCCACCATTGGCTGCGTGGCGGGCGCACCACCTGGTGCTCGGGGGCGGCGGACTGGTCAGTCATAGCGGATCCTCGGATCGAGAATGCCGTAAAGGATGTCGGCGATCAGATTGAAGAGCACGATCAGGACGGCGAAGATGAAGGTCAGCGTCTGCACCATGGGCAGGTCGTTGGCCTGGATCGCGGTAATCAGAAGCTGGCCGATCCCGTTCACCTTGAACACCTGCTCGGTGATGATGGCGCCGCCAAAGATCGAGGGAATACCTAGCGCGATGATGGTCACGACGGGAATCATCGAGTTGCGCAGAACGTGCAGCGTGACCACGACACGCTCTGTCATGCCCTTGGCGCGGGCGGTGCGCACGTAGTCCTGGTTCAGGTTGTCCAGCATCGAGGCGCGCATGAAGCGGCTGATCTGGCTGGTGATCTGCAGGGCCAGCACCATGACCGGCATGACCATCTGTTGTAGCTGAACGACGAAGCTGTCCCAGTCCACGACCTTGTGCGTGGTGTCGTAGATCGACGGGAACCAGCCGAGCTGCACCGAGAAGATGACGATCACCAGCACGCCCGAGAAGAAGGGGGGCACCGAAAAGCCGATCATGGTGACGAACGTGCCGGCCTGGTCGAACAGGGAATATTGCCGATAGGCGGAATAGACGCCGATGGGAACGGCGATTATGACGGCGACGACATAGGCCACGCCCACCACCCAGAGCGTCTGGGGAATGCGCTGCGCGACGATGTCCATGACGGGGCTGCGGGTCTGCCAGCTGATGACGCGTTGCTGTCCCTCGGCAAAGCCGGTGCCCAGAATGATGTCCAGAAGGTGCAGCGGCTCGACGACGAAGAACTGCCAGATCCAGAGGCCGAAGCGGATGTGGATCGGCTGGCCGAGGCCGAGTGCCTCGCGCATCTTCTGCTTGACCTCGTCGGGCACGGTCAAAGGGACCTGCGCCATCGGGTCGCCCGGGGCAAGCTCCAGCAGCAGGAAGATCACGAGGCTGATGAACAGCAGCGTCGGGATCGAGATCAGCAGCCTGCGGATGGTGTAGGTCAGCATATGGCCTGCGCCTCGCGTCAAGATCCGGGAGTGTTCGGGTGGAAGGATGCAGGCCGGACTATGTCCGGCCTGCACCGGGGATCGCGGGGGTCCCGGCCGCGCGCGGGCGCGGCTGGGAGATCCGTCACTGGTCCATGCGGTACCAGTCGGCCACGTTCCAGAGCTCGCTGTCCCAGACGTTCAGGATGACGCCACCCAGCGAGTTGGCATGGGCCGACAGACGGCCACGGTGCACCAGCGGGATCATTGCGCCGCCCTCGACGGCCATGTCGTTGAGCATACGGCCGATACGGGCCCGCTCTGCGATATCGGCGGTCCGGGTCAGCTCGGCGTGCAGCGCGTCGTACTCCTCGCTGCACCAGCGGCTGATGTTCTCGCCCTGCCACTGGGTCGCCGGCGACGGAGCCTTGTCGCACAGCGCGTTGCCCAGGTAGGCCTGCGGGTCGGTGCCGTTGAAGGTGTTCGCGTACATCTCGACGTCGGCATAGAACTTCTGGAAGGTGTCGGGCGAACCCGGGTCACCGCCGAAGAACACGGACGCGTCGATGTTGCGAAGCTCGGTCTCGATCCCGATCTCTTCCCACCACTGCTTGATCAGGGCCTGGAAGTCCTGGCGCACGGCGTTGGTCGAGGTCTGGTAGAGGATCGACATCTTGACGCCGTCCGGGGTCTCGCGGATGCCGTCGCCGTTGGTGTCGACATAGCCGGCCGCTTCGAGCATGGCCTTGGCGCCTTCGATGTCCTGGGTGGAGCAATCGAAGGTGTCCGAGTTGAAGGCCTCGGGCGCGGGCACCCAGTTACAGGTGACCTTGCCGGCCTGCCCATAGCCGATCTCGACCAGCAGCGGTCGGTCGATCGCCATGGACATAGCCTTGTAGACCGCCGGATCACCCAGGAAAGGATGCGGCTTGATCACCGAACGCTCGTCCGGGCCAAGCGCCGAGTCGGGGTTCGTGTTGTTGAGCATGATGCGCTCGACCAGCGGGCCGAAGCCGGCGACTGGGGTGCCCTTGCCGCCCTGCTGCATCTGGGCGATCACGTCGGGCGCCAGCTGAAGGTTCCAGGCATAGTCGAACTCGCCCGTTTCCATCACGGCGCGGCCTGCGGCCGTGGCGTCGCCGCCGCCCTTGAAGTTCACCGTCGCAAAGGCCGGCTTGCCGGCGACGCGATAGTTCGGGTTGGCTTCCATCGAGATCACGTCGTTCGGGCGGAACTCGGTGACGACGAACGGACCGGTGCCGATCGGGCCGAAGTTGGCCTCGGTGCACTCGGGCGCCTTGGCGCCAAGGCAGTCTGCGAACTGGGCGGCCTGGATGATCGGGCTTTCACCGCCGACGAACGGACCATAGGGGTTGGGCGTCGGGCCTTCGAAGTTGACGATGACCGTCAGATCGTCCGGCGTCTCGACGCTGGCAACACCGTTGAACTTGGTCAGCTGGGCGCAGCCACCTTCGGGATGGGTGCAGTACTCGTAGGTGAACTTGACGTCGGCCGAGGTGAAGGGCGTGCCATCGGACCACAGGATGCCGGGCGTGATCTTCCAGGTGATCTGCGTCAGGTCCTCGGACACACCGCCGTTGCCGACCGTCGGGATCTCGTCGACCAGCCAGGGCACCAGTTCGCCCTTTTCGTTGAAGCGGGCCAGCGGCTCGATGATCATCGAGGCGGATTCCACGTCCTTGGTGCCGCCCGACAGGAACGGGTTCAGGATCGAGGGCGCCTGCCAGTAGATGATGTTCACCTGCCCGTCGCGGCCCCGCTCGCCTTCGTGCGCGGCGGCGTTTGCCATCGGCGCGATGGCAAGGGTTGCGCAGGCGCCCATCAGGGCGTGTCTCAGTTTCATGTCAGTCTCCTTGTTGGATGCTCTGTGCGGCCTCTGATGCCGCCGTTTGTCCGGCGGTCTTGGTGCTTGTCTCTGGATACAGGTGGCAGGCGGTATAGTGCCCTGGTGCTACTTCGCGGAACTCGGGATCGACGCGACGACAGATGTCCATCACCTCGGGGCAGCGCGTGCAGAAGTTGCAGCCCTTGGGCGGGTTCGCCGGGCTGGGCACGTCGCCCTTCAGGATGATGTGTTTGATCTCGGCTTCGATCCGCGGGTCGGGTTCGGGCACGGCGGACAGGAGCGCGCGGGTATAGGGATGCCGGGGCTCGCCATAAAGCCCGTCGCGCGGGGCAAGCTCGACCATCTTGCCGAGATACATCACCGCGACCCGGTCCGCGATGTGGCGCACCATCGACAGGTCGTGGCTGATGAACAGATAGGTCAGCCCCAGCTTGTCCTGCAGGTCCTCCAGCAGGTTGACCACCTGCGCCTGGATCGACACGTCGAGGGCGGCGATCGGCTCGTCGCAGACGATGAACTTGGGGTTCAGCGCAAGGGCGCGCGCGATGCCGATCCTCTGGCGCTGGCCGCCCGAGAACTCGTGCGGGTAGCGGTTGGCGAAATCCCGGTTGAGCCCGACCGCGTCCATGAGCTCATAGACCCTCTCACGCTTTTCGGTACGCGTGAGGCTCGTGTGCTCGTCCAGCGGTTCGCCGATGATCGCCGCCAGCGTCATCCGCGGGTTGAGGCTCGCCTGCGGGTCCTGAAACACCATCTGCATGGTGGGGCGCATCTTGCGCAGCGTCTCGGGCCCCGCCTGACCGATTTCGGTGCCGTCGATCTTCACCGAGCCCTCTGTCAGGTCGTAGAGCCTCAGGATAGCCCGCCCACAGGTCGATTTCCCGCACCCGGATTCGCCGACAAGGCCAAGCGTTTCGCCCTCGCGGATGTCGAAGGACACCCCGTCGACCGCCTTCACTTCCCCGACGCGGCGGCGCAGCACGCCGGCGTAGATGGGAAAGTGCATCTTGAGGCCCCGTACGCTGACAAGGGGCTTCTGCATTGCGCCGTCAGGCATTGCGTTCGCCCCCCGTGGCGGGATCCCAGAAGCACGCCGCGTCGTGCCCCGCTCCGACCGGCACGCGCACCGGGTTCTCCCGGTCGCAACGCGCCAGGCGTTCGGGGCAGCGGAAGCGGAAGGGGCAGGCCGCGGGGGGCGCCCCCAGGATCGGCGGCTGGCCCTCGATCACTTCAAGGCGGGCGGCACGTTCGCCCCGCACGGACGGGATCGTCCGAAGCAAGGCGCGGGTATAGGGATGCTGGGGGTTGCCGAACAACTCCCGCACCGGGGCCTGCTCGACAATCTGGCCGCCATACATGACGATGACGCGGTCGGCGATGCCCGCAATCACCCCAAGATCATGGGTGATCCAGATGATCGCCATTCCCAGCTTTTCCCGCAGGTCCTTCACCAGATCGAGGATCTGCGCCTGGATGGTGACGTCCAGCGCGGTCGTCGGCTCGTCGGCGATCAGCACCTCGGGATCGCAGGCCAGCGCGATGGCGATCATGACCCTCTGGCGCATGCCGCCCGAGAACTGGTGCGGATAGTCGCGCAGACGCGAGCGCGCGTCGGGGATGCCCACCAGTTCGAGCAGCTCCACCGCGCGATTCCGGGCGGCGTCCTTGGACATGCCCATGTGCTTGCGCAGGGGCTCCATGATCTGCCAGCCCACGGTGAAGACCGGGTTGAGCGACGTCATGGGGTCCTGGAAGATGAAGCCCACGCGCGCGCCGCGGACGCTGCGCAACGTGTCCTCGTCGACCTTGAGCAGGTCCATGTTGCCCAGGTTCACCTGGCCTTCGCGCACTTCGGCGGGCGGCGAGGGCAACAGGCCGATCAGCGACATCATCGTCACCGACTTCCCGGACCCAGACTCGCCAACTACGCCGAGCAACTCGCCCGCCTTGAGGTCGAAACTTACCGAGTTCACGGCATGAACTTCGCCAGAGCGTGTCCGGAACACCGTCTTTAGGTTCCGGACATCAAGGATGGGCACAGCCCCGTCGGGCATACAGCGCTCCCCGTGTTATTTCTTCTTCTTTGAGGACCGTCGAAGAAGCGCCGGCAAGAATGGCACCCCAGGACCCCTGTTGGTGACCTAAGGCATAACACGAAACGGCAACCCGGCAACCTCAATCTGGGCGGTTGACGGTGCGTCAACTGGCGGGTGCCTGACCTTTGGGCAGCTGCCCTTGACCTTCGCGGATTCCCGCCTCACCTTCGCAGAACAACCGCACCGGGGCAGATACATGGCGCCCAGTCTCAGCGCGCGCGAAATCCTCAATACGCTTGTCGCTTTCCCGACCGTCAGCCGGGACAGCAACCTCGATCTGGTCGACTGGGTCGAGTCGTACCTGGCGGATCATGGGGTGCGCGCGCATCGCGTGCTGTCCGATTGCGCGACGAAGGCGTCGCTCTTCGCCAATGTCGGGCCGGACAGGGCCGGCGGCGTGGTGCTGTCGGGGCACAGCGACGTCGTGCCGGTGGACGGCCAGGCCTGGAACACCGATCCCTGGACGGTGACCGAGCGGGACGGCCGGCTTTACGGCCGCGGCACCTGCGACATGAAGGGCTTCGACGCGCTGGCGCTGGCCGCGGTGCCCCTGGCGCTGGAGCGCGGTGTCCGGCGGCCCCTGCAGATCGCCCTGTCGCATGACGAGGAACTGGGCTGCACCGGCGCCCCCCCGATGATCGACCGGATGCGCGAGGTGCTGCCGCCCGCGGCGACCGCCATCATCGGCGAGCCCTCGATGATGAAGGTGGTCACGGCGCACAAGGGCGGTACCGGCTTTCACACGCGCGTCGTCGGGCACGAGGTGCATTCCTCGATCATGCACAAGGGCGTCAGCGCGGTCATGGAGGCCGCCCGCCTGGTCGATTGGGCCAACCGCATGAACGAGGCGAACCGGGCGCGCCCGGTCCCGGATCGGGCGGCGGATTTCGATCCGCCCTGGACCACGGTGCATGTGGGCCGGATCAGCGGCGGGACAGCGGGCAACATCACGGCGGGCGAATGCCGGTTCGGGCTGGATTTCCGGGTCGTGCCCGGCGACAGCCTGGAGGAGTGGATGGCGGCCTATCGCGCCGAGGTGGCCCGCGTCGAGGCGGCGATGCAGGCGGTCCACCCCGATGCGCGGATCGAACTGACGCCCTATTTCCACGTTCCCGCCCTGATGCCGGAAACCGACGGGGCCGCCGAACGCATCGTGCGCGCCCTGACCGGCGACAACGGGGTGCATGTGGTCAGTTATGGCACCGAGGCCGGCCAGTTCCAGGAACGCGGATATTCCGCCGTGGTCTGCGGGCCCGGCGACATCGCCCAGGCGCACCAGCCGAACGAATACCTGACCGTGGACCAGTTTCAGGCTGGTGAACGTTTCATCCATCGCCTGGTCGACACGCTTTGCAAGGAGTGACCGCATGCCCGTGAAGAACCGTCTGGCCGAGCTCCTGCCCGAGATCGTGGAGTGGCGTCGCGACCTGCACGCCAACCCCGAGATCCGCTTCGACACCCATCGCACCGCGGCGCTGGTCGCCGACAGGCTGCGCGCCTTCGGCTGCGACGAGGTAACGACCGGCATCGGGCAGACCGGCGTCGTCGGCGTGATCCGGGGCAAGCAGAACAGTTCTGGCCGCGTGGTCGGTCTGCGCGCCGACATGGACGCCTTGCCGATCCACGAGGCGACAGGGCTGGCCCATGCCTCGACGGTTCCCGGCGCCATGCACGCCTGCGGCCATGACGGGCACACCGCCATGCTGCTGGGCGCGGCGAAATACCTGGCCGAGACCCGCAACTTCGACGGCACGGTGGTAGTGATCTTCCAGCCCGACGAGGAAGGCGGTGGCGGGGCCATCGCGATGTGCGAGGACGGCGTGATGGAGCGTTGGGGCGTGCAGGAGGTCTACGGCATGCACAACATGCCCGGTCTGCCCGTCGGCAGCTTCGCGATCCGCCCGGGTCCGATCCTCGCCGCCGTCGACAGTTTCGAGATCGTGGTGACGGGGCGGGGCGGGCATGGTGCGATCCCGCACCAGGCCGTCGACACCACCCTGGCGGCCAGCCAGGTCGTGACCGCCCTGCAATCGGTCGTGTCGCGCAATGTCGATCCGCTCAAGAACGCTGTCCTGTCGGTGTGCAGCTTCCGCACCGATACCGATGCGTTCAATGTGATCCCGGATTCGGTGGTGCTGAAGGGCACCGTGCGCACGCTCGATGCCGATGTCCGGGACCTGGTCGAGGCCCGCCTGGCCGGCGTCGCCACCGCGACCGCGCAGGCTTTTGGCGCAGAAGCCGGGGTGACCTACCGCAGGATGGTGGCCCCCTCGGTGAACGCCGAGGAGAATACCGAGTTCGCCGCCAGCGTGGCCGAGGCCGTCGCCGGATCCGTGGTGCGCGACATGCCGCCCATGATGGCGGGCGAGGACTTTGCCTTCATGCTGGAAAAGCGTCCCGGCGCCTATATCATGGTGGGCAACGGTGACAGTGCCATGGTGCATCACCCCGCCTACGACTTCAATGACGACGCGATCCCGGCTGGCTGCAGCTGGTTCGCCGAACTCGTGGAACGCCGCATGCCCGCGGCCTGACCCGACACCCGCAAAAGAAAGACTGAGAATGCCGATCAAGAACCGTTTCGCCGAACTGCTGCCCGAGATCACCGAGTGGCGGCGCGACATCCATGCTCATCCCGAGATCCTGTTCGAGACCCACCGCACCTCGGCCTTGGTGGCCGACAAGCTTAAGGAGTTCGGCTGCGACGAGGTCGTGACCGGGATCGGGCGCACCGGCGTCGTTGGCGTCATCAAGGGGCGCAGCGACAACAGTGGGCGCACGATCGGGCTTCGGGCGGATATGGATGCGCTGCCCATCGTCGAGGCGACGGGCGTGCCCTATGCGTCGAAGACGCCAGGCGCGATGCACGCCTGCGGCCATGACGGGCACACCGCCATGCTGCTCGGCGCCGCGAAATACCTGGCTGAGACGCGCAATTTCGACGGCACGGTGGTGGTGATCTTCCAGCCCGCCGAGGAAGGCGGCGGCGGCGGGGCCGAGATGTGCGCCGACGGCATGATGGACCGCTGGAAAATCGACGAGGTATACGGCATGCACAACTGGCCGGGCCGGCCCGTGGGCAGCTTTGCCATCCGTACTGGGGCATTCTTTGCCGCCACCGATACCTTCGAGGTGGTGATCGAGGGCAAGGGCGGCCATGCCGCGAAACCGCATGAGACCATCGACAGCACCGTGATCGCCTCGCACGTGGTGCTCGCGCTGCAGACGATCGCCAGCCGCAACGTCGATCCGGTCAAGCAGGCCGTGATCTCGGTGACCAGCTTCGAGACATCGTCCAAGGCCTTCAACGTCATCCCACAGACCGTCACGATCCGGGGCACGGTGCGCACGCTTGATGCCGATGTCCGAAGCCTCGTGGAAGAACGGTTCAAGCGGATCGTAGAGACAACGGCTCTGGCCTTCGGCGGCACTGCGGACGTCGAGTACATGCGGGGCTACCCGGTCATGGCCAATCACGAAACCGAAACGGACTATGCCATCGCGGCGGCCCGCAAGGTTTCGGGCGGCTGCGACGACGCCCCGCTGGTCATGGGCGGAGAGGATTTCGCCTACATGCTCGAAGAGCGCCCGGGGGCCTATATCCTCGTCGGCAACGGCGACACGGCGGCGGTTCATCATCCCGAGTACAATTTCAATGACGAGGTGATCCCGGCGGGCTGTTCCTGGTTCGCCGAGATGGTGGAAAGCCGCCTGCCGGCGGCCTGAGCCACCGGCCTTTCCCGTGATCCGGGGACGGCCACGGCCCCCGGATCGCCCCGCCTTGCCCGTCCAGCGCTCTTGGCTGCCTTGCTCGATCGCGCTTTTCTCTCTGACGACGACGGAATGCCCGTTCCGGCCCGTTCGTGATGGGGACAGGGTGTCCCGGATCGGAGGGTGAGAATGAAGAACCTGGCTCGGCAAGTGGCGTGCGGCGCCGCATTGGCGGTTTCGCTGGCGTCGGCAGAGGCCGCCGCGTCCCCCAACATCCTCCTCGTGATCGCCGACGACATGGGGGTGGATGCCAGCCCCTGCCATGCGCGCGCGCCGAAGGCGGCCTCCATGCCCACGCTGGAGGCGCTGTGCCGCAGCAGCATGGTGTTCGACGCGGTGCATGTCGCGCCCACCTGCTCTCCGACCCGGGCGATGATGCTGACGGGCCGCTACCCCTCGGAAACCGGTGTCGGCGGGGCGGTCAGCCCGCGCAATCCGGCCGGGCTCGACCCCGCGACGCCAAGCGTGTTTGACATCCTCTCGCGTGATGCGCCGGGCTATGCCGCTGCGCTCATCGGCAAGTGGCACCTGAGCCCGGACCGCCGCGACACGGATCATCCGGCGGACCTTGGCGTGCCGATGCATTTCGGGCCCCTGACCGGCGCCCTCGACAGTTTCATGGAGTGGGAGGCGGTCGACGCGGGCCGCAGCGTGCCCGTCTCGGGCTATGCCACCACGGTTCTCACGGACCGGGCCATCGACTGGATCGCCGGGCAGACGGGGCCGTGGTTTCTCTGGCTGGCCCATGTCGCGCCGCATACCCCGTTCCATGCGCCGCCCGCCGCACTGGTGAACACCGGCCTCAGTGACGATCCGGGCGCCATCCAGCGCGATCCGGCGCCCTACTACCGGGCCGCGCTCGAAGCCCTCGATACCGAGTTGGGCCGGCTTCTGGACAGCCTCGGCGCGGCTGAGCGCGCGAATACATTCGTCCTGTTCATCGGGGACAACGGCACGCCTGCGCGTGTCGCCGGGCCGGACAGCCGGACGCGCGGCGCCAAGGGAAGCATTCTGCCGGGCGGCACGCATGTGCCCCTCGTGGTGGCCGGACCGGGAATCGCGCAGGGCCGCAGCGCGCAGCCGGTGGCGGGCACGGATCTCTTCGCCACGATCCTGGATCTGGCCGGGGCGGGCGGCGCCCGGCCCGCAAGCAGCTTCAGCCTGCTGCCGGTGCTGACGGGCAGGGTGCCGTCCGGGCGCGACGCGGCCTATGTGGAACACTTCGGCGACAGCCCGATCCGGGGACGGGGTTCCTACGGGTGGTCCATGGTGACCGCCGATCACGCGCTGGTCGCACGGGACGGGCAGGCCCCCGAACTCTACGATCTTCGGGCCGACCCCGATCTGCGAAGGGATCTTCTAGGCTCCGGTACGGGCGGCGCACAGGCGACCGCAAGTGCGCTCATGGAGCTTCGGGTGGACTATCTCGGGCGGTGAGCGCGGCGGGGGCGGGGACCTAGCCGCCCGTATGGCTCATGTGGCGGCTGACCTGGCCGTCGGGCCGCTGGCGGGAATAGTCGAAATCGTGCCCCTTGGGCTTGCGAAAGATCGCCCGGCGGATCGCGTCTTCCAGTGGCGCGTCGCTGTCAGGATGTGCGCGTAGGGGTGCCCTCAGGTCGGCCATGTCCTCTTGTCCCAGGCACATGAAAAGCTCGCCAGTACAGGTCAGCCGCACCCGGTTGCAGCTTTCGCAGAAATTATGGGTCAGGGGCGTGATGAAGCCGACCTGCTGGCCAGTTTCCTCCAGCCGCACGTAGCGCGCGGGCCCGCCGGTCCGATGGGACAGGTCGGTCAGGGAGAACCGCTCGGCCAGGCGCGCGCGCAAGTCCGACAGAGCCCAGTACTGGCCCACCCGATCCTCGTTGCCCAGGTCGCCCATCGGCATGACCTCGATGAAGGTCAGGTCCATGTCGCGCGATCCGCACCAGTCCACCAGGTCGAACAACTCGTCCTCGTTGAACCCCTTCAGTGCCACCGCGTTGATCTTGATCCGCAGACCCGCGTCCTGTGCCGCCTCGATGCCTCGCAGGACCTGTGGAAGGCGGCCCCAGCGGGTGACGCGGGCGAACTTCGCGTCGTCCAGCGTGTCGAGCGAGACGTTCACCCGCCGCACGCCCGCCGCATGCAGGTCGCCCGCGAAGCGCTCCAGCTGCGAGCCGTTCGTCGTCAGCGTCAGTTCCTCCAGCGCGCTGGAGTCCAGATGCCGCGACATGCGCTGAAAGAACGTCAGGATATCGCGCCGCACGAGCGGTTCGCCCCCGGTGATCCGCAGCTTGCGCACGCCCATCCGGATGAAGGTGGAACACATCCGGTCAAGCTCTTCCAGCGTCAGAAGCTCCTTCTTCGGCAGGAAGGTCATGTTCTCGGACATGCAGTAGACGCAGCGAAAGTCGCATCGGTCCGTGACCGACACGCGCAGATAGGAAATCGCGCGTTGGAATGGATCGATGAGTGGTGCTGTCATGAAGGAAATCTAGGCGCAGGACGAACCCGCCGCAAGAGTGCGCCGGAGTCGTTGAACAGGTGCCGAAATGCGCCTAGGCTTGGCCGTATGATGCGCCGAACCTCATTCGTCTTGCTCCTTGCGCTTGCCGGTTGCGGCGTGACGGCCCCGCCGTTTCTCGACCGCATGGGCGGCGAGCGCAGCGAGGCCTTGGCCGAGAATGCCGGGCCGGGCGATCCTCTGATGGCGCCGATGAAAGAGGGGGTTCCGCCCCCGGCCGAGGCGACGACCGCGGCCGAATTCGATACCACCACCGCCGAGGAGCGAGAGGTTGCCGCATCCGCCGAGGGCGGGCGCGAACTGGGCCGCACCGTGGCGTCGCTCGGCGATCCGACCGATCCGGGCTTCTGGCTGGAGACCCCGTTGGTCACCGAGGTGACGCAGGGCCGGCTGGTCTATCCCGAGACCGGCAACAGCGTGAAGGTCGAACTGCGCCCCACGGGCAAGGAACCCGGCTCTGGCAGCCGGATCTCGCTTCCGGCCATGCGCGTGCTGGAGGCGCCGCTGACAGGCCTGCCGGAGCTTGTCGTCTATGCGCTCTGAGCCGTGAGCCGGCGCGTCCTGGGGCCGCCGGGCCCATGGCAGGAGATGCGCGCCGGGTTCGGCTGGGACATCCCCGAACGCTACAACATCGCCGAGCGCTGTTGCGACAGCTGGGCCGATACCGATCCCGGGCGGACTGCGATCATCCATGTTGCCGAGGACGGAACCCGCGAGGTTTGGAGCTATGGCCGGTTGCGGGACGCCTCGGACCGTCTTGCCGGGGCGCTGGCCGCCCGGGGCGTGCGGCGCGGCGACCGCGTGGCGGTGCTGCTGGCGCAATCGCCCGAGGTCCTTCTGGCGCATATGGCGATCCTGAAGCTCGGCGCGGTCGTGCTGCCGCTCTTCACGCTGTTCGGCACCGACGCGCTGGCGTACCGCCTGTCGGACAGCGGCGCGCGGGCGGTCATCACCGATGCGGCGAACCTGGGGAAGGTCCTGTCGCTGCGCGCCGACCTGCCAGAGCTTGCCGCGATCTTCTCTGTCGATCCCGCCGCGCCGCCGGTCCTTCACCTCGGCACGGAAATCGCGGCTGCGCGCCCGCACACCCGCTTCGACACCGGGGCCGGGGATCCGGCGATGCTGATCTACACCTCGGGCACCACCGGCCCGCCCAAGGGCGTCTTGCACGCGCACCGCTTTCTCATCGGCCACCTGACCTCGATCGAAACGCACCATCCCGGCTTCGGCGAGGTGCCGGGCGACGTGGGCTGGACCCCGGCCGACTGGGCCTGGATCGGCGGACTGATGGACATGGCGGTGCCCTGCCTCTACTACGGCGTGCCGCTCGTTAGCCGGCGGATGCGCAAGTTCGACCCGGCCGACGCCTATGCCGTGATACGGGCCGAAGGCATCACGCGCCTGTTCCTGCCGCCCACCGCGCTCAAGCTCATGCGCCAGTCGCCCCCGGACATGCCCTTGCAGGTGCGCTCCATCGGATCGGGCGGAGAAAGCCTCGGCACCGCGTTGTCGGACTGGGCTGCGGCCCATCTCGGCGCGCCGGTCAATGAGATCTACGGCCAGACCGAGTGCAACCTCGTGCTCGCCTCGGTGCATGGTCTGATGGAGGTGCGCGACGGCGCCATGGGCCTGCCGGTCCCCGGCCATGACGTCGCCCTGATCGACGCCGAGGGCCGGCCCGTGGTGCCCGGACAGATCGGCGAGATCGCGGTGCGCCGCCCCGATCCGGTGATGTTCCTGGAATACTGGAACAAGCCCGACAAGACGGCCGAGAAATTCGTGGGCGACTGGATGCGCACGGGCGATCTGGCGACGCAGGACGCCCAAGGCTACTTCACCTACGTCAGCCGCGACGACGATGTCATCACCTCGGCGGGCTACCGCATCGGCCCGACCGAGATCGAGAACTGCCTGACCGGGCACCCCGACGTGGTCATGGCCGCAGTGATCGGCGTGCCCGACCCGGTCCGGACAGAGGTGGTCAAGGCCTTCGTCGTCCTGCGCGACGGCGCGACCTGGGAGGGCCTCGAACCCGCGCTGATCCAGCGCGTCCGCGACCGCGTCAGCCCCCATGTCGCCCCCCGCCAGGTGGTGCGCGTCGATGCCCTGCCGATGACCGCCACGGGCAAGATTATGCGCCGGGCGCTGCGCGACGGCTGAGGCCGCCGCCGGGCCCGTGCAAGTGCCCGCGCTGCGACATGCTTTTGCCCCAATAGGTAGAGAGACTTCTCGCATTATCGCGCAGGAGATTCACATGCGTCGAACAATCGTACGGGAGACTCAAGTGTTGGGGCCGGACAACGCAATCTGGGATGACGGGGAATGGGTCAGTTGGGACCACATCAATAGCGAACTGGCCCGCATAGAATTGCGAGAGAGATACCCGCTTGCCGACTTGAACCTGCTTTCGACCTTCAACGATCTTCTGCAGCTTGCCGAGCAGTACCATCTTGTGACCGGCCGCCACCTGCAGGTCTACGGGGAGTTGGGAGAACTCTTCGCCGCCGTCACCTATGGCATCCAGCTGCACCGGCCCTATGCTCCCGGCTCGGACGGGAGATTGGGAAAGGAGCTTGTAGAGGTCAAGACGATCTCCCCTATGAAGAAGGAGCTCAGTGTAACTGTCGATCTGAAGGGCAACTTCAGCCGCGTCGTCGTCGTCCGCATAGACCCCGAGTTTGAGGTATCGGCCCGCACCATCGCGCGCGCGAAGCTGCCGAAGTCATCCACGGGTCGCGTGAACCTGCGCTGGGACGCGATGCCCCAGGTATGACCGCACCCGGCCCTACAGGTACCGCGATGCCTCGCGCCGGGCGAAGGGCTTCATCTCCGCGCCATGCTCGGCCAGGAAGGCGCGCACCCGCTCGGGGTCGCGCTTGGACAGGTCGCGCAGCCACCACCCCACGGCCTTCTGGATGAACCAGTCCCGGTCCGGCACATAGCCCGCCGCCCAGCCCAGCACGCGCTCGCGCACCGCGAGATCCGCGGACTTGGGGTGGGGCAGCCGCGTCCAGGGCAGCGTCATCACCAGCGCCGCGCGCCGGGTCCACATGTGATCGGCCTGCGTCCAGCGTTCCACCTCGTCCAGCCGCGACGGATCGGCCACCAACCGTTTCTGCCCGGCGATCGAGGCGTGATCGGCCACCGCCCAGGCGTCGAACTGCGGCACCCAGGACCGGATCAGGTCCCACGCGCTGGCATCGTCGGGCCGGATGCGCGCCTGCGTCAGCAGCTTGGCGGCGGCAATCCGCCCTTCGTGCACGTCGCTGTCCCACAGCCTGGCGGCCAGCGCCAGCCGTTCGGCCAGCGTCAGGTCCTGCCGCCAGCCGCGCGCCAGCGTGTCGATGTCGGGATTGGCCACGCCCAGATAGCGCCGGTCCGCCTTGTGATAGGCCGCCATCTCGGCCGCCTTGCCAGGCACCGCATGGGCGGCAAGTGCCGCCAGCGCCTCGTCCCCGGTCATGCCGGGTCGTCGCCGATGCCGGTCTCGAGCCCGTCGAGTGTGCGTGCGTTCGTCTCGGCCCAGTAGCGGCGCACCCCCTCGGGGCCCTTGTCGGCGGTCCAGCGGTCCAGCGTGTCGCGCTCGCCCGCATGGTCCATGTAGGGCACCGCGTAGCCGCAGGAGGTCTGCACCAGGTCCACCGCCATGTCATAGACCTGCCGCGCGCCGTCATGCGGCGGGAAGAGGCCGTTCAGCGCCGCCCAGTCGGCGTCGCGCGGATGCACCGCGCGCGCGGTGCCGTAGCAGCGCAGGATCAGCGGCCGCAGCTCGAACCCGCACCACATCAGCGTCATGCGGTTGATGTCGCGCAGATGGCCCGCTGTCTCGTTGCCGCTGCCGGTCAGGTTGCGCCAGACGATCCGGTTCGGACCCGTCACCCGCAGGCTGTCCATGCCCTTGGGCGAGACGTTCACCCGCCCCTCGCGCGCGGCGCTGCCCACGAAGAAGATGTGCTGCGCCTCGATGAAGGCGCGGTGATCCTCGCCGATCCGGTCGAACCGTTTTGCCAAGCGCTTATTCCACCGTCACCGATTTCGCCAGGTTGCGCGGCTGGTCCACGTCGGTGCCCTTGGCGACGGCGGCGTGATACGCCAGAAGCTGGGCCGGCACGGCGTATAGGATCGGCTCGAACATTGGCGGCGCGTCAGGCATCACCAGCGTGCGCCAGGTGCCCTCTGCCGCCTCGGCCGCGCCCCGTGCATCGGTGACAAGAACCACCTTGCCGTGACGGGCCATCACCTCTTGCATGTTCGACACGGTCTTCTCGAACAGAGCGTCGCGCGGGGCCAGCACCACCACCGGCACGTCGGCGTCGATCAGCGCGATCGGCCCGTGCTTCATCTCGCCGCTGGCATAGCCCTCGGCGTGGATATAGCTGATTTCCTTCAGCTTCAGCGCGCCTTCCAGGGCCAGCGGATAAAGCGCGCCGCGCCCCAGGAACAGCACGTCGCGCGCCTCGGCCAGGGCATAGGCTGCGTCCTCGATCTCGGCCGCGCGGTCCAGCGTCTGGTTCACCAGCCCCGGGATGCTGCGCAGCGCCGCGATCTGGCGCGCAAGGCCCGCGTCGTCCAGCCG
>JAUIIC010000070.1 GCA_030431935.1 Alphaproteobacteria bacterium | reverse complement strand
CGGCGAACCCGCCCGCCGGCACATCCGGCCAGCGGGGGCCTCAGGCCTCCAGCGGGCGGGCCAGCCGCACCGCCGTCTTGCCGGGCCAGAGCCGCCGGGACGGCATGATGAGGACCGTCGGATCGTGCGGCGCCACAATGGCGCGGTCCCCGTCATGGCCGATCAGCGTGCCCTTGGGCAGATGCTCGAAGCCCCGCCAGTCCTGTGCGAAACGGAAGTCGCCGGTCTCGATCGTCACCGGCCCCATCACCTCGTAGAACCGCTGCGCCGGGCGCGGCGGGCGGGTGGCCATCCGGTCC
Organism: Alphaproteobacteria bacterium; assembly: GCA_030431935.1. GTDB lineage: Bacteria > Pseudomonadota > Alphaproteobacteria > Rhodobacterales > Rhodobacteraceae > ASV31. Next base: position 17,212 of record JAUIIC010000070.1, on the reverse strand, counting down.
TCGGCGAAATCCGCAGGCACAACACCTGTGGTTCTCAGAAAGCCCGTGACACAATCCCTTGCGACCTCTGCGGCCTCGGCCTCCCAGTGCTGGCCGCATTCGACCAGCGCCGCGTTGCGCGCCGAAGCGGGGTCGGCGAACTCGGCAAAGTCGCGCATCCGCTGGCCCTCGGCATGGCCCTTGTCGGTCACGACGATGCCCGGCCAGCCGATCGCGCCGCCCAGCGCCCGGCCCTTCGCGGCAGGCCCCGCGATGATAAGGGGATCGGTCTTGTGCTGCATCGAATGGATGTCGAGCAACAGGTCCACCGTCGACAGCCAGGGCCGCAACGCGCGCGCGCGCTCCACCTCGGGGGTGACGCGCCGGTCCGGATCGTCCAGCACGCCCTCGCCCCAAAGCCGGTTGAAATCCTCTTCAACCCAACGGGTTGCATCCGGCACCTCGGGATCGAACGCCTCGTAGGCCGCGACATTCACGAAGCCCAGCGAAAGCCTTCCCTGCAAGGGCCGGACGCCCATCTGCATCAGCCAGTCCAGCGCGATCGCCCCGCAGGGTTCGTTGCCGTGAACGATCGCGGTGATCGCCACATGCGGCCCCGCGGCCCCGCTGTCGAAGGTCCAGACATAGGGCACGCCGGTGTTGCCCGCGGCATAGGCCGAGATATCGGGCGGGGTCAATTCGACTGCATAAGGGTTGGGCAGGCCCGTCGCGGAACTGGTCATGCCGGCTGTCCTTCCGACAGGCTGACCACGTACCCGGCCAGGTGTTCCGACAGGGCGTCGAACGTCCCGCGCAAGTCCGCGTAGCCCGCGTTCGGCTCTCGCGTGGTCTCGTCCATGTAAAGCTTGCGGTTCACCTCGACCTGGAGCGAGTGGCGCCGCCGCGCCGGATCGCCGCTGGCCCGCACAAGCTCCATCCCCTTGTAGGGATCGTTGACGGCGACGGAATAGCCGCGGCCGGTCAGGAACTCCTGCACCGTCGCCGTGAACTCGGGCGCGCAGGACGTCCCGTCGAGGTCCCCAAGCACGAAATCCGGCCGCGGCGTGCCGCGTTCCTGCGTGGACATCGCCGAGGCCACCTCCTGCATGGAATGGCAGTCCACGTGCCAGACCGCGCCCCAGCGGGCATGCGTCGCGTCCAGGAGCGCGCGCAACTGCGACTGGTAGGGCCGGTGATAGGTCTCGACCCGCGCCAGCACCTCGGCGGCCGTCAGCGGCCGGTCGTAAAGCGGCTCTCCGCCGGGCGGCACCCGCGTCCAGCACAGGCCGATGCCCAGCCGGCTCTTGACCGAGGGGTTGAGAGGTTCGGGATAGGTCCCCTCCAGAACGGCGGGGTCCATGTCGTCGGCGGCCCGGTTGGCGTCGACATAGGAGCGGGGGAAATGCGCGTGCAGCAGGACCGCGCCCGCGGCCACCGCGCCGGACCAGAGGTCATGCACATGGGTGTCCTCGGCATGGCGCAGCTGCAGGGGATCGGCGGCATGGCCGAAGTCCTCGGGGTACACGACGCCGGAATGCGGGCTGTCGAAGACCAGCGGCACGCGTTGGGTATCCGCCCCCTCGACTGTCAGCACGCCCGGTATGTGCAGGCTCATTCGGTTCCTCCGTCTTCGAGATGGCACGCCACCGAGCGGCCTTCACCGTCGCGCAGGGCAGGCACCTCGCGCTGGCAGCGTGGCCCCGCCATCGGGCAGCGCGGGTGAAAATGGCAACCGGCGGGCGGGTGCAGCGGCGAGGGGATCTCGCCCTTGATGGTCTGGTAGCTTTGCCGCCCCTCGCCCAGGCGCGGCACCTGTCCGATCAGGGCGCGCGTGTAGGGGTGGCGGGGATCCTCGAACAGCGCTTCGGTCGAGGCGATCTCGACGATCCGGCCAAGGTACATCACCACCACGCGGTCTGCGATATGCTCGACCACGCTGAGGTCATGGCTGATGAAAAGGTAGGTCAGGTCGAGATCGCGGCGCAGGTCCTGGAACAGGTTGATGACCTGCGCCTGGATCGACACGTCGAGCGCGGCGATGCTTTCGTCGCAGATCAGGAAATCGGGCCGGACGGCCAGCGCCCGCGCGATGCCGATCCGCTGGCGCTGGCCGCCGGAAAACTGGTGCGGGAAGCGCTTGGCATAGGATGGGTCGAGGCCGACCTGCTTCAGGATACCCGCCACGTAGTCGGCCATCTCGCGGCGCGTGGTCAGCCCGTGAAAGACGGCGGCCTCGCCGATGATCTCGTCCACCTTCATGCGCGGGTTGAGCGAGGACATCGGATCCTGAAAGATCATCTGGATGCGCAGGCGGGCCTTGCGCGCCTCGGGGGTGTTGGCATCGGTGACGTCGACGCCCTCGAAACGGATCGTCCCGTCGGTGACCGGCAAGAGCCCCGCGACCATGCGGCCGAGCGTGGACTTGCCGCAGCCGGATTCTCCGACCAGCCCCACGACCTCGCCCCGCGCGACCTCGAACGAGGCCGTGTCGACGGCATTGACGCAGCTGTCGGACACCTTCGCGCCAAGCGCGCGGGCAAGACGTTCGATGCTGTCGAGCTTCTTGACGAACTGGCGCGAGACGCCCTGCAATTCCAGCATGGCCGTCATGTCGCCACCTCGCCTGCGGACATCGGGTGATGACAGCGCAACCGACCGCCGGAGCCGCGAACGGTGATCTCTGGCGCCTCGGCGCGGCAGCGGGCATCCGCCCGGAAGCACCGCGGCGCAAAGGCGCAACCGGGCGGAAGATCGGCCATGTTCGGCGCCATGCCCGGGATCTGCGCCAGCCGCTGGCCGCGCTGTCCATGTCCGGGGATCGACCCCAGCAGGCCCACCGAATAGGGATGATCCGGACCGGCGAGAACCGCGTCGGTCGGCCCGGTCTCGACGATGCGGCCCGCGTACATCACAGCCACCCTGTCGGCGAGCCCGGCGACCACCGCGAGGTCGTGGGTGATCCAGATCAGCGCCGTCCCGGTGTCGCGCGCCAGGTCCTGCACCTCTGCAAGGATCTGGCTTTGTATCGTCACATCAAGCGCCGTCGTCGGCTCGTCGGCCACGATCAGGTCCGGCCCGTTCAGAAGCGCGATGGCGATGGCGACGCGCTGGCGCATCCCGCCCGAGAACTGGTGCGGATAGGCGCCCAGCCGTTCCGCCGGCGAGGGAATGCCGACCTTGGCCAGCGCCGAGATGGCCCGGTCGCGCGCGGCCTTCGCGCTGACCCGTTCATGGGCGCGCACCGCCTCGATCATCTGGGTGTCGATGCGCAGGACCGGGTTCAGCGTCATCATCGGATCCTGGAAGATCATCGCGATCCGGTTGCCGCGCAGACGCCGCATCTCGGACTCGGGCAGCTGCGCCAGGTCCTGGCCCCGGAACATGATGTGCCCGCCGACAACACGCCCGGGCGGATCGACAAGGCGCAGGATCGAAAAGCCGGTGACGGACTTGCCCGATCCGCTTTCCCCGACAAGGCCCAGCACCTCGCCCTCGTCCAGCGAGAAGTCGACGCCGTCCACGGCCTTGACCACGCCGGCATCGGTGAAGAAATGGGTTTGCAGACCCTCGACCTGAAGCACGGTCATCGGCGCAGCCTCGGGTTCAGGGTGTCGCGCAGGCGGTCGCCAACCAGGTTGATCGAGGCCACGATCGCCAGCAGCGCCACGCCGGGATACATGCTCATCCAGTATTGCCCCGACAGCATGTAGTCATAGCCGTTGGCGATCAGCAGCCCCAGCGACGGTCGGGTGATCGGCACGCCGACGCCAAGGAAGGACAGCGAGCTTTCCAGCACGATGGTGTTGGCGATCTGCACGGTCGAGATCACCAGCAGCGGCGGGATGCAGTTGGGCAAGAGATGCCGGAAGATGATCCTCCGGACCGGCAGGCCCAGCCCGCGCGCGGCGTCGATGTATTCCTTGCGCGCCTCGGACAGGGCGGTGCCCCGGACAGTACGGGCGTAGTAGGCCCATTGCACGATGATGAGCGCGATCACCACCTTGTCGAGTCCGCGCCCGAAGGCGGCCATCAGCATCAGCGCGACAAGGATCGAGGGAAACGACAGCTGCAGGTCGACAAGGCGCATCAGGATCGCCTCTGTCCGCCCGCCGGCCCAGGCCGCGTAGATGCCCACCACGATCCCGATGGCCATGGCGACAAGCGTGGCGACGATGGCCACCGACAGCGACACCCGCAGCCCGTAGAGGATGCCCGACAGGATATCGCGGCCCTGTTCGTCGGTGCCGAGGCGATAGGTCATCGCCCCGTCGAAGGTGGTGGACCCGGGCGGCAGCCGTCCGTCCATGATGTCGAGCTGCCGCAGGTCGTAGGGGTTCTGCGGGGCGATCTCGCTGGCGAACAGCGCCAGCACCACCAGAAGCAGCAGGCTTCCCGCCGCCAAATAGGCGACCGGGCCGTTGAAGAACTGCCGGCCCTTGCCACGCAAAAGATGCGCGGCAAGCGCGATGAAGCCCAAGAGCAGTAGGACGCGGGCGGGCAGGCTGCTCCACCCCGGGCCGGCGACAAGGGCGAGGGTGCTTACCCCCATGAGCCCGGCCAGAAGCCAGGGCAGGCTGTCGGCGGACCAGCCGCGCGACGGCTCGGGCGCGGGCATCCCGGTCATGTCGATCCCCCGGTGAGGCGCACCCTGGGATCGAGGATCGTGTAGACGATATCGACCACAAGGTTGATGACGATGAAGATCAGGACGGTCATCATCAGGTAGGCGACGATCACCGGCCGATCGAGCGTGAGGATCGAGTCGATCAGCAGTTTGCCCATGCCGGGCCAGGCGAACACGGTCTCCGTCACCACGGCAAAGGCGATCATCGACCCAAGCTCCAGCCCCAGCACCGTGACGATGGGGATCATGATGTTCTTCAGAACATGGACGAAGAGGATGCGGGTTTCGGACACGCCCTTGGCGCGGGCGAACTTGACGTAGTCCTGCACCAGCGCCTCCTGCGTGCCGGCGCGCGCCAGGCGCGTGACCAGCGAGGCCTTGTAAAGCGCCAGCGTCAGCGCGGGCAGGATCATGTATTGCAGGCCGTTCTCCGAGAAGATCGACAGCCGAATGCCCAGCACCTCGACCGTGTCGCCGCGCCCGGTCGAGGGCAGCCAGCGCAATTCCACCGCGAAGATCAGGATCAGCAGCATGCCCACCCAGAAGTTCGGCAGCGAAAAGCCGAAGATCGAGCCCGTCATGATCGCGCGGCCCTGCCAGCGGTCGGACTTGTAGCCCGCGTAGACCCCCAGGGGCACGCCGATCAGGATGGAAAAGAAGAGGCCCAGCGCGGCAAGCTCCAGCGTCGCGGGCATGTAGTGCAGGATCAGCGTCACCGCACTTTCGCCGTGCACGAAGCTGCGGCCCAGGTCGCCCTGCAGCGCGTTGCCGACGAAGGTGAAGAACTGGATATGGATCGGCTGATCGAAGCCGAAGCGCGCCATGGTCTCTTCGATTTCGCGGGGCGTGGCGTCGGGCGAGATCAGGATGTCGACCGGGTTGCCGATCATGTAGATCCCGAAGAACACGATCACCATCATCGCCAGCGCGACGAAGACGGACTGCGCGATGCGTCGAAGCAGGTAGACAAGCATCCCGGGCGGTCCTTGCGCAATCGTGGACGATGGGCCCGCGGCGGATGCGATCGCCGCGGGCTTTGGCGCGGCAGGTCAGCCGGCCGGCTTGATCGAGGCCGGCAGCGTGTACTGGTCGACGCGCGGGGCATACATGACCTTGTCGGTCATCGCCCAGGGCGTCACCTCGAAGTGCAGCGGCAGGATCGCCCAGTCGGCCATCGCGACGCGCGAGGCTTCACGCAGCAGTTCCTGGCGGGCGGCGTCGTCCACAGTGGCGAGCGCACGCGTCAGCAGGTCGTCGACCTCGGGGTTCGAGTACTGGCCGCGGTTGGTGCCGCCGTAGCCACGGTCGGAATCCCGCGTGGCGACCAGCGCCTTGATCGGCGAGGACATCTCGCCCGTTCCGGCACCCCAGCCTGCAAGGTAAACCGAGAACTCGTAGGCGTTGCGGCGCGAGAAGAAGGTCGAGGCCGTCACGGCGTCGATCTCGGTCGGAATACCGATCCGGGCCCACATCTGCGCGACGGCCTGGGCGACCTGCGCGTCGTTGATGTAGCGGTCGTTCGGCGTGCCGATGGTGATGCCGAAGCCGTCGGGATACCCCGCCTCTGCCAGAAGCGCCTTGGCGCGGTCGGGATCGTAGGGCGCGGGCGGCATCTGGCCGTCCTCGTGCGCGCCGAACATGCCCGCGGGCAGGAGTTCGCCTGCGGCCACGGCGACACCGCCCATGATGCGGTCGACGATGGCGTCGCGGTTGATGGCGATCGACAGCGCCTCGCGGACGCGGACGTCCTTCAGCGGGTTCTTGCCATCGGTGCCCGTGATCATCGGGCTCGGCTCCTGCTTGTGGTCCATGTGCAGGTAGATCACGCGGTTCGAGATCCCCTGCACGACCTGAAGCCCGGCTTCGCCGCGGATGCGGTCGAGATCCTGAAGCGGCGGGTTCTCGATGAAGTCGACGTCACCCGCAAAAAGCGCGGCAACACGCGGACCGTCAGACGTCAGCGGCTTCATGCTGACGCGCTCCCACGGGGCGGCCTCGCCCCAGTAGCCGGGGTTGCGCACAAGCTCGACGCCCTCGCCGCGCCGGAAGCTTTCCAGCAGGAAGGGGCCGGTGCCGATGGCGGCGCTGCCGTCGTTGAAGGCCTGCGTCTCGGGGTAGGCCAGGTCGCCGCAGCCATCGGGCGAGAACGCGATGGACGGGCCGTCGACCCCGTTCGCCTTGGCCGAGATGATGCCCCAGGTCGAGAACTCGGTGGGCAGCAGCGGATAGGGCGACGCGGTATGCACGATCAGCGTCATCGGATCGGGCACTTCGAAGTCGGTCACGGCCTTGGTGTAGGTGGTGAAGAGCGACGGGGAATCCGGCACGCCGGGGATACGGCAGACCGAATAGATCACATCATAGGCATCGAAGGTCGAGCCGTCCGAGAAGGTGACCCCCTCGCGCAGCTTGAACTCCCAGCGGGTGTCGTCCAGCGGACGCCAGCTGACGGCAAGCTGCGGGAAGAGCTTCTGCTGCTCATCGGTGCCCACGAGCGATTCGAACACGTTGCGCCGCAACTGGTTGTTGGGCCCGAGGTTATGGAAATGCGGGTCCGCCGAGCTGGGCTCGGACGCCAGACCGATGCGCAGTTCCTGCGCGACGGCCGGAAGGGCCGGCAAGGCAGCCGCGACGGCGAACGCAGTCAGGCGAAGGTACCTGAGGGTCATGAAGTATCTCCCTATTCATCCGGCTCTGCGCGGGCAGCCCGGATTGATCTTGTCCTGGAAAGTGACGAGAGGTTAGCGGCACCGTCGACCGAAGGAAGCCAAGACTTCATTCGGTTTTGCTATGAACGTATTGGTTAATCGCATACGCTCCGCAGACGGTGGAACCGCCATGGGCGAGGTGTGGACATGCGGAACAACTGGCACTCTATCCGCGAGTACGAAGCCCTGCGCGCCGTCATCACCTCTGGCACGACGAACGGGGCCAGCCGCCTTCTGGGGATCTCGCAGCCGACCGTCAGCCGGGCCGTCAGCCAGCTTGAATCGCGGCTGAACGTGGTGCTGTTCGAACGCCGGGGCGGGCGGCTTCGGCCCACCGCCGAGGCGCTGAGGCTGAACGCCCAGCTTGACCGGCTGTTCGATGCCATCTCTCTCATCAGCGGATCGGATCCTGACGATCCCGGTGGCCAGCCCCTTCGGCTGGCGGCGCCGCCCTCGCTTGCCGAACTGGTCGGATCGCAGATGGCCAGCTTCATGAAGCTGCATCCCGAACAGCGCATGTCGCTGGAAACCTGCACCTCGAACGGGCTGGTCAGCCGGCTGGTCGACGATTCGGTGGACCTTGGCTTCACCCATGCCGACCTGACCCATTCCGCGATGGAGCTTATCCCCTTCCAGGAAAGCGAGGCGGTTTGCGTGATGCCCAAGGGGCACCCGCTGGCCGCGCATGATGTCATCACGCCGGACCTGCTGGACGGGCAGAACTTCATCGCGATCCTGCGGCGCCATATCGTGCGGTCGCGGCTCGACCGGTTGTTCGCCGAGGCGGGCTCTGCCCCCAACCGCGTGGCCGAGGTCGCGACGGGGCTGAGCGCCGTGACCCTGGCCCGCGCCGGCAGCGGCGTCACCGTGATCTGCCCGTTCCCGGTGCTGCGCCGGGACGACCCGACGCTGACCATCCGCCCGTTCCTGCCCCGCTTCGCCTATCGCACGTCCTTCGCCGTCTCGACGGTGCGTCCGCTGACGCGGACCGCGCGCGCCTTCATGCGGCACGTGAAGATGTCCATCCGGTCCGATCCGGCATGGCACGGCATCGTCACCGAAAGCAGCGGGCAGGTTCCCGTGACCGACGGCCCCTAGGGTAACGCCGGGTGAGGGGCGGCCGCGGCGCTCAGGCGTAGGCGAAGGCGATGTCCTGCGCGCCCTCCCAGAGCACGAGGTTGCCTAGCGCCATCAGGTTCTCCTGCCCCGAGGTGAGCGTGATGAAATGGTTGCCGGCCAGCTGGCCCATCTTGGACGAGAAGTCGACACCACCATAGGCCAGCAGGATCTCTGTCTCGCTGATCCCGCCGGGGTAAAGGATGATCTGGCCGGGCGCGGGATGGCTGGTGTGGTTCTCGTAGCCGACGCCGAAGTCGCGGTCGCCAAGCGGAATCCAGACGCCCTCGCCGGACCAGCGGACATGGACGATCTGGCCCGTGAAGGGCATCGCGGCCTCGAAGGCGGCACAGGTCTTTGGCGCGGCCTCGCGTTCGAGCCTTGCGTCGAAGGCGTAGGGTCCGGCGGTGATCCGAAGGTCTGTCATGTCTGTTCTCCTCCCATCATTGTTCAGGTGAAACGGTTCATCGAGAAAGCGTCGAGGTCCTGCCGCAGCCGTCCCGACAGGGCCGCCGCGGCGGCCTCGCGCCCCATCAGCGGCCCAAGCGTGAAGCCGTTGGCGGTGGCCGCGACGGTGACGCCGCCGAGCCCCGGCACCGGGCCGATCAGCGGCGCACCGTCGATGTCAATGTTCATCGCCGCCCAGCTGCGGATGACCTGCAGGCTGGCGACCTGCGGCACGGTATGCCCCGCGACCCAGAGGTTGCCTTCGAGGCTTTCGGGCAGCACCTCTGCCTGTCCCGTGGGCCCCGTCCGCCCGGGCCATGCCCCGCCGATGATGACCGACCCCGCCGCGGCCTGTTTCATCGTCAGGTGCCGGTCGGCATGGGCCAGAAGGCAGGGCACAAGGCTTGGGCCCGGCGCGGTCACCACCATCTGAAGCGGCGCGCCGCGGATCGGCAGCGAGGCGCCCAGCATGGCGGCCACCCGTGCCGACCACCCACCGGCGGCGATCAGCAGGCGCGGCGCGGTGATGCGCCCCCGCGGGGTGTCGACGGCGTAGCCGGTGCCGTCGCGCTGCAGGCCGGTGACGGGCGCGTGTTCCTCGATCACGGCGCCGGCCGCGCGGGCCGCACGCGCCAGCGCGGGGGTCGCGGCCAGCGGGTTGATCTTGCCCTCGCCGGGGCACCATGCGGCGGCAATGATGGCATCGGAGATCGCGGGAACGATCTGGCGCACGCGGTCGGCGCCGATCACCTCTGTCGCGATGCCCACGCGCCCCTCGGCGGCGGCCTTGGCCTCGAGAAAGGCGATCTGGCCCGGGTTCTCGGCCACCATCATGCCGCCGGTGACCTGCATCTCGAAATCGGCGCCAAGCTCTGCTTCCAGCGATTGCCAAAGCGCGATGGATTCGCCCTGCAGGGGCAGCGTGCGCAACTGAAGGCTGCCGTCCCCCACGGCCTTGCCGCCAAAGTCCCAGGACAGAAGCTGAAGATGCAGGCTGCCGGCATTGCCGCCGGAAGCCTCGCCATTCACGCGCCCCCGGTCGAGGCAAACGACATTCGCGCCTGCGCGGGCCGCGAAAAGGGCGGCCGAGATGCCGGTGACACCGGCACCGATGATGACAAGATCGGCGGTGGCGCGCGCCAGCCGCGTATCGGGGATCCGTCCGGGCCGCGCCGCGGGCGCGCTTTCGCGGTGGCCGCCCCATTCCGGTTTCTCCAGCCGCAGGGCCCCCAAGGGGACCGGACGCGCGGGGATCTGCGGCGCGAACAGGGCCTCGGCCGGGGCGGGATGGCCCGCCTCGGCCAGAAGGCGCAGCGCCTGCGGCAGGCAGTAGCGCCCCTGGCAGCGGCCCATCCCGACGCGGGTGGCCTGCTTGAGCGTCGCGGGATCGTCGGCGCCGCGGGCGATGGCCGCTTTCGCCGCCGTCACGGGCACCTCCTCGCAGCGGCAGAGGATGGTCTCGTCCTCTGACAGGGTCCGCGCGGGGGCGCGAAACGCGGACCAGAGCGCGGCCTGGAACCGTCCGGCGCGGTCAAGACGCTTTCGCGTGTCCCCGAGGCCATCCGGGGCCGCGAACCCGAGGTGGGCCAATGCCGCCGCGCCGCCAAGCTCCCCCTGGCAGAGCGCCAGTTCGGCGCCCCCCATCCCCCCGGCATCCCCCGCGATCCAGAGGCCCGGAACCGGCGTGCGGCCTTCGGCGTCGCGTTCCGGCCGCATCTGCCCTTGCGCATCCAGCGACAGGGGCACGCCGAGCAGACGGGCAAGTTCCAGCTGGGGCGCAAAGCCGTCCCCGGCGGCGATGATGTCGGCGTCGATGCGGCGCGTGCGGCCCGTGGCGATCTGGGTCAGTTCGGCGGCCTCGGCCCGATCACCGCCCAGAACGCGCGTCAGCTGCCATCCGGCCAGCACGGGGGTGCCGTTCCGCAGGGCGGCAAGACGGTAGCCCAGCCCATCGGCCACAAGGCGCGGGGCGGTCACCAGCATGCCCAGAAGAGCGGCGCCGGCCCGCGGGCGCCCCCGTTCGGCAAGGGCGACCACCCGCGCGCCCAGCGTCCCGAGTTCCGCGGCCAGTTGCAGCCCGAGCGGCCCGTGCCCCGCGATCAGCACTCGTTCGCCCGGTGACACGCCGTAGCGGCGCGCCAGCGTCTGCGCGGCGCCGATCGTCATCACCCCCGGCAGGGTCCAGCCCGGCACGACGGCGGGGCGTTCATACGCGCCCGATGCAAGGATCACGGCGCGCGCGTTGAGTTGGAGCGCCTCAGACGCCCCGAAACTGCGCAAGTCGAAGCCGCCGGATGCATCGCGGCGGGCGAACCAGACGGTCTGGTCCGAGATGATCTCGGCCCCCGACGCGGTGGCCTGATCTCGCAGGGCGATGCCCCGGCGGTGCTGCCGGTCATGCGGCAGGTGCCCTCGATAGCCCGCGGTGCGCGGCTTGAAATACTGGCCGCCGGTCTCTGTCCGCTCGTCCAGCACGGCGACGCGGGCGCCCGCGCCCGCCGCGATCCCGGCGGCGGCAAGCCCGGCGGGCCCGGCGCCGACGATGGCAAGGTCCACCTCGACGGTCCGCACAGGCGCGGCGTCGGGCGGCATCGTGCCCCGGGCAAGGCTGCGCTCGTCCTCGGGCCATATCTCCATGCCCTCGGTGACGCCCGCCATGCAGGCGCGCACCCCGCGCCGCCCGTTCACGGTGACAAGGCAGTCGTGACAGACCCCCATGCCGCAGAACACGCCCCGCGCTGCACCGCTGCGGCGACGGCCCAGCGCCGTCTCACCGGCAACCGCAAGCGCGGCGGCGATGCTGTCACCCGGCCTGGCGGCGACGTCCCGCCCTGCAAAGCGGAAACGGATCGTCACGAATGGCCGTGCGGTGGCAACAGGCCCACGGCGGTCAAAGCCGCCCGCACGTCGGCCATTTCTGCCTTTGGCAGGGGCAGGCGCGGCGGACGCGGATCGCCCACGGGCTGCCCGATCATGGCCAGCGCCGCCTTGCTGCCCGCCACATAGCGGTGCCCACCCACCAGGCGGATGATCGGCAGAAGCTTGCGGTAGAGCGCGCGCGCGGCGTGGTAGTCCTCGTCATCGGCGGTCAGGGTGAACAGCCGCGCCATCGCCGCAGGCATGATGTTCGAGCCCACGGCGACCCAGCCCTCGGCCCCCTCGACGAAGGATTCAAAACCCATGATGCCGCCGAAGACGGTCATCCGGCCTTCGGACATTTCCAGGATGTCGCGGACGCGGGTGACGTCCATCGTCGATTCCTTGATGTAGTCGATGCGCGGCAGCTTCGACAGTTCGGCCACGAGCGGTGGCGTCATGTCCACGTTGGCGGTGGCGGGGTTGTTGTAGATCATCACCGGGCGCGTCGCGGCGTCGGAAATCCGGGCGAAATGGTGGATCAGCTCGGCCTCTGTCGGGGTCGAGTAGAAGGGCGGGATGATCATCGTCCCGTCCGCGCCAAGTTCTTCGGCCACGGCGACATTGGCGATGACGTCGTCGGTGCTTTCCGCGCCGGCGCCGATCAGGACGGGCACACGGCCGGCCACCGTGTCGATCACGCATTTCGCCACCGCGCGCCGCTCTTCGGCGGTCATCGACAGGAACTCTCCGGTCGAGCCGAGAGGGATCAGCCCGTGAATGCCCTCGCGCACCTGCCAGTCGGTGAAACGCGCCTGCGCCTCCAGGTCGATGCGGCCCTCGGCGTCGAAGGCGGTAATCATCACGGTATAGGTGCCACGGAAGCGGTCTGTCATGCTGGGGCCCCCGGCAATGTCAACAATCTGAGTGGTGTGTCGCGCAGCAGGCGCGCGACCAGGGCCGGATCGAACCCCAGCCGGCGCATCAGGGCGGGCATGTTCCGCAGGATATGCCCGTAGCCATGGCCGCCCCAGCGATGCATCCGCGTCTTCGTGCAGATGTCGTGGCTGACAAGAATCCGGTCGGCATGGCCGGCCTGGGCGAACCCGTCGATCAGGCGGAGCCGCCCGAGGTCCGTCGGCAATTCGGTGTCGCCCATCCAGTAGTGGGATTGCTCGATGCCGAAGAAGTCCCACTCGACATTTGCGCCCCGCTCCAGCAGCGCGGCGATGCCCTGTCCGTCCGGATGCGTGCGGTCCATGTGGCACAGCACGGTGCGCGCGGGGTCCAGCCCCTCGGCCTCGACGATATCGAGGATCTCGGCGCAGGCGTCGGGCGACCGACCGGGATGCACCGACAGCGCCGCGCCGGTGGTGCGCGCGGCGCGGGCGGCGGCCCTCAGCGCGCTGCGCTCGAACGGGTGGAGCGGCCAGGAACAGCCGATCTCGCCGATCAGGCCGGCGCGGATGCCGGTGCCGTCGAGACCCTCCGTCACCTCTTGCGCGAAGCGTTCGGCCAGGGCGTCGGTGTCCATCGCAAGGATTTCGGTGGAGAGATAGGGCGCGGTGTAGCAGCCCGCCGCCGCAATCACATGAACCCCCGACGCGCGGGCGGCCAGGGCCAGCCCCTCGGCATCGCGGGCCAGCCCGAAAACGGACTGGTCCACGATCAGGCTGCCGCCATCCTCGGCGTAGCGGCGCAGTTCAAGGGCGGCGATCGCCGGATCGGTCTGGTGCGCGTTCGCGGGCGCCTCGTTCGAGCGGTAGTCGACCTGCCAGCGCATGTCGGGCGTGATCTCTGCCTCGCGGTCGCCGGGCGCGCCGGGCGGCACGATGTCAAAAAGGACATGCTCGTGGAACATCACGTTGCCCACGCCGGCCGGGTCGATATCGCCCAGGACTGTGCGCACCACGCCCATGTCAGTGAGACAGGATCTTGGACAGGAAGAGGCGCGTGTGTTCGCTGCGCGGGTTCTGGAAGAACTCTTCCGGCGGCGCCTCTTCGACGATCCGCCCGTCATGCATCAGGACGACGCGGTCGGCGGCGGCGCGGGCAAAGCCCATCTCGTGGGTGACCACGATCATCGTCATGCCCTGTTCGGACAGGTCGATCATCACGTCCAGCACCTCGGAGATCATCTCGGGGTCGAGCGCGGAGGTCGGCTCGTCGAAAAGCATCACCTTGGGCTTCATCGCAAGCGCGCGCGCGATCGCCACGCGCTGCTGCTGGCCACCGGACAGCTGCCTTGGATAGGCGTTTTCCTTGTCGGGCAGGCCGACGCGCTGCAACAGCGCGCGCGCCTCGTTTCGCGCCTCTGTCTTGTCGCGCTTGAGGATGCGCACGGGCGCCATCGTGATGTTGTCGATAACGCTGACATGCGGAAAGAGGTTGAAGCTTTGGAACACCATGCCAAGGTCGCGCTGCTGGCGGGCGATCTGGGCGTCGCGCAAGGGGACGAGCTTGCCGTTCTTCTCGCGGAACCCCATCAGGTGCCCGGCGGCGTGGATGGTGCCGCCGTCGATGGTCTCCAGCTGGTCGATGCAGCGCAGAAGGGTGCTCTTGCCGCTCCCGGACCGGCCGCAGATCACCACGACCTCGCCCTTGTGGACGGTGAGCGACACGTCCTTCAGAACGTGGTTGCCGTGAAAGGATTTCTGCACGCGGTCGATGACGACGATCGGTTCGCCCAGGGTCCTTGCGCCATTCGCGCGGCGGTTCGGGGCGGGCAGATCCTGCTGGTTCATCTTGGGTCTCCCTAGGCCTGCCCGGCCTTGTCGATTGCCTTTTCAAGCTCTTTCTTCGCCTCTGGCGACACCGCCGCCGCGGGCCCGAAGGGCTTTTCGTAATGCGCTTCGATGCGCACCTGGATCACGCTCCAGATCGACACGAGGATCAGATACCAGATCGCGGCGACGCTGTAGGCTTCCAGAACCCGGAACTCGATCTGCGCCAGCATCTGCGCGTTCCGCATCAATTCTTCCATCGAGATGACAGAGGCCAGCGACGTGGTCTTGAGCATGCCGTTGAACTGATTTCCGAGCGGAGGGATGATCGTTCGCGTCGCCTGCGGCAGGATCACCAGATACATCCGTTCGCGCCAGGTCATGCCAACGGCGCGCGAGGCGTCCTCTTGCCCCTTGTCGACCGACATGATGCCGGCGCGGATGATCTCGGCCAGGTAGGCGCCCTCGTTCAGGGCAAGGCCCAGGATCGCGCTTTCGATGACGTTCAGGCGGATGCCAAGCTGCGGCAGGCCGGTGTAGATGATGACCAGCTGGATCAGGATCGGCGTGCCCCGGAACAGCCATATGTAGAATTCCGCGATGTAGCGTATGACCGTGTTGCCATACATCTTCATCATCGCGGCGACGATACCCAGTCCCAGCCCCAGGATCATCGAGATCACGCTGAGCCAGATGGTCGTCCAGGCGCCCCGAAGCATCAGGCCGTTGGTCAGGTAATCGAAGAAAAAGGGCCAGCTCCAGTTCACCGGGCACTCCTGGGTTCGTGTCGTGTGGTTTCGGGCCGGGCGGTTTCAGGGCCGGCCGCGACGAACTCCCGGCCCCGGCGCCGTGGCGACACCGGGGCCGGGCGATATCCCGGGCTGCGTTACTCGGGCGTGTAGTAGACGGCGATGTCGCCGGAGTATTCGCTCCAGTACTGGATCTGCGTGGCGCCATAGGCGCTCATCAGCTCGTTGTAAGTGCCGTCGGCAACCATGTCGCGCAGCACCTGCGCCACGGCCTCTGCCAGAACCTCGCCGGTCTTGCCGTCGAAACCGAAGGACGAGGGCAGACCGGGGTTCAGGCCCGATGCGCCCACGTCGAACGAGCCGCGCTCGGCGTAATAGGCCGCCGTGGCGTCGGGGCCGAAGACCGCCTTGACCTGCCCGGCGCCCAGCGCCGCGAACGCCTCGGCAAAGGTGTTGAAGGCCTGGATCTTCATCGATTCCATGCCCTTGGCGACCTGTTCGTCATTGATCGTTCGGATCAGGTTGTCGGCGAAGCCGGCGATCTCGGTGCCGACGGGCTGGCCGGCAAGCTCGTCGTAACCGGTGACGCCCAGCGGGTTGCCCTTTTCGACCACGATGGCCAGCGCGTTCACCACGTAGGGCACCATGCGCATGATCTTCACGCGGTCGGTGTTGTAGTACATGCCGGTGTTGACCATGTCCCAGCGCTTGTTGGCCAGGCCTGGGATCTGCACGGCGAAATCGACGTTCATGTACTTGGGCTCAAGGCACAGGCGGCGGGCGATCTCGTTGCCGAGGTCGGGGTGCAGGCCCTGCAGGTTGCCCTTGTCGTCGATGTACTGGCGCGGCGGGATCGTCGCGTTGATCGACATGGTCAGAACGCCCGGTTCGATCGTGGGCAGGTTCTGGGGGCAGTCCTGCGCATTGGCCATGCCGGCGGCAAGGCCAAGGCTGACGGCGATTGCGCCAATGGTGATACGAGTCATGTGTTTGTCCTTTCTGTTGGGAGGTATTCGGCCCGTGTCCGGGCTCTGGTTTCACGGCTGCTGCGACTCCTTCGCGCCGCACCAGTCGGCAACGATCCGGGACGTCACGTCGACCATCCGGAGAAAGTCGGCCACATCGACCCATTCGTCATGTCGATCGTTCTGGGACAGGTCCCCGCCCAGGCAGCCGAGGCCGACGCAGGGGATTCCCGCCTCGACGATCGGGTTGCGGATGTCCGAGGCGGTGTGCATCGGGTTTACATGTGGCTGGCCTCCGACCACCTGCAGGACGGCGGCGGCGGCAGAGCGGTAGAGCGGGTGCTCGGCCGGCACCTCGGCGCCGGTCACGCCGGTGACCCAGGTGATGACCGGGCGCGCCTCACGCAGCCAGTCGTCGGCCTCGGCGGCCCGGCGCACGGCCTCTTCGATCTCGGCCTTCACCTCGTCGAGCGTTTCACCCGGCGGGAAGGAAAGCGCGCCACCCATCGTGCAGGCCTCTTCGATCCGTGACAGGCGGCGCATCTCGCCACAGGTGATGCGAGAGATGTGCAGGTTCGTGGCCCGCCCCACCTCTGCCTCGATCAGGGGATGGCGGATGCGGGCGGCGCGCGCCTCTGCCAGCGCCATCAGCGCATCACGGATCACAAGCGCCTTGTCGATCGGGTTCACGGCGAGATGCGAAAAGGCGGTATGGCCCGGTTCGGTGGTATCGGGCGCCCTGCCCCTGACCTCTATGCGGAATTCAAGCTGGCCCGAGGCGACGGCCTTGATCTCTCGCATGCCGACGCCTGATTCCGCGGGGTGCAGGTAAAGCGACGCATCCGCCGCAAGCCCGTCATGCAGAAGCGCCGCCACGCCGCGCGCGTAGCGCTTGGACGGCGTGGAGGCGAAGACCATGCGCCCCATCGGCGCGTTGCTGGCGGCGACACGTTCGACCGCAAGCACGGCAGCCGCGCAGCCGGCAAGATCGTCGGCCACGCCCCAGCCGTAGAAACGCCCGCCGTCAATCTCGCCCGCAAAGGGA
>JAUIIC010000069.1 GCA_030431935.1 Alphaproteobacteria bacterium | reverse complement strand
CGCAGCAAGGAAAGCCAGGTCATCGGGCGGCTTCTGGAGACGCGGGTCTGCGTGCTGTCGACCGGGGGCGGGGCTTTTCTTTCGGCGGACAACCGGAGGATGATATCCGAACGTGGCGTATCGGTCTGGCTGCGCGCCGATATCGACCTGCTGTGGCAGCGCGTCCGGCACAAGGCAACCCGCCCGCTGCTGCGCACCGCCGATCCCTATGGCACGCTCGCGGCGCTCGCCCATGCGCGCGAGCCGTCATACGCCAGGGCCGATCTGGTGGTCGACGCGCATCCGGGCTACGCCATCGACGAGATGGCGCAGAAGGTGGCCGAGGCCCTGTTGTCGCGCCCCGATGTCCTGGAGGCCCGCTAGATGACCGACACCGTTTCCGTGGATCTGCCGGGACGCGCCTATGACGTGCGGATCGGACCGGGGCTGATCGGGCAGGCAGGCGCCGAGATCGCGCCGCTTCTGAAGCGCCCGCGCGTGGCCGTGGTAACGGATGAGACCGTGGGGGGGCTCCATCTGGACAGCCTGCGGGCGGGCCTTTCCGCGGCGGGGATCGAGATGACATCGCTGGCGCTGCCCGCGGGCGAGGCCACAAAGGGCTGGCCAGAGTTGTCCCGCACCGTCGACTGGCTTCTGGCCCAGAAGGTCGAGCGGCGGGACGTGGTCGTGGCCTTCGGCGGTGGCGTGATCGGCGACCTGGTGGGCTTTGCGGCCGCGATCCTGCGGCGTGGTGTGCGCTTCGTGCAGATCCCCACGACGCTTCTGGCCCAGGTCGACAGCTCTGTCGGGGGCAAGACGGGCATCAACTCTGTCCACGGCAAGAACCTGATCGGTGCGTTCCACCAGCCAAGCCTTGTCCTGGCCGACACCGATGCGCTGGACAGCCTGCCCGCGCGCGATTTCCTTGCGGGCTATGGCGAGGTGGCCAAGTACGGGCTTCTGGGCGATGCGGTGTTCTGGGAGTGGCTGGAACGGATGGGGCCGCAGATCGCCGGCGGTGACGCCGAGGCGCGGATCGCGGCCGTGCGCCGGTCCGTCGAGATGAAGGCCGAGATCGTCATCCGCGACGAGACCGAGCAGGGGGACCGGGCGCTCCTGAACCTCGGCCACACCTTCGGCCACGCGCTGGAGGCCGCGACCGGCTATTCCGACAGGCTGCTGCATGGCGAGGGCGTCGCGATCGGCTGTGCGCTGGCGTTCGAGTTGTCGGCGCGGCTGGGGCTGTGTTCGCAGGAAGAGCCGAGCCGCGTGCGCGCGCATCTGCGGGCGATGGGCATGCGAACCGACCTTTCCGACATTCCGGGCGACCTGCCGGATGCCGAGGGGCTCTTGCGGCTGATGGCGCAGGACAAGAAGGTCGTGGACGGGCGCCTTCGGTTCATTCTCGTCCGCGGAATCGGAGAGGCCTTCGTGGCCAACGACGTGCCCGATGGCGCCGTGTGCGCGCTGCTGGAGGACGCGCTGGCGGAGCGCAGCTAGCCGGCTCCGCGAAGCACCATCATCTCGCCGATGTTCTCGCGCGTGACATAGCCCAGGAACCGGCCCGCGGGGTCCGTGACCGCGACGGCGGGCGCCGCGTTCTGTCCAAGGGCTGCAAGGACATCGGACAGGGGCGCGGCCAGGGGCACCGAGGGAATGCCACCCACCATCACATCCTCGACACGAAGCTGGCGGTCCTCGGCCCTTGCGGCGGCATAGATCGCGTTTCGGGTCAGGAACCCGCGAAGTTCGCCCGCGGCATCGAGCACGGGGAATTCGTGCTGGGTGGTGCGCATCAGGCCCGCCGACATGGCGGCGATCCCGTCTTCGGGCGACAGGGGCTCGAAGGCGGATATCATCGCGTCGCGTGCGCGAAGGCCGCGCGCCATCTCGTGCACCGCGACGTCCGAGTTCTCTGCCGCGGCCGCCGCGAAGACGAAAAGCGCGATCAGCAGCAGCATCAGGTTCCCCGTCGCCAGCCCGGCGAAGCCGAAACCGAAGGCCAGGAGCTGGCCCGCGCGGGCGGCGATGCGCGTGGCGCGTGCCCGCCCGAAGCGCGTGGCTAGCAGGGCGCGAAAGACCCGGCCGCCGTCCATCGGGAAGGCGGGGATCAGGTTGAAGACCACGAGGAACAGGTTGACCATGGCGAGCTTGGCCCAGAAGCCCACCCTTGGGTCATCGAGATTCTCCAGCGTGGTCACGTCCAGCCGCGCCTCGAAGACCAGCACCAGCACCGCCCAGATGACCACGTTCACCGCGGGTCCGGCCAGTGCCACGGCGATCTCGCGGGCGGGCTCTTCGGGCAGGCGTTCGAGCCGCGCCATGCCGCCGATGGGCAGAAGCGTGATGTCGGGGGTCCGGATGCCATAGCGCCGCGCCATCAGGGCGTGGCCGAATTCATGCGCGGTGACACAGGCGAACAGCGCAAGCACGAAAGCCACGCTGACCGCTGCATCCCCGGCGCCGCCCTCGGCATAGGCGGAGACCCCGATCCAGATCAGCAGCAGGAAGAAGGTCGCGTGGACCCGAAGCTCCGAGCCCAGCAAGCGTCCGATTGGAAAAGACCAGCTCATGCCCCGACCCTAGGCGTTCGGGCGAGCGGGTGAAAGAAGGGCGGAAGGATCAGAAGGGAATCTCGTCTTCCATATCGCCGGCCGGCGACGGACCGCCATAGCCGCCCTGCGACCCGCCAAAGCCGCCGTCGCGGTCATCCGGGTAACCGCCGCCGCCGCCACCGCCGCCCTGGCCGCCTCCACGGGCGTCCAGAAGGGTCAGTTCGCCCTTGTAGGGCCGCAGCACGACCTCGGTCGAATAGCGGTCCTGGCCTGACTGGTCCTGCCATTTGCGGGTTTCGAGCTGGCCCTCGATGTAGACCTTCGAGCCCTTGCGCAGATACTGCTCGGCGATCCGGGCAAGCGGTTCCGAGAAGATCGCGACCGAATGCCACTCCGTCCGTTCGCGACGCTCGCCCGTGTTGCGGTCCTTCCAGTTTTCCGAGGTGGCGATGCGCAGATTGCACACCTTGCCGCCGTTCTGGAATGTGCGGACCTCGGGATCGCGGCCGAGATTCCCGACCAGGATTACCTTGTTCACTGACCCTGCCATCGCAGCCTCCCGTCGATTCTGGCGGTTTTCCCGGTTACAGCACCCCAACACGGTGAAGGAAAGGTGAATCTCCGGCAAGCTCTTGCCGAAGGGCGGTCCGGGACTGGCGATCGGGCGCTTTGGCGCTATGGTGCCGCCAACTGGCTTTGGGGGAATGCATGAAGCGCGCGGTAGCGGTGTTGTTGGCGGCGTCACTTGGCGTGTCATTGGGTGGCGCGGCCCATGCTGATCTTCTTTTTTCCAACAAGAACAGAGCGTCCCTGTTCAGTTCGCAAACCAGCGTTCTGGACAAGCGGGCGGCGCAGCAATACGCCAATTCGGTCCGGCTGACGCCCAATGGCCACACGGTGCCCGGGCAGATCCCCAGCTATAGCGGCAGCTACTCTGGCCCCTATCTGGCGATGGCGCGCGAGGCGGCGCGCAAGCACGGGATTCCCGAGGACCTGTTCCTTCGTCTCGTTCAGCAGGAATCGGGCTGGAAGGCCTCGGCCGAATCGCACAAGGGCGCCTTCGGGCTGGCCCAGCTCATGCCCGGGACGGCGGACCTTCTGGGCGTCGACATCGCGGATCCGCAGCAGAACCTGGAAGGCGGGGCGCGCTATCTGAGGATGCAGTACGACCGGTTCGGCAACTGGCGGCTGGCGCTTGCGGCCTATAACGCCGGTCCCGAGGCGGTGGAACGCCATGACGGCGTGCCGCCCTTCGCCGAAACGCAGGATTACGTGCGGATCATCCTGGGCAGCTGACGCGGCACTGCGACGTCGGTTTGCCTGCGGCTAGGCCTCCAGCCCAAGGGCATAGGGGTGCAACTCGAAGCTCGGATGCATCCTTGCGCCGCGCACGCCGGGCCGCATGTGGCGGTAGATGGTGCGCCAGTAGGGCTGGATGATGACCCCTTCGTCCCGCAGGATCTGCTGCAGCCGCGCCATGACCGCCCTGCGCGCCTCTGCATCGGTCAGGGCGACGGCCTCGGCCAGAAGCGCGTCGAACTCGGCGTTGCTGAAGCCGGTTTCGTTCCATGCGGCGTCGCTGCGGTAGGCCAGCATCAGGGCCTGCACGCCGAGCGGCCTGTGGTTCCAGTCGGTCGCACTGAATGGATAGGTCTTCCAGTTGTCCCAGAACTCGGCCCCCGGAAGGATGCGCCGCCGCACCGGGATCCCGGCATCGCGGAGCAGGGCGGCAACCGCGTCGCAGGTGTTCTTGCGCCAGTCGTCGTCGATCGAGATCAACTCGTGCTCGTAGCTGCCCAGGCCCGCGGCTTGTAGTGCCTCTCTGGCGGCAGCCGGATCGAAGGCGGGCGGCGGCATGTCCGCGTATTCGGGGTGCAGGGGGCTGACGTGGTGGTTCTCGGCGAGCGTGCCGCGCCCGCCATAACCCAGCTCCAGCACGATGGCGTTGTCGCAGGCCAGCGCCAGCGCTCGACGCACGGCGGCATCGGCATAGGGCCGGGCGCCATCGACCAGCGCGCCCTGGTTGGTGCGCACGACGATGGTGTTGCTGCTGGTCGCCTCGGACCGGACAAAGCCCGCCTCGTCGAGGATGCCGATGAACTCGCCCACCGACTCGAAGAGCATGTCGACTTCGTCGGCCTGCAGCGCGGCCAGCCAGGAGGCCGGGTCGGTGCCGTAGTCGATGAACTCGATCCGGTCCAGAAGCGTGTCGCCGAAGATCGCGGTTCCCCACCAGGCTTGGTCGGTGTTGCGTTCGAGGACCGCGCGTTCGCCGGGCACATGCTCGACCGGGCGGAACGGGCCGGTGCCGATGGGCGCGGCGGCGGGATCGCCCCCGTCGTAGGACGGATGGACGATGGCCGCGGGATAATCCGACATGTTGGGGATCAGGGTGATGTCGGGCGCGGGCAGGTTGAGGCGGATGGTGCCGGCATCGACCACCTCGATCGCGCCCTCGCGGGCCTGTCCGGTGGCCGGATCGACAAGGGCGTTCATCCGGGTGGCCATCGAGTTGCCGGGCACCTCTGCCTCGCACCAGCGCCGGATGTTCCAGGCCACGTCCCCTGCCGTCAGGGGTGCGCCATTGGACCAGCGGATGCCCTCGCGCAGGAAAAGGGTGTAGGTCGCGGCGTTCTCGCTGGCCTCCCAACCCTCCAGGAGCATGCCGTGCAGGGTGCCGTCCTCGTCGTATTCGACCAGGTATTCCAGCCAGCCGCGGCAGATGTTGGCGATCTGCGGCCAGTCCCAGAGCCGCGGATCCTTGAGCGGGCGCACATCCATCTGGATGCGCAGGGTGCCGCCGCCGGCGCCCGTGGCGTCCTGCGCCGGGGCGGGCTGGCCGATCAGGCCGTACGCCGCCGTCGCGGTCAGGCCAAGCGCTGTGGCCCGCGTCAGGAAGGCCCGGCGGTCGAGCTGCCCGGCGAGATGCTGGGTGGCGAAGGCACAGGCGAAGGGGTGCGCGGACGCGTCGGCATTCCGTCGGCGGTTCATCGGCTCTCTCGTGGGGCAGGGACCATGGGTGATTGCACAACGCAACGCGGCCGCGGTCAATGCCGCGGCCGCAAAAAATCCCGTGATAGCCGGGGGTCAGCCCGTGCGGCGGAAGGCAGACGGGGTGGAGCCGGTGTGCTTCTGGAAGGCGCGGGTGAAATAGGCTGCCGACGTGAAGCCCAACTCGTCGGCGATGTCCTTGACCGGACGGTCGGTCTCGATCAGCAGGCGCCGCGCCTCGTAGTGGATGCGGTCGGTCAGAAGCGCCGAGGCCGGGCGTCCACAGGCCGTGTTGCAGGCCCGCGTCAGATGCGTCGGCGTCACGCCAAGGGCGGCGGCGTAGTCGTTCACGGACTTGCCGGACCGGTACTCCTGCTCCACCAGTGCGGTGAAGGCGGCGGCGATACGGCGCGAGGCGTCGGGATAAAGGTCGTTCTCTCCGACCTTGAGCATCTCGCGCTCCAGCCAGACGGCCAGCAGGCCGCCGTGGTTCAGAAGCGCGCGGTCGCGGCCGGGCAGGTCGCGGTCGAGTTCGCGCTGCAGGTTCTCGATCAGGCCGCTGAGTTCGCTTTGCTGCTGCACGTCGCGGAACTTCAGGTGCATCGGTTCGTCGGCAAGCCCCAGATCGGCGCCCTTCGGGAAGTAGACGGCGGTGCCGAAGACCTGTCCCGACATCTCGAAGCCATGCATCGTTCCGGCCGGAAGGAAGACCGCGTGGTGCGGACCGTAGCCGTGCGTGACGCCCGATACGGTTATTCGACCCTGCCCGCGCGTGAACCACAGCAGCAGCGGCTGCGAATAGCTGCGCATCGCCTCGGTCCGCCAGCGTCCGCCATAGGCGACGCGCGGCAGAGCGATCACGCGGAAGCGGTCCGACATGTCACCGGGAATCTCGGTCGTTCCAACGGGCCGGTTCTGATCCGATTGTTCGATATTCACAAGTCCAGCAGCCTTATCCCCAGATTATCCACAGAATCCGGTTGAATCTGTGTAACCGTTTCACTCGTCACTCAACAGAATCGTTCCCCAGGACCGCATCTTGGACCGAAACCAGGTGCGTTGTCTCTTGGCATATTGGCGTGTCGACGTCTTTGCGGCGGCACCTGCGGCTTTTAGGTCAATCTCGCCACGCAGATGGGCGATCAGTTCCGGCGCGCCGATCGCCTTGGAGGAGGGCAGGGCGGGGTTCCAGCCGGCCAGGTTGCGCGCGGCCTCTTCCAGTGCGCCATTTGCCAGCATCGCGTCGAATCGCCGTTCGATCCGATCCGCAAGCCAGTCGCGGCCCGCCTCGACAAGAACGGGCTCGGCATGGGCGAGCGGAAGGAGCGGTGCGGGCGTGTCCCGCTGCCAGGACGCGATGCCGCGTCCGGTCGCGCGCTGAACCTCCCAGGCGCGCTGCACGCGCATCGGGTTCCGCGTGTCGATCCGCGACAGCGTTTCGGGGTCGAGCGCCGCCAGCAGGCTGGCGATCCCCTCGTCGGCCAGACGCGCGTCGGCCTCGGCCCGAATCTCCGGCGGCGTGGGCGGGATCCGGGCCAGGCCTTCTGTCAGGGCCGTGAAATAGAGCCCGGTTCCCCCGACGATGATCGGCCGGTCGGGGCCGGAGAGGAGCGGTTCGAGATCGCGCAGCCAGTCGCCCACGGAATAGGGGCGATCGCCGGGAACATGGCCGTAGAGCAGGTGGGGCGCGACGGCCTCGGCGTCCTTGTCGGGCCGCGCGGTCAGGATATGCCAGTTGCCGAATACCTGAAGCGCATCCGCGTTCACGACGACGCCGCCAAGGCTGGACGCGATGTCCAGTGCCAGCGCGGACTTGCCGGAAGCGGTCGGTCCGGCAAGCAGGACCGGCCGTTCTCGGCCCAGAGATTTCAGCGCGGGATGAATCGCGGCATCCTTTCGCCGGTTGCACATTGAACCTGCACCCGTTTTCCGACATTTTGCGCCGCGAACAACCCCCAGACAGGACCCCCCGATGACCGCGACCGCGCAGGAGCCCGACCATCCGCCCTCGAAGTACAAGCGCGTGATGCTGAAGATATCGGGCGAGGCGCTGATGGGCGACCAGGGCTATGGGCTGCACCCGCCCACCGTCGACCGTATCGCGCGCGAGGTGAAATCGGTCCACGAGATGGGGGTCGAGATCTGCATGGTGATCGGTGGCGGCAACATCTTCCGCGGGCTTCAGGGATCGGCCCAGGGGATGGAGCGGACGACGGCCGACTACATGGGCATGCTGGCCACGGTGATGAACGCGCTGGCGATGCAATCGGCGCTGGAACGGCTGGGCGTCTTCACCCGGGTGATAAGCGCGATCCCGATGGATCAGGTATGCGAGCCCTACATCCGGCGCCGTGCCGTGCGCCACCTTGAAAAGAAGCGCGTGTGCATCTTCGCCGCGGGCACCGGCAACCCCTATTTCACCACCGACACCGCCGCAACGCTGCGCGCCAACGAGATGCGCTGCGAGGCGATCTTCAAGGGCACCAAGGTGGACGGGGTCTATGACAAGGACCCCAAGAAGCATGACGACGCGGTGCGCTACGAGGACGTGACATATGACGAGGTGCTGCAGAAACACCTGAACGTCATGGACGCCTCGGCCATCGCGCTGGCGCGCGACAACAACCTTCCGATCATCGTCTTCTCGCTGGATGAACCGGGCGGGTTCCGGGGCATTCTCGGGGGGGAAGGCACCTATACAATCGTCCATGGCTGAGGCTATACGAGAAGGCAGCCGCGCCGTCGGGCGCGCAGACACGCAGGACCACGACCATGTCGGATGACATCGAAGACATCGACCTTGACGACCTGAAGCGGCGCATGGACGGCGCCATGGCTGCCTTGCGCACGGAATTCGCGTCGCTGCGCACAGGCCGTGCATCGGCCAGCATGCTCGATCCTATCATGGTCGACGCCTATGGCGCGAACACCCCAATCAACCAGGTGGGAACGGTCAACGTGCCCGAACCCCGGATGGTGACGATCAACGTCTGGGACAAGCAGCTGATCGGCAAGGTGGAAAAGGCGATCCGTGAAAGCGGGCTGGGGATCAACCCGCAGACCGACGGGCCGATCATCCGCCTGCCGATCCCCGAGCTGAACGAAGAGCGCCGCCGCGAGCTGACGAAGGTCGCCGCGCAGTATGCCGAGCAGGCGCGCATCGCGATCCGCAACGTTCGCCGCGACGGCATGGACCAGCTCAAGAAGGCCAAGGCCGCCGGCATGTCGGAGGACGATCACAAGATCTGGGCCGACGAGGTGCAGGAGCTGACCGATCAGCATATCGCCTCCGTCGATACGATGCTGGAGACCAAGCAGCAGGAAATCATGCAGGTCTGAGCTGGGCACGGCCCGCGACAGAGACCAGGGAGGCGTGGCGATGAAGGATGTGCCGAACGACGGCCCGCGCCACGTGGCGATCATCATGGACGGCAACGGCCGCTGGGCGCAGCGCCAGGGCAAGCCGCGGCTCTACGGCCACCATGCCGGCGCGCGCCGGGTGCGCGAGATCGTCGAGGCCTGCCCGGATCTTGGCGTCAAGTACCTGACGATATTCGCTTTTTCGACCGAGAACTGGAAACGGACCCAGGCCGAGGTATCGGGCCTGATGACGCTCTTCCGGCGCTACATCCAGTCCGAGGCGCGCGAGTTGCGCGACAAGGGCGTGCGCGTGCGATTCATCGGCGACCGCATCCGGCTCGACAGGAAGCTTGTCCGGATGATGGACGAGCTGGAGACGATGACGGCGGGCAATGACGAGCTGCACCTGACCGTGGCGCTGAACTACGGCGGCCGCGACGAGGTCGCGCGCGCCACCCAGCGCCTTGCCCGCGAGGTCGCCGCCGGGCGGCTCGATCCCGAGAAGGTGGACGCCGAGACGCTGGCGCGATTTCTAGACACCTGCGTGCTGCCCGATCCCGATCTGGTGATCCGCACCAGCGGCGAGGCGCGTATCTCCAACTTCCTGCTCTGGCAGTCGGCCTACTCGGAATACGAGTTCGTCGACACCCTGTGGCCGGATTTCAGCGCCGAGCATTTCGCGCGGGTGCTGGCCGGGTTCGGACGGCGAGAGCGTCGCTACGGTGCCGTGCTTACATGACCGGTCAGCCATCGCGCTGGGATGATCTGCGACCCAGACTGATGACCGCGGTCGTGCTTCTGGTCGTCGGCATCGGGGCGATCTGGCTGGGCGGGGTCTGGTTCGCCTGCCTTGCCGCCGTCGTCGCCGGGATCATGACTTGGGAGCTGTCGCTGATGCTGGCGCCCGAACGGGCGCCCGCCGCGGTGCAGGCGGGCATGCTGGCCGCCGCCGCCGTGCTGTTCTCGCGCGTGTTGCCGGAGGTCTACGTGCTGCCCGTTCTCGCCGCGGCGCTGCTGGTGGGGCTGGGCCGCATCCCGCGCGAGCGGATGATCTACGGCGCCTATGGCGCGGCGATCCTGCTGGCGACCTACGGGCTGGTGCGGTTCCGCGACGAGGACGGGATGCTCTGGCTCGTCTGGCTGATCCTTGTCGTCGTGGTGACGGACGTGGGCGGCTATTTCGGCGGCCGCCTGATCGGCGGGCGCAAGTTCTGGCCGCGCGTCAGCCCCAAGAAGACCTGGGCCGGTATCCTGTCGGGCTGGGCGGCGGCGGCGATCGTGGGAACGGGCTTTGCCTTCTACACCACGGCGGGGTTCGATCTGGTCTGGATCACGATGCTGGTCAGTTTCGCCTCGCAGATGGGCGACGTGGCCGAAAGCGCGATCAAGCGGCGGGCGGGCGTCAAGGACAGCTCCAAGCTGTTGCCGGGGCATGGCGGGCTGGCCGACCGGTTCGATGCGCTTCTGGGCGCGGCGCTTCTGATGCTGGCCTTCGCGGTGGTTCTTCCGGTGCCAGAGGTGGCCTATCCCGGCGCCCGCACGATCCCGGCGCCCTGGTGGCCGTGGTAGGGGGGACGGTATGCGGCGGGTGTCGATCTTCGGGGCCACGGGGTCCATCGGGCAGAACACGATCGACCTGATCTGCCGCGACCCCGACGCCTATGACGTGGTCGCCCTGACCGGCGGACGCAACATCGCCCAGCTTGCGCGGGATGCCCGCCACCTGCGGGCCGATGTCGCCGTGACCTGCCACGAAGAGCTGCTGCCGGACCTGCGCGACGCTCTGGCGGGCAGCGGGGTCGAGGCCGCGGCGGGCGATGCCGCCATCGTCGAGGCCGCGGACCGCCCGGCGGACTGGATCATGTCGGCCATCGTGGGCGCGGCGGGGCTTGCGCCGGGCATGGCGGCGCTCCGGCACGGCACGACGCTGGCGCTGGCCAACAAGGAAAGCCTCGTCACCGCGGGCTCCATCCTGATGGAGACCGCGCGCGCCCATGGCGCGACCGTGCTGCCCGTGGACAGCGAGCATTCCGCCGTCTTCCAGGCGCTGGTGGGCGAGGACCTGAGCGCGGTGGAACGGGTCATCATCACCGCCTCGGGCGGCGCGTTCCGCGACTGGCCGCTGGAGGACCTGGCCCGCGCGACCCTGGCAGAGGCGTCGTCGCATCCCAACTGGGCGATGGGGCAGCGGATCACGATCGACAGCGCGTCCATGTTCAACAAGTCCCTGGAACTTATTGAAACCCGGGAATATTTCGACGTCTCGCCGGACCAGATAGAGGTCCTGGTCCACCCCGAGTCGATGATCCACGCGCTGGTCGGCTTCACCGATGGCGCGCTGATGGCCCATGTCGGGCCGCCCGACATGCGCCACGCCATAGGCTATGCGCTGCACTGGCCCGAACGGCGGCGGCTGCCGGTCGAGCGGCTGGACCTTGCCGCCATCCGCCAGCTGACCTTCCGCCCGCCCGACGACCGGCGCTGGCCCGCGCTTCGGCTGGCGCGAGAGGTGATGCGGCTCCGGGGACTGGCGGGCGCGGCCTTCAATGCCGCCAAGGAACGCGCGCTCGATGCGTTCATCGCCGGAGAGATCGGTTTTCAGGACATGGCGGATGTCGTCGAGGAGACGCTGGACACTCTGACGCGCGACCCGGGCCTAAGTTCCGCCCCAATCGACCTTGATAACGTGCAGTCAATGGACCATCTGGCGCGTATGCGTGCCGGAGACGTCATAAAGAGGCGAAAGAGCAGGGAACAGGTGGTTTGGAGCTGATCGGACTTATTCCGAGCTTCGGCGGGTTCATCTATACCGTCGGGGCCTTCATCGTCGCATTGTCGGTCATCGTGGCGGTTCACGAATACGGGCATTACATTGTCGGACGGTGGTCGGGCATCCATCCAGAGGTGTTCTCGCTGGGCTTCGGCCCGGTGCTTTATTCGCGCACCGACCGACGTGGCACACGTTGGCAGATCGCGGCCCTGCCGTTCGGCGGCTATGTCAAGTTCATGGGCGATGCGGACGCGGCCAGCGGCAAGGACGGCTCGACCATGTCGCGCCTGTCGCCCGAGGAGCTTCGGCGCACGATGCATGGCGCGCCGCTCTGGGCGCGGTCCGCGACCGTGGCAGCGGGGCCTGCGTTCAACTTTGCCCTGTCGTTTCTCGTCTTCGCGGCCGTTCTCATGGTGCGGGGCGTGGCGTCCGACCCGCTGACGGTCGATTCCCTGCGCGAGATGCCGGGCGAGGTGCAGGAACTCCGCCCCGGCGACCAGGTGCTCTCGATCGGCGGCAGCCCCGCTCCGGGGGCCGAGGATTTCGGGGAATTCGTGCGAAACATGCCTGCCGAGGGCATCGTGACCTACACGGTTCGGCGCGACGGCAGCGAACTGTCGGTCTCGGCCCCGCACCCCTATCCGCCCATCGCGGCGGGCGTGACACCGGGGTCCGCGGCCATGGACGTGGGCATGACGCAGGGCGACGTCGTGCTGAGCGTGAACGGTGATCCGATCCAGACGTTCAGCGAACTGCGCGACAAGGTCGGGGAATCCGAGGGCAAGCCTCTGGAGCTGGAGGTCTGGCGAGCGGGCGAGGTGCTCGACATCGTGCTGGTCCCCCGGCGCACCGATCTGCCGTTGCCGGAGGGCGGCTTCGAGACGCGCTATCTGATCGGGATCACCGGCGGGCTCTACTTCGAGCCCAGCACCGAGACGCCCAGCCTCTGGGCGGCGGCGGGCTACGGGGTGAGCCAGACGATCTATATCGTCCAGTCCTCGCTGTCGGGGCTTTATCACATGGCGGTCGGCGCGATCAGTTCCTGCAACCTCAGCGGCCCAATCGGGATTGCCGAGACCAGCGGCGCCGCCGCAAGCCAGGGCTGGACCAGCTTCATCTGGTTCATCGCGGTGCTGTCGACGGCGGTGGGCCTTCTGAACCTGTTTCCGATCCCGGTGCTCGACGGCGGCCATCTTGTCTTCCACGCCTACGAGGCGGTGACGGGCCGCCCGCCGGGGGACAGGGCGCTGCGCGTCCTGATGGCGGCGGGCCTGACGGTGCTGCTGTCGCTGATGGCCTTTGCGCTGACGAACGACCTGTTCTGCCCATAGGCGACCACGCCTGCAAAGAGTCGCCCCGGCGCCCAATTCACGCCACATTCAGAGACGATTCTGTCCCTGACACCGAGATATGGGACAATCGCCATGCAGACGTTGCGCAAAAGCTACAAGGGGATCACGCTAATCGCCGAACTCAACCTGGACCGCTTCCTGTCGATTTTCGCGCTGGTCCTGTCCCTTACGGCAAGCGCCTACATCCTTTCGCACTGAATCCAGCACCCCGACCTACCCTGACGCGATGGCCCCCGCCCGGATAGTTTCCGAGCGGGGGTCGTGGCTTTTGACAAGGCCCCTCAATCCCGCTACCAACTTGAAAAAAGCTGCGGAAAAAGGTTGGGGGCGATGACGGGCACGCACGGGCACGGCGGCGCAGGCGAACACCCTGGAAGGAGGTTCGCGATGATTGGCAGGCTGTTTGGAATAATCTTTGGTTTCATGGCCTTGATCGCCACAACTGATGTGGCGCAGGCACAGACGTACACGTTCAACTCGGTGAACATCGAGGGAAATGAACGGATCGAGGCCGGCACGATCCTCAGCTACGCGGGAATCGCCCGGGGCGAAACGGTCACCGCCGCTCAACTCAATGCCGCGTACCAGCGCATCCTCGGCTCGGGACTGTTCCAGAGCGTCGATCTGGCCCCGCGCGGCGGGACGCTCGTGATCTCGGTGCGTGAGTGGCCGACGATCAACCGCGTCAGCATCGAAGGCAATCGCCGTCTGGACGACGACGATCTTCAGCCTCTCCTGCAGTCTCAGTCGCGTCGCGTGTTCAGCCCGACCGTGGCAGAGCAGGACGCGGCGGCGATCGTCGAGGCGTATCAGCAGCAGGGTCGCCTTGCAGCAACCGTCGATCCGGTCATCATCGAACGGTCGAACAACCGCGTCGACCTCGTGTTCGAGGTGTCCGAGGGCCGCGTCGTCGAGATCGAGCGCCTCAGCTTCATCGGCAACCGAAGCTATTCGGACCGTCGCCTGCGGCGGATCCTCGAAACCAAGCAGGCGGGCATCCTGCGTTCGCTGATCCGCGCCGACACCTTCGTGGCGGACAGGCTTGAGTTCGACAAGCAGGTGCTTCGCGACTTCTACCTGTCGCGCGGTTACGTGGACTTCCAGGTGCTTTCGGCCACCTCCGAGTTCTCGCGCGACCGCAACGGATTTTTCGTGACCTTCAACATCCGGGAAGGCCAGAGCTTCGATTTCGGGGCCGTCACCGTCAGCAGCGATCTGCCCGAGATCGACATCGCGGAATACTCGGCAGTGGTGCAATTGAAACCTGGCGATACCTATTCGCCGGCGCTGGTGGACGCGACCATCGCGCGGCTGGAACGGCTGGCGATCAAGAACGGGCTCGACTTCGTGCGCGCCGATCCGCGGATCACCCGCAATGACCGCGCGCTGACCCTGGACATCGAGTTCAACCTGGTTCGCGGCGAGCGCATCTTCGTCGAGCGCATCGACATCGAGGGCAACACCACGACGCTCGACCGCGTGATCCGCCAGCAGTTCGACACCGTCGAGGGCGATCCGTTCAACCCGCGCGAAATCCGCGAGGCTGCCGAACGTATCCGCGCAATGGATTTCTTCGAGGCGACCGAAGTGCGTGCGCTTGACGGCAGCAGCCCCGATCAGGTGGTGATCGACGTCGACGTCGAGGAAAAGCCCACCGGAAGCCTGAGCTTCGGCGCAAGCTACAGCGTTTCGTCCGGTGTCGGGTTCAACATCGCGTTCTCCGAACGCAACTTCCTCGGTCGCGGACAGGCCCTGAACTTCGGCATCAACACCACGAGTGGATCGCAGGGTGCGAATCTGCTGTTCGTTGAGCCATACTTCCTTGGGCGCGACGTCGCGTTCAGCTTCGCCGGCGCCTATACGCGCAGCAGCTATGCGACCAACACGTTCTATGACTCGCAGGTCGTCACCGTGGCTCCGGGCCTGGAGTTCCCGATTGGCGAAACGGCCCGCCTGTCGGTCAAGGCCATCTATGATGGGACGGAAGTGACCAATGTCGATCCCGGCTCGTCGCAGATCCTTCGGGCCGAGGCAGCGCGCGGGTTCGAAAGCGCGGTCGGTGTGGGCTATCAGATCAGCTTCGACAACCGCACGTCGGGGCTGAACCCCGATGCGGGCATCCTGTTCCGCTTCGGGCAGGACATCGCGGGTCTGACAGGCAGCATGGATTACATCGAGACGAAGGGCCTGTTCGTCGCCCAGCGGACGATGCGCAATAGCGACATCACCTTCCGCGCCATCTTCGAGGGCGGGGCGATCACGGCTCTGAGCGGGAACGGTACGAAGATCACCGACCGCTATTTTCTGTCCTCCAGCCAACTGCGCGGCTTCGATGTGCGTGGCGTCGGGCCGCGTGACCTGAACTCGACGAATTTCGACGCGCTCGGCGGCAACTACTTTGCCGTGGCCCGGTTCGAAGCGGATTTCCCGCTGCCGCTGCCTGAGGAATACGGCATTTCCGGCGGGGCATTCCTCGACTTCGGCTCGGTCTGGGGGCTGGACAACACCGCTGGTGGGCTGACCGGCACGAACCCGGTGGACGACAACGCCTACCTGCGGGCATCCATCGGTGTGTCGGTCTTCTGGGACACGCCGATCGGTCCGCTGCGGTTCAACTTCTCGCAGCCGCTGGCGAAGCAGGTCTATGACGACGTGCGCAATTTCGACCTGACGGTTTCGACGTCCTTCTGACCATGCGCGCGCTTATGGCCGCACTCTTGACAGCCGGCCTCTGGGCCGGCGGTTGCATGAGTGCTGCCGCGCAACCGCTTGAACTTTCCGTGTCGCCGATCCTTGTCATCGACCAGGAGCGCCTGTTCTCGGAAAGCCGGCTGGGAGAGCGGATTTCCAGCGAGATCGAGGCCGCGAGCGACACCCTTGCGGCAGAAAACCGCCGTATCGAGGCAGAACTGGTGGCGGAGGAACTTTCGCTGACAGAGCGCCGCAGCAGCCTGCCGCCCGAAGAGTTTCGCGCCCTGGCCGACGCCTTCGATGCCAAGGTGCAGCGCCTGCGCGCCGAACAGGACGAGAAGGAGCGGGCGTTGCAGGCCCGGGGCGAGGCCGACCGGCAGGCCTTTCTGAACAGCATCGTGCCTGTGCTCGGGGCCATTGCCGGAGAACGCGGTGCGGTGGCGATCCTCGACAGGCGGGCCGTCTTCCTGTCTGCCGACCGCATCGACGTGACCGACGAGGCGATCCGCCGCCTCAATGCGGCGATAGATCAGCAGGACCGCTCCCTCCCGCACGAGGACGCTATCCCGTCAGATGGGGCGACCGAACCGATCCCCCCCACAGAGTCCAGTCCTCCAGCCGAGGGACCGGCACCAGATGCGGCCAGCCCCGCCGAGGCGGACTAGCGCGTGCCGCACGCGATCCGGATGGCGCGGCTCGCTGCCGACCCCGGGAAATCCCGCAGCGTCACATGCATTTGCGTGTCTTGCCACGGTCGGAGCGAGTTGCTACTTCCGCATCGGGTGACGACAGAGCGTGAACTGGGGACAGAGCCATGGCCGAGGGCCTGAAGAGCGCCGATATCGCGACGATCAAGCGGATCCTGCCGCATCGCTATCCGTTTCTTCTCGTGGATCGCGTGATTGATATCGACGGCAGCAACAGCGCGATCGGGGTCAAGAACGTCACGTTCAACGAACCGTTCTTCCAGGGCCATTTCCCGGACGAGCCCGTTATGCCGGGGGTCCTCATCCTCGAGGCGATGGGGCAGACCTGCGCTGTCATGATCAGTGTCGCGCGGGACTACGTTGACACCGGCACATCGGTCTACCTGATGTCGATCGACAAGGCCAAGTTCCGGCGCAAGGTCGTCCCCGGGGACAGGCTGGAGCTGCATGTCTCGACGCTGCGCGGGCACGAGAACAAGGTCGTGAAACTGTCCTGCACCGGCAAGGTCGATGGCGAAATGGTCGCCGAGGCGGAAGTCATGGCCATGATCGTGGCGCCGGGCGACACCTGATCGACGGACCGACCTAGCCCCGCGGGGGCAGGGCCCCTCAACCCCTCCAGATCCAGCCACCGCCCAGCACGCGCGCCCCTTCGGGCGCATAGAAGACGCAGGCCTGGCCCGGCGACACGCCTTCCTCTGGCACGATCAACTCGACCTCTGCCTCGGTCTCGGACAGGGGACGTATGATCGCGTCGCGCGGCGGGCGGGTCGAACGGACCTTGACCGCCAGCCGCCATTCCGGCCGCGAGGTGAAGGGCGCGTCACCCAGCCAGTTGATCTCGCGCACCGGAACGGTGCGGGTCGACAGCATCTCTTTCGGGCCCACGACCACGCGCCGTCCGTCCACGTCGAGGCGCACCACGTAAAGCGGCTCGTCCAGCCCGCCGATGCCCAGGCCACGCCTCTGGCCGATGGTGTAGTGGATCACGCCCGGGTGATGGCCCAGCACGCGGCCGTCGGCATGCACGATCTCGCCGGGCTCCGCCGCACCGGGGCGCAGTTTCTCGATCACCGCAGCGTAATTGCCGTTCGGCACGAAACAGATGTCCTGGCTGTCGGGCTTGTCGGCCACCGAAAGGCCGTGCCGCGTGGCAAGCGCCCGCGTCTCGTC
>JAUIIC010000068.1 GCA_030431935.1 Alphaproteobacteria bacterium | reverse complement strand
ACAGGCGCCGCCCGGAAGGGCCGCAGCGCCGCCGTCGCGTGCGTCCGCACGTCGGCGCGCCGACGTGATGCCGACGTGATGCCGACGCGATGCCGACAGGGCGATTTCGCCCGGTCTTGCCGGGCGAACACGCATCTGGCAGCGTATCCGGGTGTCCGCAGCCGCTTCGGTCCCTGACCGTCAGGTCCTCGTCCTGATCCAGTCGGTCAACTGGGCCGCGGGCATAGCTCCGGCCTGCCTGGCGACCTCCTTGCCACCCTTGAAGACGGTCATCGTGGGAATCCCGCGGATGCGGTGCCGTGCACCGGCCTCGGGATGATCCTCGGTGTTGAGCTTGACCAGCCGTGCCCTGCCCTTCAACGCCCCCGCCGCGCTGTCATAGGCCGGCGCCATCATCCGGCAGGGGCCACACCAGGGCGCCCAGAAATCCACGACAAGCGGCAGATCGTCGGTGCGCGCGGCCTTCTCCAGGGTTGCGGGATCGACCGAGCGGGCCTTGCCATCCAAAAGCCGCGCGCCACAGGTGCCGCACTTGGGACCGGAAGACAGCTTGTCCGCGGGTATGCGGTTGACCTGCCCACAGTCCAGACAGGTGAGTTTCAGCGCGGCCATGGCACACTCCATTCATTCATCAAGATGAATGTAAGGGTCAGCGGGTGGCTATTCCAGCCCATCCGCCAACCGCGACGCGATTTCTGCGCCCAGGGCGGATATCTCGGCGGCGGCAGGGCCACGCCGCGCCGTCTCGAAGGCCGAGGTGCCGTTGCCCAGCGCCTCGGCATAAGCGACCCTGTTGCCGAGATACGCCTCCGTCCGGTCCAGCCCCAGCTTGTCCATCGCGGCCCTGACATCCGCCGTCAGCCGGGCGCGGGCGGACACGCGGTTCAGAACCGCCAGCACCGGCCGCCGCTCGCGCCGGGCCAGTTCCAGCACGCTTTCGGTGGCCCAAAGGTCGACATGGCTGGTCGCAACGGGCACCAGCACAAGGTCGGCTTCCCGCAAGGCGGGGCGCAGGTCGGCGTCGATCTTGGGGGGCGTGTCGACAAGGATCAGGTCGTGCAGACCGCGAAGCTTTTCGCATTCGTAGGACACGCCCCAGGCGCTTGCGGTACCGAAGGCAAGGCCCGCGTCACCGCCCATCCGTTCCCGCCTCGCCATGAACCAACGACCGAGACTGCCCTGGGGGTCGGTGTCGAGAACCGCGACGCTTTGGCCCCGCGCCGCAGCTTCCAGCGCAAGGTTGGCAACCAGCGTCGTCTTGCCCGATCCGCCCTTCTGCTGGGCGACGGTGATGACTTTGCCTTTCATGGCACACCTCCGCCCCGAAGTTGGCGCCATTTCCTGGGCGAATGCAATCGAAAAATGCTGCACTGCAGCAAGAGCTAGGGCCCGGCCCAGTCGACGCCTATGGCTTCGGCAACATTCAGGGTGCCCGTCGGCGCTGGACGGATCAGGTCCCGGGCCTCGGCCTCGGCCCCTTCAAGCCAGCTGGCCGCCCTGTCGGGCGACAGGATCACGCCCATCCTGTCGTGGATCTCCCGGACATCGGCGGAAGGCGGGCAGGTAACCGTTGCGACTTGCGGGATCGCCTTGCCACCGGGCGCGGTCCAGACATCGAAGACCGCAGCGAACAGCAGCACGCCGCCCGCGCGCGGTGTGATCCGCCATGCCGTCTTTCGACCTGTCTTGCCGGTCCACTCATACCAGCCGCTGGCCGGCACGATCGCACGGCCAAGGCCCCGGACGGCGGATTTCTCGAACACGGTTTCGCCGCGCACGTTGATGAGCGTCTCCATGACAGGGCGTCCGCGTGCGTTCTTGCGGCCAACCGGGATGATCCCCCAGCGCATCAGCGTCAGTTGCCTGTCAGGCGTCAGAACGGCGATCTGCTGGCCCGGCGCGATGTTGCGGCGCGGCGTCGGCATCACGTCGGCATCCGGTCGGGCCGACAGGAGATCGGCCAGCACGTCGGTGGTCTCGTCCAGAAAGAAGCGCCCGGGCATGATGTGCCGACACTAGGCCACAGCCGGGGCCCGCGCCAGTCAGCCCAGACGCTCTGCCAGGTAGTCGACGGCCTTCGCCAGCGTTTCGATCCGCGGGTAATCGTCTTCGGGGATGTCCACGCCGAGCCGCTTGTGCAGCGCCGCGACGAGGTTCAGCACGTCCATCGAATCCAGTTCAAGATCGTCCTGGATATGGTCGTCCTCTCCCACGTCTGCGGCCTCGATGTCCGGCGCAACGGCGGTCAGTTCCTCGAGGTAGGCGGTGCGGATGTCAGCAGGGGTCATAGCGCCTCCGGTTCTTGTA
Source organism: Alphaproteobacteria bacterium (assembly GCA_030431935.1). Lineage (GTDB taxonomy): Bacteria > Pseudomonadota > Alphaproteobacteria > Rhodobacterales > Rhodobacteraceae > ASV31. The sequence continues at coordinate 15,805 of JAUIIC010000068.1, read as the reverse complement.
GCAGGGTTTCCATTTCAAGCAGAAAGCGCGCCCCAAGGCGGCCGTCGCTGGCGCGGTGATCGGCGGCAAGCGACAGCGTCGCGACCATGCGCGGCACCGCCTGCCCCCCCACGACCCAGGGCCGGGGCAGTGGCGTGCCCACCCCGACAAGCGCCACCTGCGGCGGATAGATCACGCCCTCCATCGCCTCGACACCCTTCTCGCCAAGACTGGATATGGTGATGGTGCCGTCGCGCATTTCCGAGGACCGGAGCCGACCGGCACGGGCCCGGAACACCACGTCGCGCATGGCGGCCATCAGGTCGTCCAGCGAAAGGGTATCGGCATCATGGATCGCCGGCGCGACCAGCCCGCCGCCGCGCAAGGCGACGGCCACCCCGGCGTGGACAGCCTCAGCCGGATGAAACCTGTCGCCCTCGTAATGGCCGTTGATGCCCTTGGCCCGCTTCGCGGCCATCGCGGCGGCCTTGACGAAGAGCGCGCCCATCAACAGGCGGTCCTGCGGCCCGCGCGTGGCGTTCTGGGCTTCAAGCCAGTCGGTGGCAGCCTGAACATCGACACTGTGCATCAGGTAGTAATGCGGGATCTCGCGCTTCGAGCGCGACATGGCGGCGGCGATGGCGGCGCGCATGGCGGCCATGGGGCTTTCGGGCTTTGCGTGCGAAGCCTTCGGCGCCCCGCGGCCGGCCACATCGGCCAGCAGGATCACGCCGCCCGGCCCGGTGCCGGTGACGCCGGACAGGTCGATGCCTTCGGCCACGGCATAGGCCCGCGCCGCCGGAGACGCCGGCGGTGGCGTGCCGGGGGTCGTCGCTGGGGGCGACGGAACGATCTTCGGGCCAGCTTGTGGCGGGGACGGTTTCGGCGGCGGCGCGACGGACGCCGTCTCAGCCACAGGCGGGGGCGCAGGTTCTGGCGCAGGTTCAGGCGCAGGTTCGGGCGCAGACACGGCTGAAGCGGCCGGTGACGCGCTCTCGCCCGGCTTCAGCACCACCGCAAGCGGCGCCCCGACCGGCAGCGTTTGCCCGACCGCCGCGGTCAGGCTGTCGACCACGCCATCCTCGAATATCTCGATCTCGATGGCGCCCTTCTGGGTTTCGACCACCGCGACCACGTCGCCGCGATGCACCTCGTCGCCCGGCCCGACCATCCATTCGACCAGCGTTCCGGCCTCCATGTCGGCACCGAGCGAGGGCATGACAAAGACACCCATGCCCCTAGCCCTTGCCCAGCGCGGCCTTCGCCGCCGCGACGATCTTGTCGGCCTGCGGGATCGCGGCCTGTTCGAGGTGTTCGGGATAGGGGATCGGCACCTCTTCGGAACACACCCGCCCCACCGGCGCGTCAAGCGACCAGAGCGCCTGTTCCATGATCCGCTGGCCGATCTCGGCCGAGATCGAGCCGGTGCGCCAGCCCTCGTCCACCACCACGGCACGGCGGGTCTTCCGGACCGAGGCCATGATCGTGGCGTCGTCGAGGGGCCGCAGCGAGCGCAGGTCGATCACCTCGGCCTCCACCCCCTCGGCGGCCAGCGTCTCGGCAGCCTCCAGCGTCTTCCACAGCGACCCGCCATAGGTGATGAGCGTCACGTCCCCGCCGTCGCGCATCACCCTTGCCTTGTCGATGTCCACGGGGCCCGCCGCCGTGTCCAGCTGGCCGGTCCGGTTGTAGAGCATCACGTTCTCGAAGATCAGCACCGGGTCGGGATCCTGCAATGCCGTCCAGAGCATGCCGCGCGCATCCTCGACCGTGGCGGGCGCCAGCACCCGAAGGCCGGGAATGTGGCCGTACCAGCCTTCGAGCGAATGGGAATGCTGCGCCGCCAGCTGTTTGCCCGCGCCCGTCGCCATGCGGATCACCAAGGGCACGCCGAACTGACCGCCGGACATATGCCGGATGGTGGCGGCGGTGTTCATGATCTGGTCGAGCGCCAGAAGGCTGAAGTTGACCGTCATCAACTCGACGATCGGGCGCAGACCCGCTGCCGCCGCGCCGATGCCCGCCCCGGTGAAGCCCGACTCGGACAGGGGCGTGTCGCGGATCCGGTCTTCCCCGAACTCGGCCATCAGGCCCTTGGACACGGCATAGCAGCCGCCATAGGCGCCCACGTCCTCGCCCATCAGGAACACGCGGTCGTCGCGGATCATGGCGTCGCGGATCGCCTGCTTGACCGCCTCGCGGTAGGTGATCTCGACCGTCTCGCCCGAAGGCGCGGCGGGTTCGGGCGGCGGCGGACGATCCTCTGCCATCACGTGGCGGGACAGGGTGTCCAGCGGCTCCCACTCCGCGGCCTCGGCGAAGTCGACGGCACCGGCGATCTCGGCGTCGATCTTTTCCTCCAAGGCGTGGATGTCGTTCTCGTGTATCAGGTGGTTTTCCAGCAGCCAGCCCTGAAAGCGCTTGATCGGCCCCTTCTCGCGCCACTCGGCCACCTCGGTCTTCTCGCGGTAAAGCTGGGCATCGAACATCGAATGGGCGCGGAACCTGTAGGTCAGGCATTCAAGAAGGTGCGGTTTGCCAGTCTCGCGCATGGCGGAAATGGCACGCCGCGCGGCGGCCTCGACCGCCACGACGTCCATGCCGTCGACCTGTTCCGCGCCGACGCCATAGACCGCGGCCTTTTTGGCGACAGAGCCCTCGGCCTCTGTCCGGGCCAGTGCCGAACCCATGGCGTAGCCGTTGTTTTCACACACGAAAAGAACCGGCAATTTCCACAGGGCGGCAAGGTTCATCGCCTCGTGGAACTCTCCCTCGGCCACCGCGCCCTCGCCGAAGAAGCAGGCGGTGACGTTGGCCTGCCCCGTCATCCGATCATAAAGCCCCAGACCCGCCGCCAGGGGCAGCCCGCCACCGACGATGGCGTTGCCGCCGTAGAAGTTGGTCGAGGCATCGAAGATGTGCATCGACCCGCCGCGCCCGCCGGAACAGCCCGCCGCCTTGCCGAACATCTCGGCCATGACGGCGTTCATGTCGACGCCCCGGGCCAGCGCGTGGCCGTGCTCGCGGTAGGTGGCGACGACGCGGTCGCCGGGCGTCAGCACCGGGATGATCCCCATGGCGATGGCTTCCTCGCCATCATAGAGGTGCAGGAAGCCGCGGATCTTCTGCTGGGTGTAGAGCTCGGCGCACTTGTCCTCGAACTTGCGGATGCGCAGCATGCCGTGGAGCAGCTCAAGCACGTGGTCGCGGTTCAGGCGGGGTTTGTCCTGCTTGGTCATGACTCATCGCTCTCCAGTGTCGAGATATCGCCTTCGGGCAGGCCCAGTTCGCGCGCCTTCAGAAGGCGGCGCATGATCTTGCCGGACCGGGTCTTGGGCAGGGTCTTGCGGAACACGACCTCGCGCGGCGCGACGGCGGGGCCGAGTTTCTTGCGTGCGTGGCCGCGGATGTCCTTTTCCAGCTCTTCCGACGGCTCGTAGCCCGGGTTCAGCGCGACATAGGCCTTGACCACCTCGCCCGCCGTCTCGTCCGGGATGCCGATGACACCGGCCTCGGCCACGGCGTCATGTTCGATCAGCGCGCTTTCGACCTCGAACGGGCCGATCAGGTGGCCGGAGGTCTTTATCAGGTCGTCGGCCCGGCCCACGAACCAGAAATACCCGTCGGTGTCCCGCATCGCCAGGTCGCCCGACAGGTACCAGCCATCGGCGAAGGCCTTGGCGTAGCGGTCGGGCTGATGCAGGTATTCGCGCATCATCGAGGGCCAGCCGGGCCGCAGCGCGAGTTCGCCCACCTCGCCCACCGGCAGTTCGCGCAGGCCGTCCTCGGTCTTCTCGACGATGCCGGCGGTGATCCCGGGCAGGGGCAGGCCCATCGAGCCCGGCTTTATGTCCATCGCCCGGGTGTTGGCGATCATGATGCCGCCGGTCTCGGTCTGCCACCAGTTGTCGTGAAAGGGACGGCCGAACACCTCTTGCCCCCAGACGACGCCTTCGGGGTTGAGAGGCTCGCCCACCGAGCCCATGAATTCGAGCGCCGAGAAATCGTGGCCCGCCGCCGCGTCCCTGCCCGCCCGCATCATCATGCGGATGGCCGTGGGCGCGGTGTACCAGATCTGCACGCCTTCATTCTGAAGCGTGGCATACCAGCGGTCGAGGTCGAACTCCGCCTCGTCCACGATCATCGTCACGCGATGCACAAGGGGGGCGATGATGCCATAGCTGGTGCCGGTCACCCAACCGGGATCGGCGGTGCACCAGTAGACACGCCCGGGCCGCATTTCCAGCGCGTTGCGGCCCGTGGCGGCGTGGTTCACCACGGCCTGGTGAACATGGACGGCGCCCTTTGGCTTGCCGGTGGTGCCGCTGGTGAAATGGATCAGCGCCATGTCTTCTGGACGGGTCGGGGCGCAGATGAAATCGGGAGAGGCCGCCGCCATCGCGGGACCAAGCGCAATGCAGCCCTCGGGCGCGGTGTCGCCGGCGATCAGCACGGCCTTGAGCGATGGGATGGCGTCCCGCACCTTGGACAGCTTGCGCCTATAAAGCGCGTCTGTCGTGACGATGGCATTGGCCTCGCCGATCTCCATCCGGGTCTGGATGGGTTCCGGTCCGAAGGCCGAAAAGAGCGGCGTGAAGACCATACCGGCCTTCAGCGTGCCCAGCGCGGCCACGTAAAGCTCTGGCTCGCGGCCCATCAGGGAATAGACGCGGTCGCCGGGTTTCAGCCCCGCGGCGACAAGGACGTTGGCGAACCGTGCCGTCTGCTCCTTCAGGTCGGCATAGGTCAGGACGCGCCGCGTGCCGTCCTTTCCCAGCCAGCGCATCGCCTGCTGGTCGCCGTGGCCGTTGGCGACATGCCGGTCCACGGCCTCATAGGCGATGTTCAGGCCGCCGCCCGGCAGACCGTCGAGCAGGGCGCGGGCATCGTCCCAGCCCCAGGTGCTGCGGTCTGCATCGCTCAGGTTGGCGGCCGCGGTTTCGGTCGCGGGTTTTCGGATCGTCTCCCAGGTCATCGTCTCCTCCTACGCTGACCGGCGGATTGGATGCGGGGGCGTCAGCCGGTCTCTGCCTCCGCGACGTTGCGCTTGACGTTGATGAAGCTGTCCGGCGTGACCGAGATCGAGTCGATGCCGTAGCCCACAAGAAGGCGCGCGAAATCCGGATCGTTGGACGGCGCCTGTCCGCAGAAGCCCACCTTGGCCCCGACCGCGTGCGCCTTCTCGATCACCGTGCGGATCATCCATTGCACCGCCGCGTCGCGTTCGTCGAAGAGCGCCGCAAGCTCTCCGGAATCGCGGTCCACCCCGAGTGTCAGCTGCGTCAGGTCGTTCGACCCGATCGAGAAGCCGTCGAAGCGCTTGGCGAATTCCTCTGCCTGGATCACGTTCGAGGGGATCTCGCACATGACATAGACCTGCAGGCCGTTCTCGCCCCGGGCCAGGCCGGCGTCGGCCATGACCTGCAACACGCGGTCGGCCTCGGCGGGCGTGCGGCAGAAGGGGATCATGACGATGACGTTGTCGAACCCCATCTCCTCGCGCAGCTTCTTCACGGCGCGGCATTCCAGCTGGAAACCCGGCGCATAGGCGTCGGAATAGTAGCGCGATGCCCCCCGGAACCCGATCATCGGGTTTTCTTCCTTGGGCTCGAAGGCATGGCCGCCCAGAAGTTCCGCATATTCGTTGGTCTTGAAGTCGCTCATCCGCAGGATCATCGGGTTGGGATAGCGGAAGGCCGCGATCCGGCTGAGCCCGCGCGCCAAAGTGTCGACGAAGTAATCGGCCTTGTCGTCGTAACCCGCGGTCAGTTTCGCGATCTCTTCCGCCGCCGCCGGTTCGACCTTGTCGGGCCGCAGCAGCGCCATGGGATGCACCTTGACCCATTCGCTGACGACGAATTCCATCCGCGCCAGCCCCACGCCCGCCGCAGGCAACTGCCACCAGCGCGCCGCGGCGGACGGATTGGCAAGGTTCAGCATGACGTGGGTGCGGGTGTCGGGGATGTGCGAGACGTCCAGTTCCTCGACCTGGTAGTCCGCCGTTCCGGCATAGACGTAGCCGGTGTCGCCCTCGGCGCAGCTGACGGTCACCTCCTGCTCGTCATGCAGAAGATGCGTCGCGTTTCCGGTGCCGACGATCGCGGGCAGCCCAAGCTCGCGGCTGACGATCGCGGCATGGCTGGTGCGCCCGCCGTGGTCGGTGACGATGGCCGCCGCGCGCTTCATGATCGGCACCCAGTCCGGGTCGGTGATCGTGGTGACAAGGATCGAGCCGTCGACGAACTTGTCGATATCGGCCGCAGTTTCGATCAGGCAGACGGGGCCATGCGCCACCGCCGCGCCCACCGAGAGGCCGGTGGTCAGCGTTCTGCCGTGCGCGCCCACGCTATAGGACTTGATCGCGCCCTTCTTGGCATGGCTCTGCACCGTTTCGGGCCGGGCCTGGACGATGAACAGGTCTCCGGTCTCGCCGTCCTTGGCCCATTCCATGTCCATCGGGCAGCCGTAGTGATCCTCGATGGTGACGGCCATGCGCGCCAGCGACAGGATCTCGGCGTCGTTCAGGACGAAGGCGGCGCGTTCGGCCTTCGATGTCGGCACGTTCTTGGTCGAGCGCCCGGCCTCGCCGGTGTAGACCATCTTCTTTTCCTTCTCGCCGCGCTTCTTTTCGACGATCGGGGTCAGGGCGGCGTTCGACAGGAAGGGCTTGAACACCTGGTATTCGTCGGGCGTCACGGCGCCCTGCACCACGTTCTCGCCAAGGCCCCAGGCCGCGTTGATGAGGACGACCTTGTCGAACCCCGATTCGGTGTCGATGGAGAACATCACGCCGGACCCCGAGATGTCCGAACGGACCATCTGCTGAACCCCCACCGACAAGGCCACGTCGCGGTGATCGAACCCCTGGATCTGGCGATAGGTGATGGCCCGGTCGGTGAAGAGCGAGGCATAGCAGCGCCGGCAGGCCTCCAGCAGCGCCGCTTCTCCGACGATGTTCAGGTAGGTTTCCTGCTGTCCGGCGAAACTGGCGTCCGGCAGGTCCTCTGCCGTGGCCGAAGACCGCACGGCAACCGAGGCCTCGGCCTTGCCCGCGCGCCGCGATAGCTCGGCATAGGCTTCGGCGATGGCCGCGCGGGTGGCCTCGGGCCAGTCGCCCTGGAACACCGCCTCGCGCACCCGGCTGCCAGCCTGCTGCAAGGTCAGGCGCCCGGCCTGCAGCGCATCCATCGTGTCGTCGATCAGGGCGTTCAGCCCGTTGGCCTCGAGATAGTTGCGATAGGCATCGGCAGAAGTCGCGAAGCCGCCCGGGACGGCGATCCCCTTGGACGCCAGGTTGGCAACCATCTCGCCGAGCGAAGAGTTCTTGCCCCCGACGCGGGCGACATCGCCACGCTTGAGATCCTCGAACCAGATCACGGGTTTGTCCATGTCGCGTCCTTTCGGGTGGTGGCCTCGGGTTCAAGGGAACGCTAGGCAAGCCTCCGCCCCCCCGCGTTGATCCGTGTCAAACTGGACCACCCCCGGCCCGACGGGATGTCGCAGCGCCGCGCGATCCCGCCCAAACCATGCGGGCCGCGCAAATTACCAATTCAAGAACAGTGAGTTACATCCCGCCAAGAAACCGGCCTAGCCGGCTCGCGCATCGTCTTCTGCCGTCCGCTCCAACGCGAACTGCGTCATCAGCGGGCCGAAAATCTCGAACGCGATCGTGCTGGCGATGGTTATGGTCAGCACCTGCGTCCCGATGCCGGGAAAGCGTTCGGCAGCGACCAGCGCCATGCCGATCGCCACGCCGGCCTGCGGCATCAGCGCCAGGCCCATCAGCCCTGATTCGCGCATCGGCAGCCCCGACAGCAGGCCGCCGACAGCCGCACCGAGAATGCGCGCCGCGGCGCGCAGAAGGATATATGCCAGCCCGATCCACCCGATCGCCGCCAGCCCGGCAAGGTTCAGCGTCGCCCCTGCCATCACGAAGAAGACCAGAAGGAACGGCCATTCGATCCGTTCGATCTCGTGGAACGGGCGCTCGTGGTGGCGGGCCAGGTTCACCACCGCGGCGCCCGCCACCATCCCCGCCAGAAGGAACGAAAGCTCCAGGTAAAGCGCTGCGCCCGCACACAGGAACACAAGCCCCAGTACCTCGATCAGCGTGGGTTCCCCCGGCTTTATCCGTCCCGTCAGGATGGCTCCCGGAAGACCGATCGCCAGACCCAGCAGGATGGACCCCCCGGCCTCTGCCAGGCCGTGCAACAGCGCGCCCTCGCCACCGTTGCCGGTCAGTGCGCCAGCCAGTGTGAGGACGAGGCTGAAGACGATCAGGCCCCAGGCGTCGTCGATTGCGACGATTCCGCGAAGGTTGTCGACGAAGCGCCCCGTGCGGCCCGATTGCTTGACCACGTCCAGTGTCGCCGCGGGCGCGGTCGCGGCAGAGATCCCGGCCAGCAGGAAGGCGAAGGCCGCGGGCGCCCCGAGGAGGATCAGCCCCCCCGACACCACGGCGACCGACACCGTCACGACGGCCAGCGACATGATCATGATGGTGCGTCCGTGCGCGACGAGCGTGCGCCGGTCCAGCGACCCGCCCAGCAGGAAGGCCACCATCGTCAGCGCCGTCGGCGCGATGAGATCGTCCGCGTCCACAAGGTTTTCCGGCAGGATATCGAGAACGGGCGGCCCCACCAGCGCACCGAGCAGCATCAGGAGCGTGACGCGCGGCACATGCACCCGCCGACCCAGCGTGTCGAGCGCGAGGCCGGCGAGAAAGAGAATGCCGATGGCGATGAGGGAGGCGGCGTTTTCCATTGGCGATTGCCGGGCGCCGCATGGGCGCCCGACCAGACCTGGCCTAGGGGCGCGTCATGCCGGACAGGTCCACGCTGACCTGCGCGCCGAGGCTCTCGAGGCTGTCGTAGAGCAGCTGGATCAGGTACTTGGGGTTGTGGCTGTAGCCGCCCGGATCCTTGGCCACGAACTGGTAGTTGTAGGCGGCCCGCAGCAGGCGCGGCGTCCAGGTCTGGTAGCGGTTGGGATAGATGGCCTCACCCTCTGTCACCGCGCCGTCGCCATCGCTGTCGATGAAGAAATACGGATAGGCGTGGCTGTCATAGACGATCGCCGTCCCGGCGACCTCTGTCGCATAGGCCTGAAGGGTGGCGCCCAGGGCTTCGTGCAGCGTCGCGATCTCGCCGTGAATGCCCTCGGCGGTGTTGCCGTCGGCGTCGAAATCGGTGGGCGTGATGCGGATCGCGCGGAAGTCCTCGGCCCCCTTGTGGCAGGTCGTGCAGGCGTCCAGGGCAACCTGCGTCGTGTGCGGGCTGTGGCAGCTGGTGCAGGTGTTCAGGTCCGGCACGTGGCTGAACTGACCGGCATAGGTCTTGCCGTCATACTGGTAGCCGCCGCGTGCGCCACCGCCCAGAAGCGTCGCCGCCGCGGCGCGGTAGTGGATGTTCAGGAACCGCAGGTCGGCGTTCACGGCGTCTTCGGCAGCGCCCGCAATTGCCGCATCCACGCTGTCCGACGATTCGCGGCCCTGGTGGCAAACCGCGCAGATCGTGCCGCTTCCCAGGGTGTCGGCGGTCGCCCCCGACGGGAAGGTGACCGTGGCGAGCGCCGCCGAAGCCGCATTGTGGCAGGTGGCGCAATCGACCAGCGCACCGGTCGGCGCGGGGTGGTCGATGCCGGGCGGGGTGCCGTCGCCGCCGACGAAGTCGATCAGACCCGGGCCCGAGTGGCAGGTGGCGCAGGCTGGCGGCACTTCTCCATCCTCGTCCCAATGCGTGAAGGCCGCGTCTCCGCGCTGCGCATGCGGCGAGGACAGCCAGGCTTCGACGATATCCGTGAGGCTCGGCCCGTCCTGCGCGGTGGAGGAAAGGGGCACGGCGCCGAGGAAAAGCGTTGCAACGGCAAAAATCGTACGGCGTGTCGAACGGGGAATGGTCATGTCTTCTATCTCCTTGAAGGATCGGAACGGCATGGATGTTCGCGCCAGAAGGTGGCCCAAACTCTTTCACGGGTCTTTGATCTGAATCAGCGCTGCCCCGGTTGATCCCGGCAAGTCTGAGCCGCGAACGCAAACCCGGATTCAACCCACGGAACCCGACCATGCCCAAGCGATTCACGGTCCGTCAGGGCTATCGGATCGACATAGACGGCGCGCCGGCGCAGCAGATCGAGGACGCCCCGCCGATCGCGGGGGCCGCGCTGCTGGGCACCGATCTTGGCGGCCTGCGCGCGCGGCTGGCGGTCTCGGTCGGAGACCGCGTGGCGGAGGGACAGATCCTTTTCGTGGACCGCGCCCGCCCCGCGGTCGCATTTGCCGCGCCGGTCAGCGGCGAGGTTGTGGGCATCGATTTCGGCCCTCGGCGGGCCCTGTCGGCGCTGCGTCTGCGCGCCGATGCCGAACAGCCCGAAGCAGAGGCAAGGGCCGCCGCGCCCGGCGACCTGCGGGAGACGCTTCTGTCGCGCGGGATGTGGCCGGCCTTTCGCACCCGGCCTTTCGGGCGCATCCCGGCCCCCGATGGCGAAACCGCCGCGATCTTCGTTACCGCGATCGACACCCGCCCGCTGGCGCCCGACCCGGCCGTGGTGCTGACCGCGCGCTATGACGATCTGCGGCGTGGCGTGGCGGCGCTTGCCGGGCTCACATCGGGGCCGGTCTTCGTCTGCCAGGGTCCGGGGCCCGACATGGCCGCCGGGATCACCGGTGCGGAAACCGTGATCTTCGAGGGCCCCCATCCCGCGGGTCTCGCTGGCACCCATGTGCATCGCCTGTTTCCCGCAAGCCCCGACCGGCCGGTCTGGACCATCGGCTATCAGGACGTGGCGGCCATCGGTCACCTGCTGGAGACCGGCTGCTACGACCCGGTCCGCGTGGTGTCGCTGGCCGGGCCGCGCGCCAGGTGCCCCCGGCTTCTGCGCACCCGTCTCGGCGCGAGCCTTCACGATATCAGTTCCGGAGAACTGGCGGCATCGCCCGACGGACATGCGGCGCGCCTTGTCTCGGGATCGCCGCTGGACGGGCGCGAGGCTGCCTATCTGGGACGCCACGCGCTTCAGGTCAGCCTGCTCGACGGGATCGCTCCGGCGCGGTCGCCGGGGCTTCTGGATCGCCTGCTGCGCCTGCGCGGTCCGGCCGGCCCGATGCCGATCGTGCCCACGGATCACCTCGAGCACGCCCTTGCCTTCGGAATGCCCCCCGTCCCGCTGTTGCGAGCCCTCGCGGTCGGGGATGCCGAGACGGCCGAACGGCTTGGCGCCCTGCACATGATCGAAGAGGATGTGGCCCTGGTATCCGCGCTTTGCACCAGTGGCGCCGATTATGGCGCCCTTCTCAGGCAGGTTCTGGAAGACCTGGCGGAGGCGGCATGAGGCACATCGCGCTCGCCAATCCCATGCCGTCCGGCGTTCCGCTCAACCGCGGCTGGACGATCCTGCACGTCACCCTCATCCAGGTCGCGGCGCTGATCCTTCCGTTCCTCGCGGCGCTTGGCACGCGGGGCCCGGGCGTGCTTGTGGCCGGTGGCACGGCGATCGCCACGGCGCTGGTCTGGGAGGCCGCGTTCGCGCGGGCGCGGCAGCGGGCCGTAACCGTTCACGGGCTCACCACCGGGCTGATCGTCGCGGTCATGGCACCCGCCGCGGCCGAGCCATGGCAGATCGCGCTGGCCGTCAGCTTTGGGGCGGTGATCGCCGAACTGGCCTTCGGCGGACGCGGGTTCGGCTTTGTCAACGCAGGGCTGGCTGCACTTGCCTTCCTGCTGTTCTCGTTTCCGGGGCTCACCCCCGGCGGCGCCTCGGTCGCCGTGGCCGTCGCCGCCTTGCCCGGCGGTGCGGCGCTGGTCATGACCGGGCTTGTCTCGTGGCGTATCCTCCTGGCAACCGCCTTGGGGTTGATTGCCGTCGCGAGCGTGAGCGGCATGGCACCGGACCCCGCGCTCACCGCCGCGGCCCTGGTGTTTCCGGTGATCTTCCTCGTCGCCGATCCCCTGGGGGCGGCTGTCACGAACCCCGGCCGCATCGCGCATGGCCTGCTGGCGGGCGGCCTGGTCGCGCTTTTCATGGGGAGCGGAAACACCGCGCCGGATCCGGGGCACATCGTCTTCGCCGCCCTGATCGCAAGCATCTTCGCCCCGCTTCTGGACGAGATCGCGATCCGCACCCTGGCCACCCTGCGGGAACGTCGCCATGGCTAACCCGATCCGCGCCTTTCTGAACCGCCCCAACGACGACACGGCAAAGACCTTCGGCGTCGCGATCGGCGTGGCGCTTGTCTCGGCGCTGGTGGTGTCGACGGCATCGGTTCTGCTGAAGCCCATCCAGGACGCCAACATCGCCGCCGAACAGGCCGCACGGATGGAAGCCATGCTCGACCAGTTGCCCGGAATGCGCGACCTAATGATGGAAACCGGCGTGGACGCGCTGGAAACCCGCATGGTGGATCTGGCGACTGGCGCCTTCCTGCCCGGGACCGATGCGGCAGGCTTCGACATGCTGGCCGCCGCGCAGGACCCCGAAACCTCGGTCGCCCTGACCACCGAACAGGATCTGGCCAGCATAAAGCGCCGCCCGACGATGGCGCCTGTCTACCTGTTGCAGAAGGACGGCGACCTGATGCTTCTCGTGCTGCCCGTCCATGGCACGGGCTACGCCTCGACCATCCGGGCGATGCTGGCGCTGGAGGCCGACCTGCAAACCGTCGCCGCGCTCACGGTCCTGGAACAGGGAGAGACGCCCGGCCTTGGCGCGCGCATCATGGAACCGGACTGGCAAGCGCAATGGCCGGGGACACTGGCCCTGGCCGAGGACGGCACGCCGGTGGTCGAGGTGGTCAAGGGCGGCGCGACCGAGGCCTGGCAGGTCGACGGCCTGACCGGCGCGACCCGCACGTCGAACGCCATCCAGTTCCTGCTGCAGTTCTGGCTGGGTCCCGATGGCTACGGGCCGATGCTGGACCGGCTCCGGGCAGAGGGGTTGTGACATGAAACTGACCGAACGTCTGACCGACCCGCTGATCCGCAACAACCCGATCACGCTTCAGATCCTCGGCATCTGTTCGGCGCTGGCGGTAACGACCTCGCTGTCCACGGCGCTGACGATGTCCGTGGCCCTGACCGTGGTGCTGGGGGCTTCATCCATCATCATCAGCACGATCCGCGCGCATATCCCCGGCTCGATCCGCCTGATCGTCCAGATCACGATCATCGCCGCGCTGGTCATCGTCATCGACGAGATCCTGCAGGCCTTCGCCTACGAGACGTCCAAGCAACTGTCGATCTTCGTGGGTCTCATCGTGACGAACTGCCTTGTGCTGGGGCGGGCCGAGGCCTTTGCGATGCACAATCCGCCGCTGCCATCGCTGGCCGACGGGATCGGCAACGGATTGGGCTACAGCCTGATCCTGATCGTCGTGGGCACGCTGCGCGAGCTTCTGGGCAAGGGCACGCTGCTGGGACAACCGATCCTGCCCACCGTCGAGACCGGCGGCTGGTTCGAACCGCTGGGCCTGATGTCGCTGGCGCCGTCGGCCTTCTTCATCCTCGGCCTTCTGGTCTGGGCCATCCGCAGTCGATGGACCGACCAGAGCGAAGCGGTCGAATACCGGCTGAAACCCGATGCGGGGAGGGCCGCGCGATGACCGACCTGTTCCTGACCGCGATCTTCGAGGAAAACCTCGCCCTGTCCTTCTTCCTGGGCATGTGCACCTTCCTTGCCGTGTCGCAGCGGCTGGATACCGCGATCGGGCTGGGCCTTGCGGTGATCGTGGTGCAGACGATCACGGTTCCGGTGAACAACCTGATCTTCAACGGCCTGCTGATCGACGGGGCCTGGGCCTGGGCGGGCCTGCCGGAGGTGGACCTGACCTTCCTGAAGCTGGTCGCCTTCATCGGGGTGATCGCCGCGATGGTGCAGATCCTCGAGATGGCGCTGGAGGCCTATGTGCCCGCGCTCTACCGTGCGCTGGGGATCTTCCTTCCGCTTATCACCGTGAACTGCGCCATTCTCGGAGGATCGCTCTTCATGGTCGAGCGCCGCTACGACTTTGCCGAATCGGTCGTCTACGGCGCCGGAAGCGGCATCGGCTGGGCTCTGGCCATCGTGGCCTTCGCCGCGATCCGCGAACGCCTGAAATACACCGACATGCCCGCCGGCCTGCGCGGCCTCGGCTCTGCCTTTCTTGTGACCGGGCTGATGTCCCTCAGCTTTTCGGCCTTCGCCGGACTGGGGGCGCCATGACGGAAATCCTGCTGGGCACCGCCCTTCTTACGGGGCTTGTCATCCTGCTGGCACTGGTCGTCCGCGGCGCCCGCGCGGTGCTGACACCATCCGGCCCCGTCACGGTGACGCTGAACGGCGAGACGCGGCTGACCACGCGGGCGGGTCAGCCGCTTCTGTCCGTGCTGGCGGAGAACGATATCCTGATCCCCTCGGCCTGTGCCGGCGCGGGGACCTGCGGGCTCTGCCGGGTGCGCGTCACCAAGGGCGGCGGGGACGCGCTGCCGACCGAGGCCGCGCGCCTGTCGCGTGCCGACCTGCGCGACGGCTACCGGCTCGCCTGCCAGCTGCGGCTGCGCGGGGATCTGTCCCTGGAGGTGCCCGGAGACCTGATCGGGGCAGAGACCTACGAGGCGGAAGTCGCCTCGGCACGCTTCCTGACGCCGCTGATCCGCGAGGTCGTCTTTCAACTGCCCCAGGATCGCCGCCCCGAGATCGTCGCCGGGTCTTTCCTGCAAGTCACGGCACCGCCCTATGGCGTCAGTTTCGACCGGCTGGATGTGCCCCAGACCTTCGAGACGGCATGGTCCCAGATCCGCCCGCTGAAGGTCGCCAGCGACACCGAGGTGACGCGCGCCTATTCGATCTCGAACCGGCCGGAGGACACGGCGGCGGGCCGCATCGTCCTGAACATTCGCCTTGCCCTGCCGCCGCCCACCGTGCCGGAGGCGCAGCCGGGCATCGTGTCGTCCTACCTGTGCTCGGTGAACCCGGGCGATCCGGTGACGGTGTCGGGCCCCTTCGGCAGCTTCCGCGCACAGGACACCGACGCGGAGATGGTGCTGATCGGCGGTGGCGTCGGCATGGCGCCCCTGCGGGCGATCATCCTCGACCAGCTGGGACGCGTCGGCAGCGGCCGCAAGATCAGCTTCTGGTACGGCGCGCGCAGCCTGCGCGAGCTCTACTATGCCGAGGAGTTCGACGCGCTGGTCGCGCAGCATCCGAATTTCAGCTGGACGGTCGCCCTGTCCGAACCCGCGCCCGAGGACAACTGGCAGGGGCCGCGGGGGTTCATCCACTCGGTCGTCTGGCAGACCTACCTGCGTGACCATCCCGCGCCCGAGGCCTGCGAATACTACCTGTGCGGCCCGCCGATGATGATCCGGGCGGTGATGGGCATGCTGGAGGATGCCGGCGTGGACCGGTCCAGCATCTTCAACGACGATTTCGGAGTCTGAGCCATGCAGATGACCCGACGCCATTTCCTTGCCGCCGCCGGTGCGGGAACGCTGGCCCTGCTGGCGCCCGCCGTGCAGGCGGGCGAGGCAAGGCTGCTGTTAGGCGCCGCGTTCGGCGGGCGCTGGCACGCCGTCGTGCCGCCGGGAACCGCCGAACCCGAGGTTCGGGCGACGCTTGGCGCAATCGTAGGGCAGATCGACGCGCTTTTCTCGCCCTACCGGCGCGACAGTGTCCTGACACGACTGAACGGCCACGGCGGGACCGATTGGCAGCCGGTGACCTTGGAGTTCGCGGGCCTCGCCCGCGCTGCACAGGCACTGCACGAGGACAGTGACGGGTCGTTCGATCCGGCCATCGGACCCATCGTGAACCGCTTTGGCTATGGCCCGATCACCGGGAGGGTGGCCCCCTTCGG
>JAUIIC010000067.1 GCA_030431935.1 Alphaproteobacteria bacterium | reverse complement strand
GAGGCGACGGACAGCGCGGCGATGTCCAGCACCACCTCTCCCTCGGCGCCCTTGTCGCGGGTCGGCGCGCTGAGCGTCTGGCCGACCATCAGTTCGGCCAGTTCGCGCGCGGATTTCTCGCGCGGGGTGCAGCTGGCCACCACCTTGCCCAGCCGCAGGATCGTGGCGCGGTCGCACAGCGCGCGGATCTCTTCCAGCTTGTGGCTGATATACAGGATCGCTGTGCCCTCGGCCGACAGCTTGCGCAGGGTTTCGAAAAGGATTTCAACCTCTTGCGGGGTCAGGACGCTGGTGGGTTCGTCCATGATGAGAAGCTTGGGGTCTTGCAGGAGGCAGCGGATGATCTCGACCCGCTGACGTTCGCCGGCGGACAGGTCGCCCACCAGCCGTGCGGGGTCGAGCGGCAGGCCGTAGGTTTCCGAGACCTCGCGGATGCGGCTGGCCAGCGTGCGGCGGGGCGGCGGGTTTTCCATGCCGAGCGCCACGTTCTCGGCCACGTCGAGCGCGTCGAAAAGCGAGAAGTGCTGGAACACCATCGCCACGCCCGAGGCGCGGGCGGCGTGGGGCGAGGCGGGCTCGTAGGGGGTGCCTCGCAGCGTCATCCGGCCGGTATCGGGGCGCACGAGGCCATACACCATCTTGACCAGCGTGGACTTGCCGGCGCCGTTTTCTCCAAGCAGGGCATGGACTTCGCCGGGGCGGATGGTGAACGAGACATCGTCGTTGGCGACGACGCCGGGGTAGGCCTTGGTCAGACCCTCGATCGTCAACAGGTCGGGCGTCGTCACCCCTGCACCTCCACCCCATACGCGCGCGCTGCGGGCGAGAGTAGGTCGGTCGCGACGCCGATCGCAATGGCTTGCGGGTGTTTGCCGAGCGATTTCTGCCCGATCGGGCAGCGAATGCGCGAAATCTGGGCGTCGCTGTGGCCGAGATCCCGCAGGCGGCTGCGGAATCGGGCCCATTTGGTGTCGGATCCGATGAGGCCCGCGAAGGCGAAGCCGCGCCGCAGAAGGCGGTGGCAGATCTCCAGGTCGAAGGCGTGGGAATAGGTGAGGATCAGGTGCTCGGCATTCTCGGGGGCGTGGGCGACGGCGTCGGCGGGATTGGCCGAAACCAGGGTGCGGCATCGCGTCGGCATCACGTCGGCAAAACGTCGGCGGTCGGTGTCGATCAGCGTGACGTCGATTTCTGGCAGAGGGGCCAGCACCCCGGCGATGGCGGCGCCCACATGCCCGGCGCCGTAGATCCAGACCGGGCGGCGCGGGCCGGCCACGGGCTCGATCAGCCAGCCCGAGAGCAGGCGGACGGGGGCGGGCAGCCCGGCGTTGCGGGCAGTGGCGGCGGCGCGGTGGAGCGGCAGGGGCAGGTCGCCGGTGCCCTCGACCCGGCGCAGCCAGGTCGGGCCGTCGAGGGCGGCGAGCGCGGCGGCGTCCAGCACCTCGGTCACCAGGGTGACGGCGCCGCCGCAGCATTGCCCCAGCGCCGGGCCGAGGGGGTGGCGGGTGACACGGGCCTTGCCGGTCGTCAGCGCGCGGCGGGCGTCTGCGGCGGCCTGAAACTCCAGCGCGCCGCCGCCGATGGTGCCGGACTGGCCGTCGGGCCAGACGAGCATCGCCGCGCCCGGCTCTCGCGGGGCCGAGCCGCGCACATCGGCCACCACGACGCGGGCGACGCGGCCGTGGCGGGCGACGGCCTCGCGCAGGGCGGCAAGATCGACGCTCATCCCCCGCTGTCCCGCTGGCGGATCACGGCCATGAGCACGCGTTCCGGCGTGGCGGGCGCATCGAGCGCGGGATAGGCCGGGCCGCAGGCGGCGACGGCGTCCGACAGCGCGAGGAGCGCCGAGATGCCCAGCATGAAGGGCGGCTCTCCCACGGCCTTGGAGCGATAGATGGTATCGGATCGGTTGTGTCCCTGCGACCAGAGCGCGACGTTGAAGACCGGGGGACGGTCGGAACAGGCGGGGATCTTGTAGGTGGAGGGCGCATGCGTGCGAAGGCGGCCCTTGTCGTCCCAGACCAGTTCCTCTGTCGTCAGCCAACCCGCGCCCTGCACGTAGCCGCCCTCGACCTGGCCGATATCGAGCGCCGGGTTCAGCGAGGCACCCGCGTCATGCAGGATGTCTGTGCGCAGGATGCGGTTTTCGCCCGACAGGGTGTCGATCACCACCTCTGTCACGGCGGCGCCATAGGCGAAGTAGAAGAACGGGCGCCCGGTGCCGCGGATGCGGTCCCACTCGATCCCCGGGGTCTTGTAGAAGCCTGTGGCCGAGAGGCTGACGCGGGCGGTGTAGCAGCGCCAGGCGGCCTCGGCGAAGGTCATGCTTTCGCCGCCCACATGCACCATGCCCTCGGCGAAACGCACGCTGGCGGGGTCGGCCTGATGCTCGGACGCCAGATGCGCGGCCATGCGGTCGCGGATGGTGTCGCAGGCGGCCTTGACCGCCATGCCGTTCAGGTCGGACCCCGACGAGGCGGCGGTGGCCGAGGTGTTGGGCACCTTGGCGGTGTCGGTGGCGGTGATGCGCACTGTTTCCACGGGCACGCCGAACCCCTGCGCGGCGACCTGCGCGACCTTCTGGAACAGGCCCTGGCCCATTTCCGTGCCGCCGTGGTTCATCGCGATGGAACCGTCCTGGTAGACATGCACCAGCGCCCCGGCCTGGTTCAGGTGGGTCAGGGTGAAGGAGATGCCGAACTTCACCGGCGTCAGCGCGATCCCCTTCTTCAGAAGCGGGTTCGTGGCGTTCCACTCGGCGATGGCGGCGCGGCGGGCGTGGTAGCCGGAGCTTTCCACCAGTTCGTCGACGATCCGGTCGAGCACGAAATCCTCGACCGCCATGTGATAGGGCGTGGTCTGGGGATAGCCCGGCGCGCCCTCTGCCGCGTAGAAATTGGCGCGCCGCACCTCCAGCGGGTCGCGGCCCAGGGCGTGGGCGATCTGGTCGACGACGCGCTCCATCGCCAGCATGCCCTGCGGCCCGCCGAAGCCGCGATAGGCGGTAGCGGACTGGGTGTTGGTTTTCAGCCGGTGGCTGGTGATGCGCGCGTCGGTCAGGTGGTACGAGCTGTCCGCGTGGAGCATGGCGCGGTCGGCGATGGCCAGCGACAGGTCCTGCGCCCAGCCGCAGCGGGTGTACTGGGTGAAGTCCACCGCCAGCATGCGCCCGGCGTCGTCATAGCCGACGCGGTAGTCGATGCGGAAATCGTGCCGCTTGCCGGTGATGGTCATGTCGTCGTCGCGGTCATAGCGCATCCGGCAGGGCCGCCCGGTGCGCATCGCGGCGATGGCGCAGGCGACGGCCAGCGCGTTGCCCTGGCTTTCCTTGCCGCCAAAGCCGCCGCCCATGCGCCGCACCTCGACCCGGACGCCGTGCATGGGCAGGCCCAGCGCCTCGGCCACCTTGTGCTGGATCTCGGTCGGGTGCTGGGACGAGGCGTGGACCAGCATGTCGCCGTTTTCCTGCGGCAGGGCGAATGCGGCCTGACCTTCGAGGTAGAAATGTTCCTGCCCGCCCATCTCGATCCGGCCTTCGAGGATATGGGGGGCGTGCGAAAGGGCGGCGTCCACGTCGCCCTTGGTCCAGGTCAGGGGACCGTCCTCGAACCGGCTGTCGGCGGCGAGCGCCTCGTCGATGGTCAGGATCGCGGGCAGAGGCTCGATCGCGACAACGGCGCGGCGGGCGGCGCGGCGGGCGGCAAGATGGCTGTCGGCCACCACGCAGAAGATCGGCTGGCCCACGTAATGCACCGTGCCGTCGGCCAGAAGCGGCTCGTCATGGGCGGCGGGCGAGACGTCGTTGGCGTGCGGCAGGTCGGCGGCGGTGAAGACATCGACCACGCCGGGGGCTGCACGCACCGCGTCGAGGTCCAGTTGCACGATGCGGCCATGGGCGGTGTCCGACAGGCCGAAGGCCAGCGACAGGGTGCCCCGGGGCGCGGGAATGTCGTCGACGTAGCGGGCCCGGCCCGTGACATGCAGCGCGGCGGCGTCGTGGGGAAGGGGCTTGGCGACGCTCATGGCGCCACCTTCAGCACGCGGGTCTCGGCGCCCATGTCTTCGAGGAAACAGCGGGTCAGCATGTTGCGCGCGGCTTCGAGCCGGTAGGCGGCCGAGGCGCGCATGTCGCTCAGCGGCTGGAAATCGGTCTCCCACGCGTCCCATGCGGCGTCGATGGTCTCGATCTCCCATGGCTGGCCGGTGATCGCGGCCTCGACGGCACGGGCGCGTTTCGGCGTGCCGGCCATGCCGCCGAAGGCGATGCGCGCGGCGGTGACGCGGCCGGCCTCGACGGTGATGTTGAAGGCGCCGCAGACGGCGGAAATGTCCTGGTCGAAGCGCTTGGACAGCTTGAAGCAGCGCAGGCGGTCGGGCTGGCGGGCAAAGCTGATGCCCTCGACGAATTCGCCGGGGCGGCGGTCCTGGCGCCCGTAGTCGAGGAAGAAATCCTCCAGCGGCAGTTCACGGAAATCGTCGCCCTGGCGCAGGTGGAGCGTGGCGCCAAGCGCAATAAGAGCGGGCGGGTTGTCCCCGATGGGCGAGCCGTTGGCGATGTTGCCGCCGATGGTGGCGGCGTTACGCACCTGGACCGAGCCATAGCGGCGGATCATCTCGGCATAGTCGGGGTGCAGGGGGGCGAGCGCCTCCATCACCTCTGTCATGGGCGTGGTGGCGCCGATCAGGATGCGGGTGTCGGTGATGTTGACCCCGCGCAGGTCCTCGACGCCCGCGATGAAGGCGACGGGGGCAAGGTCGCGCAGGCCCTTGGTCACCCAGAGGCCCACGTCGGTGGCCCCGGCGACCAGCGTGGCGGAGGGGTTCGCGGCATACCACTCTGCCAGGTCGTCGGCGCGAGTGAAGCGGTGGACGCCGGGCGGGTCGCCGGCCTCTGGCGCCGTGTCGCGCAGCCAGTCGGGCACGGGGGCGGACGCGGCGGCCTCGGCCGCGCGGACGATGGGGGCATAGCCCGTGCAGCGGCAGAGGTTGCCGGCCAACTGGTCGTCGTGGTCGGTGCGCCCGTTCAGATGCGCCGTGGCCATCGAAACGATGAAACCCGGCGTGCAGAAGCCGCACTGGCTGCCGTGGTGGTCCACCATCGCCTGCTGGACGGGATGCAGCGCGCCGTCGGGGGCGGCGATCCCCTCGACCGTGCGGACGGCCTTGCCGTCGAGTTGCGGCAGGAAGAGGATGCAGGCGTTGAGCGCCCGCGCCCCGTGCGCGTCGGTCACCATCACGGTGCAGGCACCGCAGTCGCCCTCGTTGCAGCCTTCCTTGGTGCCGGTCAGGCCGCGCGTCTCGCGCAGCCAGTCCAGAAGCGTGACGGTCGGCGGCGCCGTCACGTCCTGCGGTTCCCCGTTCAGAAGAAACCGGATGCCCATGTGCGTCAGCCCGCCGCGTTACCCGTTCCGGGGTGGTCGTCCTGCCTTCGATGCGGCGTAGAAGGCGGCCCCGTTTCCCTGTCGACCGGGTGGCAGGATTGCGGGGCGCGCGCCGGTTTTCAAGCCCCCTTGACCCCGCAAAAGGAGTGTTTCCGGGCAAGTGCCCGGAAATCGGGCGATTGCGCCGACACATCCATCTCGTCCGCGGCGGCCTCACTGATGTCAGGCGGGCGAAAGGGGCGGGACGCGCGGTGGCCGGACGTGGCCCGCAGCAAGGGGTGCCGGTCGCGTTGGAGCCGCGCATGGGTCCGCGACGGCACGGCGGATAGCGCGGGGCAAGGCCTCTGGCGGGGGCTCGCATCCGCCCGGCGCCGCGCCGGTGGCGACCGCTTCGATTGAGTATTTTCACAGAGAAGAAGCAGGGGGAAGGCGCGCCTGCCGGACGCCGTGTCCGCGGCCGCCGGGCGATCGGGCGCTGGCGCAAAAATACACAATTTCCTGTGGGGGTTGGCCGTTTCGACGCAAGGTCTGGTGAATTTGCTGTTCCCCGGCGGGACGAAGGGGCGTAGTCTGCGGCCATGTCGGGCAGCCCCAGATTCATCCATCTTCGCGTGCACACCGAGTACTCGCTTCTGGAGGGCGCGGTGCGCATCAAGGCGTTGCCGGGCCTGTGCGAGGCGGCGGGGATGCCCGCGGTGGCGGTGACCGACACCAACAACATGTTCGCGGCGCTGGAGTTTTCGGTGGTGGCCGCGGGCGCGGGGGTGCAGCCCATCGTTGGGTGCCAGGTCGACGTGGCGCATGACCCGGCGGCGCCGGGCGAGAAGCCGCGCCTTCCGGCGCCCGTGGTCCTGCTGGCGCAGAACGAGGCGGGGTATCGCAACCTTCTGAAGCTGAACTCGTGCCTCTACCTCGGAAAGGGGGGGCAGTTGCCGCAGGTGACGGTCGAGGAACTGGCGGCGCATGGCGCGGGGCTGATCTGCCTGACGGGCGGGCCGGACGGGCCGGTGGGGCGGCTGTTGCAGGCCGGGCAGGCGGGCAAGGCCGAGGCGCTGATGCGGCGGCTTGCCGACATCTACGGCGACCGGCTGTATGTCGAGTTGCAGCGGCATCGCGGCGCCGATGGCCAGCCCGGCGCGGCCGAGCGCGCGACCGAGCGCGGCCATGTGGAGATGGCCTATGCCATGGGCCTGCCGCTGGTGGCGACGAACGACGTCTATTTCCCCAAGGCCGAGATGTTCGAGGCGCATGACGCGCTGATCTGCATCCGCGAGGGCGCCTATGTGGACCAGTCCGCGCCGCGCCGCCGGCTGACGCCCGAGCACTGGTTCAAGTCGCCCGCCGAGATGGCGGCGCTGTTTGCCGATCTGCCCGAGGCGGTGGAGAACACGGTGGAGATCGCGCGGCGCTGTGCCGTCAAGGCCGAGCGGCACGACCCGATCCTGCCGCGCTTTGCCGATGACGAGGTGGAGGAGCTGCGCCGCCAGGCCAAGGCCGGGCTGGCCGAGCGGCTGGCGGTGATCGAGCCCGCCGCGCCCGTGGCCGAATACGAGGCGCGGCTGGAGTTCGAGCTGGGCATCATCGAGGGGATGGGCTTTCCCGGCTATTTCCTGATCGTGGCCGATTTCATCAAGTGGGCCAAGGCGCGCGACATCCCCGTGGGCCCCGGGCGCGGATCGGGGGCGGGCAGCCTTGTGGCCTATGCGCTGACGATCACCGACCTGGACCCGTTGCGCTATTCGCTCCTGTTCGAGCGGTTCCTGAACCCCGAGCGGGTGTCGATGCCCGACTTCGACATCGATTTCTGCATGGACCGGCGCGAAGAGGTGATCGGCTATGTGCAGGAGAAATACGGCCGCGACCGGGTGGCGCAGATCATCACCTTCGGCGCGCTCCTGTCCAAGGCGGCGGTGCGCGACGTGGGGCGGGTGTTGCAGATGCCCTACGGGCAGGTGGACCGGCTGTCCAAGATGATCCCGGTCGAGGGCGTGAAGCCCGTGTCGATCGAGAAGGCGCTGGCGGACGAGCCGCGCCTGCGCGAGGCGGCCCAGGCCGAAGAGGTGGTGGACCGGCTTCTGACCTATGGCCAGCAGATCGAGGGGCTGTTGCGCAACGCCTCGACCCATGCCGCGGGCGTGGTGATCGGCGACCGGCCGCTGGACGAGCTGGTGCCGCTTTACCAGGATCCGCGCTCGGACATGCCGGCGACCCAGTTCAACATGAAATGGGTGGAGCAGGCCGGGCTGGTGAAGTTCGACTTCCTGGGCCTGAAGACGCTGACGGTGATCCAGAACGCCCTGAACCTGATCCTGGGGCAGGGGCGGCATCTGCATGTGGCGGCGGACGGGGCCGAGATCTATGCCCCCGCGCCGGGGGCCGAGGACGACATCGGTCAGATCCCGCTCGATGACGAGAAGACCTACCGCCTGTATGCCGAGGCCAAGACGGTGGCGGTGTTCCAGGTGGAAAGCTCGGGCATGATGGATGCGCTGCGCCGCATGAAGCCCACCTGCATCGAGGACATCGTGGCGCTGGTGGCGCTCTACCGTCCCGGCCCGATGGAGAACATCCCCAAGTATTGCGAGGTCAAGAACGGGCTGCGCGAGCGCGAGGGCATTCATCCCTCGATCGACCATATCCTGGACGAGACCCAGGGCATCATCGTCTACCAGGAACAGGTGATGCAGATCGCGCAGGAGATGGCGGGTTACAGCCTTGGCGGCGCCGACCTGTTGCGGCGCGCGATGGGCAAGAAGATCCAGGCGGCGATGGATGCCGAGCGGCCCAAGTTCCTGGAGGGCGCGGCGAAGAACGGGGTCGATGCCGACAAGGCGATGGAGGTCTGGAACCTTCTCGACAAGTTCGCCAACTACGGCTTCAACAAGTCGCACGCCGCCGCCTACGCTGTCGTCAGCTACCAGACGGCCTGGCTGAAGGCGAACCATCCGGTCGAGTTCATGGCCGGGGTGATGAACTGCGATATCCACCTCACCGACAAGCTGGCCGTCTATGCCGAGGAGGTGCGGCGCGGGCTGGGGATCGAGATCGTGCCGCCCTGCGTGAACCGCTCCCAGGCCACCTTCGGCGTGGACGGGGGCCGGGTGGTCTATGGCCTTGGCGCGCTCAAGAACGTGGGCGTCGAGGCGATGCGGATGATCGTCGAGGGCCGGGGCGACAAGCCCTTCGCCACGCTCTACGACCTGGCGCGGCGGGTGGACCTGAAGCGGGTGGGCAAGCGGCCGCTGGAGATGCTGGCGCGGGCGGGCGCCTTCGACCAGCTGGACGGCAACCGGCGGCGGGTGTTCGAAAGCCTCGACGCGCTGGGCGCCTATTCGGCGGCGGTGCACGAGCAGAAGGCGTCGTCGCAGGTGTCGCTGTTCGGCGAGGCGGGCGAGGACCTGCCGGAGCCGCGCCTGTCGCCCGTCGACGACTGGCTGCCCAACGAGCGCCTGTCCGAAGAGCACGTGGCGATCGGGTTCTACCTGTCGGGCCATCCGCTGGACGACTACATGGGCCCGCTGAAGCGCAAGGGCGTGATGACGCTGGCCGAGGCGGCGGAACGGGCCGAGGCCGGGCCGCTGGTGGCCAAGCTGGCGGGCGCGGTGTCGTCCCGGCAGGAGCGCAAGTCGGCGCGCGGCAACCGGTTCGCCTTTGTCCAGCTGTCCGATCCCACGGGGCTTTACGAGGTGACGGTGTTCTCGGACACGCTGGAGGCGGCGCGCGACCTGCTGGAGCCGGGGTCGAACGTGGTCCTGTCGGTCGAGGTGACGATGGAATCGGACCAGCTGAAGCTGCTGGCGCGGTCGGTCGCGGCGATCGACGGGGTGGCGGCGGACGCGGGCGCGATGGGGCTGCGGGTCTTCGTGGACGAGGCCGCGGCGGTGCAGGCGGTGGCGCAGCTGCTGGAGCGCGCGGCGCAGGAGGCGAAGATCCGCACGCGCGGGCCAGTCCATCTGTGCCTGATGGCGCCGGACCTGCCCGGAGAGGTCGAGGTGGCGCTGGGCGACGGGTTCCCGGTTAACCCGCAGATCAAGGGCGCGATCAAGTCGCTGGACGGCGTCGTGACAGTGGAGGACGTGTAGGATGAACCATCGGGCACTGTGCGCGGGGCTGGCCGCGCTGATCCTGCCGCTGGCGGGCTGTTCGGTCTTCGAGGGCGGAAATGTCAGCCGCGCGACGACCGAGATCACCACCGACGGGACGGACGGGACGGTTTACGTCCGCTCGACGAGGCCAAGCTATTTCGGCGGGCTGTTCGGGGGGACGGTGGTGCCGGACCCTGCCGAGGCGCGGCCCGCCGAGATCGTCGCCGCCGTCAGCGTGACGCCGGTGGGCGAGGCGCCGCGCGCGCCCGAGGTGGAACTGGGCGCCTACACGCCCGAAGCCGCCGCGGCGCCGATGGCCTTTGGCGACGTGGCGACCGTTTGCGGGATCGACCCGGCCAGCCGGGCGCAGCTGGCCGATGAAAGCGCGGCGGGCTATCGCCTGTACGACAGCGCGCCGGGCACGATGGCGGCGCACAGCTATTACGTGACCGGCTTCGCCGATGGCTGCGCGCGGCGGTTCACCGCGATGATGGCCAGCTTCGGCACCGTCGCGGGGCACGAGGCGGCGCGCTACAACCCGCTGAACGAGACACCCCTGTCGGAGACTGACCGCCTGTACGAGGCGTTGAAGGCCGATGTCTGCGGCGCGGCGGAAGGCGCGTCCTGTTCGGGCTGGTCGGGCCGGGCGCTGTCGCGCGGGACGGCCTTCCTTACGGTCTATGACGGGTTCGGGCCGGACGGGCGCTGGATGGAGCTTCTGCTCCACGACGGCGCGCTGGTGACGGCGGAGCGCTGACGGGTTACGCGGCCTGGTCGAAGCGGGGCGGCAGGTCGCCCAGCCGTTTGGCGCTGTCGATCATCCCGGCGATGTCGGCGTCGAGCGCGGCGGCAAGCTGGTCGAAGCTGTCGATCACGAAATAGACCGGCTGGACGATGTCGATCCGGTAGGGCGTGCGGAAGACCGTCATCAGGTCGAAATCCAGCATCTCGGCGGTGCCGCCAGTGGCGTGGGCGGTCTCCGACGGCGAGGACACGATGCCCGCGCCATAGGCGCGCAGGCCCCCGGGCGTGCGGATCATGCCGAATTCCACCGTAAACCAGAACAGCCGGAAGAGCCGCCAGGAATACGGTTTGCCCAGCGTCACGGCGATCTTGCCGAAACGCTCGATGAAATCGGCATAGGCGGGATCGGTCAGGAGCGGGCAGTGGCCGAAGACCTCGTGAAAGATGTCGGGTTCCTCGATGTAGTCCATGTCCTCTGGCCGGCGCAGGAAGGTGGCGACGGGAAAGTGGCGGCGCGACAGCAGGTCGAAGAACTGCGCGGGCGGGATGATGGCGGGCACGCCCTCGACGCCCGCGCCGGTGAGCGCGGCGAGGCGGGCGTCGATCTCGGCGATCTGGGGGACGCGGTCGCGGGTGAGACCCAGCTTCGCGACACCGTCGAGATAGGCGGGCGCGACGCGGCCCGGGAGCGTGCGCATCTGCCGGTCGAAGAGCGCGCCCCAGGTGGCGTCTTCCTGCGGGGAATAGGCATAGCGGCCGTCGGGGCCGGGCAGTTTCGAGGCATAGGCCATGGCGCGTCTCCTGCGGGGTTTGACGCAGGATGGCAGGGGGTGGTGGAAATATCCTGTCAATCGCGGGGGTTTGGCGGTTGAATTTGGGAACAGATTTCATGATTATGGGGTTCATGGAATTTTCTGATCCAGAACGTGCGCTCTTGCGGGAAATCCAGCGCGATTCGTCGCAGCCGCTGGCGGCGCTGGCCGAGCGCGCCGGCATGGCCCAGAGCACCGTCTGGCGCAAGCTGCAGGAGTTCGAGGCGGCAGGGGTGATCCGGGGGCGGGTGGCGATCCTCGACCCCGCCAGGGCGGGCGCGAAGCTGGCGGTGCTGGCCAGCGTGTCATTGTCCGACCATTCCGAGGCCTCGGTCGACGGATTCGTCGCGCTGGTGCGGCGGCATCCCGAAATCCTCGAATGCCACGCGGTGTCGGGCGAGGCGGATTACGTGCTGAAGATCCGGGTGGCCGACGTGGAGGCCTACGAGGCGTTCATGTCGCGCCACCTGCTGCGCAGCCCGCTGGTGCGCTCGGTGCAGTCGGCCTTCGTGCTGAAGGAAATCAAGGCGAGCACGGCGTTGCCCTTGTGAGGCGGGACGCGCCTCGGGGGCATCGAGCCCCCTCGGCGCGGGCCTCCGGCGGGAGTATTTTCGAACAGAAGAAGCCTGGGGGGCGGTTCGGTGGTGGGTGGGGCCGCGTGCGGGGTCTGGGTGAAGGCGCCCGGGGCGATCACCAGTGCGGCGGGGGCTTGTCGGCGAGCGGCAGGGCGCCGGCGTCGGCCTCGCGTTCGGCCTCGCGCTGCATGAGCATCTCGACGCGGCGAGTGAGGCGGTCGATATCGCGCGATTGCCTGGCGACGACGTCGGAGAGGTCGTCGGCGGTGCGGATCAGGTCCGCGACGCGGGTTTCGAGCAGGATGATGCGGTCTTCGGTCATGGCGGCCTTCTTGCTCCTGTCGCACCCTTCGGCTATGCCCCGCCGCGACGCATTCCCCGGGGACAAGGCAATGGCCAAAGTGAAAAAGCAGCCGCGGCCCAAGGCCGAGCCGCCGAAGGGCTTTCGGGACTATTTCGGTGCGGATGTCGCCGAACGCAAGGCGATGCTGGACCGGATCGCCGAGGTCTATCACCGGCACGGGTTCGATCCGCTGGAAAGTTCGGCCGTGGAAACGCTGGAGGCGCTGGGCAAGTACCTGCCCGACGTGGACCGGCCCAACGCGGGCGTCTTTGCCTGGCAGGAGGAGGAGGACGGCGGCTGGGTGGCGCTGCGCTATGACCTGACCGCACCGCTGGCGCGGGTCTATGCCCAGCACCGGAACGACCTGCCGACGCCCTATCGCCGCTATGCCATGGGACCTGTCTGGCGCAACGAGAAGCCCGGGCCGGGGCGGTTCCGCCAGTTCTACCAGTGCGATGCCGACACCGTGGGCGCGGCCAGCGTGGCCGCCGATGCCGAGATCTGCGCGATGCTGTCCGAGGCGCTGGAGGCGGTGGGCATTCCGCGCGGGGACTACGTAATCCGGGTCAACAACCGCAAGGTCCTGAACGGGGTGATGGAGGTGGCGGGCGTGCTGGACCCCGCCGATCCGTCGAAGTTCGAGGAGGAGCGCGGGATCGTCCTGCGCGCCATCGACAAGCTGGACCGGCTGGGCCCGGACGGCGTGCGGGCGCTGTTGGGCGAAGGGCGCAAGGACGAGAGCGGGGATTTCACTAGGGGCGCTGGGCTGAGCGAGGCGCAGGCCGACGTGGTGATGGGGTTCATGGACGCACGCCGCGAGGATGGCCCGGCGACGGTGGCGCGGCTGCGCGAACTGGTGGCGGGGTCGGCCATGGGCGCCGAGGGCGTGGACGAGCTGGAAGAGATCGCCGCTTTGCTGGACGCGCAGGGCTATGGGCCGGACCGGATCGTCATCGACCCGTCGGTGGTGCGGGGGCTGGGCTATTACACCGGGCCGGTCTACGAGGCCGAGTTGACCTTCGAGATCCTCGACGAGAAGGGCCGCCCGCGCCAGTTCGGCAGCGTGGCGGGCGGCGGGCGCTATGACGACCTGGTCAAGCGGTTCACCGGGCAGGCGGTGCCGGCGACGGGCGTGTCGATCGGGGTAGACCGGCTTCTGGCCGCGCTGCGCGCCAAGGGGCGCGGGCAGGCGGACAGCATGGGGCCGGTGCTGGTGACGGTGATGGACCGCGACCGGATGGCCGATTACCAGGCCATGGCGGCGGAGTTGCGGGCGGCGGGCATCCGCGCCGAGGTCTACCTGGGCAACCCCAAGAACTTTGGCAACCAGCTGAAATACGCGGACCGGCGCGGCAGCCCGCTGGCGATCATCGAGGGCTCGGACGAGAAGGCGCGGGGCGTCGTCACGGTCAAGGACCTTGTGCTGGGGGCGAAGCTGGCGGCTGAGATCACCTCGAACGAGGAATGGAAGGCGCAGCCGGCGCAGGAAGACGTGCCGCGCGGTGACCTGCTGGCGCATGTCCGGGCCAGGCTGGGGCGGGACGGCTGAGCCGATGACGCTGGCCCCCGACCGATTGACGGCGGCCGAGACGGCGCGCCTGATGGCCCGTTTCGAGGCCGCGGGGGCGGTGCCCGTCGACGCGCCGATGCTGCTGCCGGCCGAGACGCTTCTGGACCTCTACGGCGAGGACATCCGCGGGCGGGCCTATGTCACCCGCGACCCGGTGGCGGGCGAGTTGATGCTGCGCCCGGATTTCACGGTGCCGGTGGTGCAGATGCACATGGCGAGCGGGGCCGAGCCCGCGCGCTATGCCTATGCCGGCACGGTGTTCCGGATGCAGGAGGCGGGCAGCGACCGGCCCAACGAATACGCGCAGGTGGGGTTCGAACTGTTCGACGGGGGCGATGCGGCGGCGGCGGAGGCCGAGGTCTTCGCGCTGTTCTCGGACATGCTGGCGCCGCTGGACCTGCGGGCGGCGACGGGCGACATGGGGCTTCTGATGGCCGCCGTGGGCGGGCTGCGGACGAGCGCGGCGCGCAAGGCGGCGCTTCTTCGCCATGTCTGGCGGCCGCGGCGGTTCCGGGCGCTTCTGGACCGGTTCTGCGGGCGCACGCCGGTGCCCGAGGCGCGCGCGGCGCTTCTGGCGCGGGTCGCGGCGGGCGAGGACGTGATGGTCGACGCCGGGCCGGTGATCGGGCTGCGCGGGGCCGACGAGATCGCCCGGCGGGTGGCCGCGCTGGCCGCCGATGCCGCCGAGCCGCCGATCGCGCCGCGCGAGCGGGCGCTGCTCGACGACCTCATGGCGATCGAGGAGACGGCGCCGAACGCGCTGGAGCATCTGCGCGACCTGGCCGTGGACCTGCCGGCGATCCGCCCGGCGGTGGAGCGGATGGCGGCGCGCATCGAGGCGCTGCGGGCGCGCGGGGTCAACGTGGACGCGCTCGACTTCGAGGCGAGCTTTGGCCGCACCGCGCTGGAATACTACGACGGCTTCGTCTTCGGCTTTTACGTGCCGGGGCGGCCAGACCTGCCGCCGGTGGCCACCGGCGGGCGCTATGACGCGGTGACGCGGGTCCTGGGCGGCGGGCGCGCGATCCCGGCGGTGGGCGGGGTGATCCGCCCGGCGCTGACGGCGGAACTGGGGGGCACGGCATGACGCTGAAGCTGGGCGTGCCGTCCAAGGGCCGGCTGATGGAAAAGACCTTCGACTGGTTCGGGGCGCGTGGCGTGCGGCTTTCGCGCAGCGGGTCCGAGCGGGAATACGCCGCGCGGGTCGAGGGCGCCGAGGGGCTTGAACTGGTGCTGCTGTCGGCGGGCGAGATCCCGCGCGAACTGGGCGCGGGGCGCATCCACCTGGGCGTGACCGGCAGCGACCTCGTGCGCGAGGCGCTGGCGGGTTGGGACCGGCGGGTGGCCGAGGTCGAGCGGCTGGGCTTCGGCCATGCCGACCTGGTGATCGCGGTGCCGCGCTGCTGGATCGACGTGGACACGCTGGACGACCTGGACGCGGCGGCGGCGGCGTTCCGCGCCGCGCACGGGCACCGGTTGCGGATCGCCACCAAGTATCACCGGCTGGTGCGCGAGTTCCTGCGCGACCACGGGGTGGCGGACTATCTGTTGGTGGATAGCCAGGGCGCGACCGAGGGCACGGTCAAGAACGAGACCGCCGAGGCGGTGGCCGACATCACCTCGACCGGCGAGACGCTGCGCGCCAACCACCTGAAGATCCTGTCCGACGGGCTGGTGCACCAGAGCCAGGCGACGCTGTTCCGCGCGCGGATGGCCGACTGGGACGACGCGGCGCGCGCGACGCTGAGGGCGCTGACGGCACGGCTGGGCGTGGCGGACGCGACGGACTGAGGCGGGAGCGCGCCTTCGGCGCGCGGCCTGCGGCCGGGGGGCTGTCTGCCCCCCCCCCCCTGCGCCTGCGGCGCAGTCCCCCCGAGAGTATTTGCTAACAGAAGAAGAC
The DNA here is from genome assembly GCA_030431935.1 of Alphaproteobacteria bacterium. Classification (GTDB taxonomy): domain Bacteria; phylum Pseudomonadota; class Alphaproteobacteria; order Rhodobacterales; family Rhodobacteraceae; genus ASV31. The sequence continues at coordinate 2,720 of JAUIIC010000067.1, read as the reverse complement.
GGGGGCGGCGCGCCGTTCGGGCGGTCAGCGCACGCCGATGTCGGCCAGGGCGGCCTGGAGCGCGGGGGGCAGGCTGTCGTCGCCGGTGCGGCGGGCGGGCAGGTCGCGGGGGGCGTCGTCGGCGGACAGGTAGCGCCAGCCCTGGAACGGGCGGCGGGGCAGGGCCTCGGTCCGGATCAGCGCGGGGTCGAGGACGATGCCGCAGCGGGTGATGCCATCCTCGCCCGGCACCTCGTCGAGCCTCAGGACGCGCTGGCGGGCGAGAACCACGCCCTTGAACACCCAGTAGAGCGAACCGCCGGCGAGGATCTCTTCGGCGCGCTTGGGCCACATGCGGGTGACATGGCGCGGCAGGCCGCCGGGCAGGTGCGGCGCGCGCTGCCGCTGCCAGGCGGCGAGATCCTCGACCGCCTCTGCGCCGACGCAGAGCTTGAGCAGGTTGACGTAGCCGGACTTGTCCACAGAATCCCCCTTTCACCCACCGCATATCGTAGCTGCCGGGCGGGCTGCTTCAAGCAGTTGCGCGAACGGGCATCGCGGACTATTGTGTGAGGCCCCTCAGCCTCCCTTCGAAGCCCCCGCCAGGAGCCCGCCCATGAGCCGTTTCGCCGCCCCGATCGCCGAGGCCATCTGGGACATGAAATACCGCCTGAAGGAGGCGGACGGGACGCCCATAGACGTCACGGTCGAGGAAAGCTGGCGGCGCATCGCGCGCGCGCTGGCCGCGCCCGAGGCCGACCCGGCGGCCTGGGAGCCCCGGTTCTACGCGGCGCTTGAGGATTTCCGGTTCCTGCCCGCCGGGCGGATCACCGCGGGCGCAGGCACGGCGCGGTCGGTGACGCTGTTCAACTGCTTCGTGATGGGCACGATTCCCGACAGCATGGGCGGGATCTTCGACATGCTGAGGGAGGCCGCGCTGACCATGCAACAGGGCGGCGGGATCGGCTATGATTTCTCGACCATCCGGCCCAAGGGCGCGGATGTGCGGGGCGTGGCCGCCGATGCCTCTGGTCCCCTGTCCTTCATGGACGTCTGGGACGCGATGTGCCGCACGATCATGTCGGCGGGCTCGCGCCGGGGGGCGATGATGGCCACCATGCGCTGCGACCATCCCGACATTGAGGAATTCATCTCGGCCAAGTCGGACCCGGCGCGGCTGCGCAACTTCAACGTCAGCGTGCTGGTCAGCGACGCCTTCATGGAGGCGGTCAAGGCCGATGCGTCCTGGGACCTGGTGTTCGAGGGCAAGGTCTATCGCACGGTCGAGGCGCGGGACCTGTGGAACCGCATCATGCGGGCGACCTACGATTATGCCGAGCCGGGGGTGATCTTCATCGACCGGATCAACGCGATGAACAACCTTGCCTATTGCGAGACGATCGCGGCGACGAACCCCTGCGGCGAGCAGCCCTTGCCGCCATATGGCGCCTGCCTTCTGGGGTCGGTCAACCTGGCGCGGCTGGTGGAGGCGCCGTTCGAGGCGGGGGCGCGGCTGGACGCCGACGCGCTGGACGAGCTGGTGCGCACGGCGGTGCGGATGATGGACAATGTCGTGGACGCCTCGCGCTTTCCCCTGCCGCAGCAGGCGGAGGAGGCGCGGGCCAAGCGGCGGATCGGGCTGGGTGTGACGGGGCTTGCCGATGCGCTGCTGATGCTGGGGCTGCGCTATGGCTCCGAGGCGGCGGCGGCGCAGACCGAGGCGTGGCTGCATGCCATCGCGCGGTCGGCCTACCTGGCGAGCGTGGACCTGGCGCGCGAGAAGGGCGCCTTTCCCCTGTTCGACGCCGAGAAGTTCCTGGCGAGCGGCGCGATGCGGGACATGGACGAGGACGTGCGCGCGGCGATCCGCGACCACGGCATCCGCAATGCGCTTTTGACCTCGATCGCACCGACGGGGACGATCAGCCTTTATGCCGGCAACGTCAGTTCCGGGATCGAGCCGGTGTTCGCCTATGCCTACACGCGCAAGGTGTTGCAGAAGGACGGCAGCCGCACCGAGGAAGAGGTGGTGGATTATGCCGTGCAGATGTGGCGCGACAAGTTCGGCGACGCGGCACTGCCCGACTGGTTCGTGAATGCCCAGACGCTGGCGCCCGAGGATCACGTTCGGATGCAGGCGGCGGCGCAGAAATGGGTGGATTCGTCGATTTCCAAGACGATCAACTGCCCCGAGGACATATCCTTCGATGCGTTCAAGGACGTCTACCTGATGGCCTACGAGACGGGCTGCAAGGGCTGCACCACCTATCGCCCGAACGCGGTGACGGGCAGTGTGCTGAGCGTCAGCGAGGGGGCGCCGGAAAAGGCCGATGCGCCCGTCGAGGTGGTGGCGGGTCGCGACATGGAGGAACCGGCCATGCCCCATGGCGATGTCATCTACATCGCCGAGCCGCTGGACCGGCCTCAGGAGCTGGAGGGCGCGACCTACAAGCTGAAATGGCCGGATTCGAACCACGCGATCTACATCACCATCAACGATATCGTCGTGGGCGGGCGGCGGCGGCCGTTCGAGATCTTCATCAACTCCAAGAACATGGAGCATTTCAGCTGGACCGTGGGCCTGACGCGGATGATCTCGGCGGTGTTCCGGCGTGGGGGCGACGTGTCGTTTGTCGTCGAGGAGTTGAAGGCGGTGTTCGACCCGCGCGGCGGGGCGTGGATGAACGGGAAATACATCCCCTCGATCCTTGCGGCGATCGGCGGCGTGATCGAGCGGCACC
>JAUIIC010000066.1 GCA_030431935.1 Alphaproteobacteria bacterium | reverse complement strand
GTTCGGAGCCGGCTGAAGGCCGCAGGGGTGAGTGCATGGACGGGTTCACGATCATCGACGCCGTGGTGGCGCTTGTCATCGTCGTATCGGCGATCCTGGCCTATTCGCGCGGCTTCGTGCGCGAGACGATGGCCATCCTCGGCTGGGTCGCGGCCGCGGTGCTGGCCTTCATCTTCGCGCCGCAGGCCGAACCGCTGGTCAAGGAGATCCCCTATGTGGGCGACTTCCTGGCCGACAGCTGCGAACTGGCGATCATCGCCGCCTTCGCCGCGGTCTTCGCGGTGGCGCTGGTGGTCGTGTCGCTCTTCACGCCGCTCTTTTCCACCATGGTGCAGCGCTCGGCGCTTGGCGGCGTGGACCAGGGGCTGGGCTTTCTCTTCGGGGTCGCGCGCGGCCTGCTGCTCGTCGCCGTGGCGCTGGTTGTCTACGACCGCGTGATGCTGAACGAGTCGCTGGCGATGGTGGATGACAGCCGCACCGCACAGATCTTCGCGGGCGTGCAGGACAGCCTGAACGACCAGATCCCCGACGATGCGCCGGGCTGGATCGTGCAGCGTTATGAACAGCTTGTGTCGGTCTGCGCCAACTAGGGCGTTTCGCACTCGACGATAGCAAGACCTCGGCAGGGCAAGCGCGTTCGTCTGCCCCGGCGAGAGCGAGCGTGTGCGATACACTCTAGGCCGTGGCGTCCCCGTCAAGGAACCTGTCGAACTCGTCGAGGCATCCGGCCCAGATCGGATCGCTGGGCGCGACGATGTGATTGGGCGAGTCGCACAGGTGGAACTCGGCGTTCGCAAGGCTCCGCGCCAAGAGCTTGCTCTGATCCGGCGACTGGATGACATCGCCGGAACAATGCATGATAAGCGCCGGCGCGGTGATGCGCGGCAGCACCTCGGTCACGTCGATTTCCCCGATCACGCGGCGGATGCGCGCGGCCACTTCGGCGGACGCTGACAGCGCCTGCATCTCGACAATGCTTTCCACCTCTTCCGGGGTGGCGCGCGGCATGAACAGGGTCGCCACCGCCTTCATGAAGGCGCTGCCGGGCACGCCCCAGCCGCTGCGGATCATCGCCACCATCGTGTCGGTCGCCGCCGCATCGCCCCGCGCGGTGGATCCCTGGATGGACCCGTTCAGCAGGATCAGGCGGCTGACGCGTTCCGGCCTTCGGGCGGCAAAGGTGAGGGCGACGGGCACGCTTTGGGAAATGGCGTAGATCGGAAACCGCTCCAGCCCGGCGGCATCGGCCACCGCTTCCAGATCGTCGGCCAGCGTCTCCACCGTCACACTGTCGCCAAAGCTGCGGTCCGACAGCCCCGTGCCGCGCGGATCATAGCGCACCAGCCGCCGCCCGCGCGCCAGCCGGTCGAGAAGCGGGCGCCAGACAGGGCTGGTCCAGTCGTGTTCCAGGTGTCCCAGCCAGTGCCCGCCACGCAAGAGCGGCGGTCCCTCGCCCGTTTCGGCCCAGGCAATGCCCGTGCCGTCGCGAGAGGTGGTGTAGCGGATCGTCTGGCGGGCCGTATCCGAGGCCGGCGCCAGGGCCGGCGCAGGGTTCGGCGCATCGTCCGCCTCGGTGGTGACGGGCACCACCATCTGCACACCCCGGCGTGGCACGGTGCGGATCACCGCCTGCCGCTTGCCATCGTCGCCGACGGCCGCCCGCGCCGCGCTGATGCGTGCCGCAAGGGTCGCGTCCGACACGATCCGGCCGCCCCAAACCTCTTCGATGAGACGGTCGTACGGGACCAGTTCGGGCGCGGCCGAGGCCAGCAGGAGGATCAGGTCGAAGACCTGCGGCTCCACGTGAACGGGTGTGCCGCCGCGCTCCAGCAGGTGCCTCTCGGGATCAAGGAGGATATCGCCAAAACGCTTTCTCATGCGTTCACGATGCCGCCAAGTGCCCTCCACCACAAGAATTTCAGCCTGTCTCAAGACATCTGAAGACAAAAACAAGGGTTTCTAAAGGCCACCTTCAAGCACGACGCGACGCAAGCGGGCAGATTGGGTTCATCAGATGCAAGGAGGCCAGACAATGACCGACACCGCCCAGATCCGCCGCCGCGCCGATGGCTCCATCGACACCGCCCACTACATCGCCCGTGGCCGGCTGGAGCGCAGCGCCGCCGCCCATTCGATCCTGCCCGAGCACCGTGCCACCGCGCCGCGCCGCCACGGCCCGCTGGTCGCCACGCTGGCCACGCTCGCCCTCGCCATCGGCCTGCCCTGGGCCTTCTGATCCCCTCCGGAGGGACGGCCCCGGCCACCGAAGAGCGTTTGCCGCTCCTCCGGTCGCCGGGGCCACTTTATCGGGCAGGCAGGGCACAACCGCAAAGCCCCGGCCCGGAAACGTGATCCTTTCGTGACAGTCGCCGCGCGGTTCCCTATGAGGGGGGTATCAGGCCCCTGAGAGATTCGGACTGCCAGGCATGGCCCAGTTGCCCCCATCCCACCCGTTCGACTTCGACGCCGTGCGCGATGACGACGGAGATACACTTCACGAGGAATGCGGCGTCTTCGGCGTCGTGGGCATCGCAGAGGCCGCGAACTTCGTCGCGCTCGGCCTGCACGCCCTGCAACACCGCGGGCAGGAGGCGGGCGGCATCGTCGCCCACGATCCCGCCGAGGGGTTCAATTCCGTCCGCCGCTTCGGCTATGTCCGCGACAACTTCACCAAGGCCAGCCTGATGGAAACGCTGCCCGGGCCGCTGGCCATCGGGCATGTGCGCTATTCCACCGCCGGGTCCAAGGGCAACACCGCGATCCGCGACGTCCAGCCCTTCTTTGGCGAGTTCTCGATGGGTGGCGCGGCGATCGCGCACAACGGCAACCTGACCAATGCCAATGCCCTGCGGCGCGAACTGATCGACCGCGGGTCGATCTTCCAGTCCTCGTCGGACAGCGAATGCATCATTCACCTGATGGCCCGCAGCCTGCAGCGCGACGTGCCCGAACGGATGAAGGACGCGCTGCGCCGGGTCGAGGGCGCGTATTCCATCGTCGCCATGACGCGGACGAAGCTGATCGGCGTGCGCGATCCGCTGGGCGTGCGTCCGCTGGTGCTGGGCCGGATCGACACGGATGCGCGGCCGGCCTGGGTGCTGAGTTCGGAAACCTGCGCGCTCGACATCATCGGCGCGGCCTTCGTGCGAGAGATCGACCCCGGCGAGATGGTCGTCATCACCGAGGAAGGCGGCGTGCAAAGCTCGCGCCCCTTCGAACAGCGCCGTGCACGCTTCTGCATCTTCGAGCATGTCTATTTCTCGCGCCCCGACTCGATTCTGGGCGGGCGTTCGGTCTACGAGACGCGCCGCCAGATCGGCGTCGAACTTGCGCGCGAGGCCCCTGTCGAGGCGGACCTGGTGTGCCCGGTGCCCGACAGCGGCACGCCGGCGGCGATCGGTTACAGCCAGGAGGCGGGCATTCCCTATGCCATGGGGATCATCCGCAACCAGTACATGGGCCGCACCTTCATCGAGCCGACAGAGCAGATCCGCAACATGGGCGTCCGGCTGAAGCTGAACGTCAACCGCGCCCTGATCCAGGGCAAGCGGGTGATCCTGGTCGACGACAGCGTGGTGCGCGGCACCACCAGCCGCAAGATCAAGGAGATGATCCTCGATGCCGGCGCGAAGGAGGTGCATTTCCGCATCGCCAGCCCGCCGACCGCCTGGCCCTGCTTCTATGGCGTCGACACCCCCGAAAAGGACAAGCTGCTGGCCGCGACCATGTCGGAAGACGAGATGCGCGACCACCTGGGTGTGGATTCGCTGCGTTTCATCTCGCTCGACGGGCTCTACCGCGCGGTGGGTGAGGCCGGAGGGCGCGACCCCGAACAGCCGCAGTATTGCGACGCCTGCTTCTCGGGGGAATATCCCGTGGCGCCGTCGGACATGATGGAACGCGGGTTCGAACTGAAACCGGCCGCGGAATAACCGCGGCCGCATCCATTTTCCGAAAGTGGGCGGAGGGCTTAGCCCTTGCGGCGTGCCAGTGCGGCCCAGCCGCCGGTGACCACCAGCGCGGCCAGCACGGCCTTGATCGCATCGCCCGGCAGGAACGGCAGCATCCCGGCCTTGACCGCACCCGTCAGGTCCAGCGGCGTCACGGCCGTCAGCCAGGCCACGCCCGGCACGTAAAGCAGCGCCGAGGCCGCCACAGCGACCAGCGCGGTCGGCAGGATGCCGCGCGCGATGCCCCGGTCCGCGGCAAGGCCGGCCAGCCAGGCCATGGCGACGAAGCCCAGCAGGTAACCGCCGGTCGGCCCCATCATATAGGCAAGCGAGGCCTGCCCGTTGGCAAAGACCGGCAGGCCCATCGCGCCCTCGGCCAGGTAGGCGATCAGCGTCGCCGCGCCCAGCCGCGCGCCGTAGGTCAGCCCGACGATCAGGATCGCCAGCGTCTGAAGCGTCATCGGAACCGGCAGCATCGGAACGCTGATCTGCGCGGCCAGCGCGATGAACAGGGTCCCCCCAAGCACGAGCGCCACCTGGCGCGCCAGCGACGGGGCGGGAAAAAGAGCACGGGTCAGCGTCATGGGCCGTCCTTTCTGAAGATTTGACGCGGACACTTCCCCAAGCGACGCCTGCTGTCAACTCTGCCCCTTGCCCTTGGCGCGTGCCGGTGACAAACGGTCGCCATGTCCGACGACACGCTGAAACCCGCCCTTGTCACCGGCGCCTCGCGCGGGCTTGGCGCTGCCTGCGCCGAATACCTCGCCCGGTCCCGCCACGTCATCGCGGTCGCCCGCACCACCGGCGCGCTGGAAGAGCTGGATGACCGCATCCAGGCGGTAGGCGGGTCCGCCACCCTTGCCCCGATGGACGTCACCGACCCCGGTGCGATGGCGCATCTGTGCCGCTCGATCTGGGAGCGCTGGGGCGGTCTGTCGGTCTGGGTCCACACGGCCTGTCACGCCCCGCCCCTGGCCCCCGCCGATCACGTGGATGCCAAGGACTGGGACAAGACGATGGCGGTCCTAGGCACCGCCACCTCCACGCTGATCCCGATGGTCGCGCCGTTGTTGCGCGACCCCGGCGCACAGGCGGTGTTCTTTTCGGATGCCGACGCCCAGGGTAAATTCTTCGGCGCCTATGCCGCCGGCAAGGCCGCGCAGATGGCCCTGGCCCGCGCCTGGCAGGCGGAAACGGCCCGCACGGGGCCGCATGTGCATGTCCTGTCCCCCGCGCCGATGCCAACCGCGACGCGCGCGCGCTTCTTCCCCGGCGAGGACCGCGGCGCTCTGGCCGACCCCGCCGCCGAGGCCGCGCGCCTGCTGAACGGCGTGGTCTGAGCGGCGCAAAGCTGGACGCGGGGCGCGCACTGGCCTAGGAAAGCCGAAACCAAGCAAGGGCATGGCATGCGCATCCTGATCACCAATGACGACGGTATCAACGCCGAGGGGCTCGAGGTTCTGACGGCCATCGCCACGGAAATCGCCGGGCCGAAGGGCGAGGTCTGGACGGTCGCCCCCGCGTTCGAGCAGTCCGGCGTCGCCCACGCCACCAGCCACGCGCACCCCACGATGATCGTCAAGCTTGGCGACCGGCGCTATGCCGCCGAGGGCTCTCCGGCGGACTGCGTGCTGGCGGGCGTTCACGACATCATGACCGACGCGCCCCCCGACCTTGTCCTGTCGGGCGTGAACCGGGGCAACAACTCTGCCGAGAACGCGGCCTATTCCGGCACGCTTGGCGCGGCGATGGAAGCCGCGTTGCAGGGTCTGCCGGCAATCGCGCTGTCCCAGTACATGGGCCCGCGCATCATCAACCTGGCCAACCGGTTCGAGGCATCGGCGGCGCACGGGGTCGCCGTGGTGCGGTCGCTTCTGGACAAGGGGCTTTGGGACACCGAGGGCTACCGGCTGTTCTACAACGTCAATTTCCCGCCGGTGCCCGCCGACGAGGTGCTTGGCGTGCGCGTCACGGCACAAGGGTTCCGCATGGCGGGCGCCCACCGGGTCGAGGCCACCACTTCGCCCAACGGGCGGCGGTTCCTGTGGATTTCCAGCAGCCCGCAGACGATGGGCACCGCACAGGGCACGGACGCCCAGGCCAACCTCGACGGCTATGTCTCGGTGACGCCGATGCGGGCCGACTTTACCGCCTATGACGTGCTGGACACCCTGCGCGAGCGGCTTGAATGACGGCAGAAGGACCGGCCCTCCCGTGACCAGCGATGCCGAGCGCAAGATGCAGTTCCTGTTCGCGCTCCGCTCGAAAGGCGTCACCCATCCGCGCGTGCTGGACGCGATGGAGCGGATCGACCGGGGCGGTTTCGTCCGCGGCATCTTCGCCAGCCGCGCCTACGAGGACATGCCCCTGCCCATCGCCTGCGGGCAGACGATCAGCCAGCCCTCGGTCGTGGGCCTGATGACCCAGGCGCTCGACCCGCAGCCGCGCGACAAGGTGCTGGAGGTGGGAACGGGCTCTGGCTACCAGGCCGCGATCCTCAGCCTGCTGGCGCGGCGCGTCTACACGGTGGACCGGCATCGGCGGCTCGTGCGCGAGGCGCAGGCGGTCTTCGACGCGCTGGAACTGGTGAACATAACGGCGTTCGCGGCGGATGGCAGCTTTGGCCTTCCGGACCAGGCGCCCTTTGACCGGATCATCGTGACGGCCGCGGCAGAGGACCCGCCCGGCCCCCTATTGGCGCAATTGCGCATAGGCGGTATCATGGTTGTGCCCGTGGGGCAGTCGGACACGGTCCAGAGCCTGATAAAGGTGACGCGGACAGAGGCCGGGTTCGATTATGACGAGTTGCGTCCGGTGCGGTTCGTGCCGCTGGTCGAGGGGCTCGGCCAGGACTGAGGGTGACAAACAGGGGCTGGTCAGAACGGCCCCGCAGTTGAGGATGAGCGATGTCCGATCCCACCAGAAACTGGCTGCGCACCGGGTGCGCCACGGCGGCGCTCCTCGGTCTAACCGCTTGCACGACCGTCGATTTCGACCTGCGTGGCGATTTCGTGAACGGCCTCGACACGAGCGAGGCCGCCACCGCCGCGGCAGAGGGCCGCCCACGCGCGGATGATCGCGGGGTCATTTCCTATCCGGATTTCCAGGTGGTTCTGGCACGGCGCGGCGACACGGTGCGGACCGTGGCCGACCGGCTGGGCCTGAATGCCGAGGCGCTGGCCCGCTACAACGGCCTGCGGCCCGACGATCAGTTGCGTGTCGGCGAGGTGCTTTCGCTCCCCAGCCGCGTTGCCGAACCTTCTGCCGCCACGGGCGCCAGCACCGTCGACATCTCGGCGCTGGCGGGCAACGCCATCGACCGGGCCGAGGTGTCCGGCTCTGCCGGCGCCACGTCCACGGGGTCGTCCCAGACCGGCCTCGTGCCGATCCAGCACCAGGTGGAACGGGGCGAGACCGCCTATTCCATCGCCCGGCTCTATGGCGTTTCGGTGCGCTCGCTGGCCGACTGGAACGCACTTGACGAAAACCTGACGGTGCGCGAGGGCCAGTTCCTGCTGGTGCCCGTGTCCCAAAGCGGCTCGGTGCAGACCTCGGAACTCGAGACGCCCAATGTGACGCAGCCCGGCGAAGGTAGCCCGACACCCACGCCACCCTCGGCTTCGCAGCCCCTGCCCGACGAGACGGAGGAAGAAGCCGCCGCCGCGCCGCCGCCCTCGCCCGAACTGGGCAACGACCGGACCGAGGCCTCGGGCACCGCGCGGCTGAGCATGCCGGTGCAGGGGTCGATCATCGCGGGCTACGAGAAGGGCCGCAACGAAGGCATCGACATCGCGGCCAGCCCTGGAACGCCGGTCAAGGCCGCAGGCGCGGGCACTGTGGCCGCGATCACCCGCGACACCGACCAGGTGCCAATCCTCGTGATCCGGCATGCGGGCAACCTGCTGACGGTCTACGCCAACATCGACAATATCACCGTCGAGAAGGGGCAAAGCGTCAGCGCGGGCCAGACGATCGCCAGCATCCGCAACGCCGATCCGAGCTTCCTGCATTTCGAGGTGCGCGAGGGCTTCGAAAGCGCCGATCCGATGGATTACCTGAACTGACGGGTCAGATCCGGACGCCGCGGCGCCCGGCCAGGTCGACGAAGAACTGCCATGCCACGCGGCCTGACCGCGCGCCGCGCGTGGCCTGCCACTCGATCGCCTCGGCGCGCAGGGCGTCGTCGCCGATCTCGATCCCGTGGGCGTCGCAGTAGCCGCGGATCATCGCAAGGTATTCGTCCTGCGTGCAGGGATGGAACCCCAGCCAAAGCCCGAAACGGTCCGACAGCGAGACCTTTTCCTCCGTCGCCTCGGACGGGCTGATCGCCGAAGAGCGCTCGTTCTCGATCATGTCGCGCGGCATCAGGTGGCGGCGGTTCGACGTGGCGTAGAAGATCACGTTCGAGGGGCGCCCCTCGATCCCGCCGTCCAGAACGGCCTTGAGCGACTTGTAATGCTGGTCGTCATGGCTGAACGACAGGTCGTCGCAGAACAGCACCACGCGCCGGTCGGTCGCGCGCAAGAGGTTCAGAAGACGCCCGATGCTGGGCAGGTCCTCGCGCAGGACCTCGACGATGGTCAGCGGCAGGCCCTCGGCCCGGATGGCGGCGTGCACCGCCTTGACCAGGCTCGACTTGCCCATGCCGCGCGCGCCCCAGAGAAGCGCGTTGTTCGCGGGCAGGCCGCGCGCGAACTGGCGCGTGTTCTCCAGCAGCGTGTCGCGCGAGCGGTCGATCCCCACCAGAAGCGGCAGATCCACCCGGTTCACCTGCGGGACCGGCACCAGCCTGTCGGGCGCCACGTGCCAGACGAAGGCATCCGCCGCGTCGAAGTCGGGCACCCGCGCGGGCGGCGGGCTGACCCGCTCCAGCGCCTCGGCGATGCGCCTAAGCGCATCCTCCGTCATGCCTTGGGCTCCGACCCCGGTTTCTTCGTGGCGGCGTCGTCCTCGTCCTCGTCGAACTCGGCGAACATGTCGTCCAGGCTTTCGTCCTCGGCCAGGATGCCCTCGGCACGCAGTTGTTCGTCACGCTTCTTCTCGACGCGCTTCACCAACTGTATCGAAATCTCGTAAAGCCCGTAGACCACAACGAAAAGGATCACCTGGGTGATGACGTCGGGCGGCGTGACCAGCGCGGCGAGAACCAGGATGCCCACCACCGCGTACTTGCGCACATCCGCCAGCCCGCGCGAGGACACCAGCCCCGCCTTGCCCATAAGGGTCAGCAGAACCGGAAGCTGGAAGCACATGCCGAAGGCCACGATGAACTTGACCGTCAGCGACAGGTATTCCTGCACCGAACCCTGAAAGGTGATGCCCGCATTGGCCAGCGCCTGCGCGTCCGGATCGTCGGAGGTCGCGATGCCATCGCCGCCGACCTGCTGGAAGCCGAGGAAGAAGTCGAAGGCCAGCGGCGTGACCACGTAGAACGCGAATGCCGCGCCCGAGAAGAACATCAAGGGCGACGAGATCAGGAACGGCAGGAAGGCGTTCTTTTCCGAGCGATACAGCCCCGGCGCCACGAAGCGCCACATCTGGTAGGCGATGAACGGAAACGCCAGCATGAACCCGCCCAGTAGCGAGATCTGGATGGCGACGAAGAAGCCTTCCTGCAGCTTGATGAGGATCAGCCCGCAATCCTGACCGCGCTCGTTCAGGCCCGCGCAGATCGGCCGCGTCAGGAAGTTGAAGATCGGATTCCAGACCGTGAAACACAGCACCATGCCGATGAGGAACGCGATCGCCGAGCGGATCAGCCGCGTGCGCAGTTCCGCCAGGTGCTCGATCAGCGGGGCGCTGGAGTCCTCGATCTCGTCAGTCTTTGTCATTGTCCGCCATCCTTCGTGGCGTCGCCCTTCGGCGGGACCTCGGCCGAGCCGGCCTCGGATGCAGGTGCGGCCGTTGCGTCGGCGCCGTCGGTCTTGGCCTCATCCTTGGCGGTTGCGGCCTTGTTCGCGCTGTAATTCCGGATCTTCTCGGCCGCGGCGGCGCGTTCGGGCGAAAGCCTGCCCGCCTCGATCGCCTCGGACGCTGTCTGCGGCGGCTTCTTCTTGCCGACACCGGGATCCCATTTCTCGAACTTGTCGGCCGCCTCGTTAAGCCGGTCGAGCCCCATCTTGGTGGGCGAGGTCGCATCGCGCAGCCCCGACGCCATGTCCTTGACGTCCTTGACGCCCGCCTCATCGGCAGCCTCGTTCATCGCACGCTGGAACTCGCGCGCCATGTTGCGCGCCTTGCCGGTGAACCGGCCCAGCGTGCGAAACATGCCCGGCAGGTCCTTCGGACCCACAACGATCAGTGCGACGATGCCGATGACCAGCAGTTCGGTCCAGCCGATGTCAAACATGAAGGTGCCCCGTCAGTGAACCGCGAAAAGGTCTCAGGCCTTGTCCTTTTCCTCTTCGGGGGTGACGTCGCGGGCCGTCTCGTTCGCGCTTGCCTCGATCTCTTTCTTGCCGTCGTCCACGCCCTTCTTGAAGGCGGTGATGCCCTTGCCGACTTCGCCCATCAGCGAAGAGATCTTGCCGCGCCCGAAAAGCACCAGCACGACGACCGCGATCAGAAGAAGGCCGGGAAGGCCGATGTTGTTCAGCATGGGGTGTCTCCCTTGGTCACCTTGGTCGGGGGCCGCCCTGGCCCGCCCGAAAATTATCCCGAACCGCTGAATACTGCGATGCTGAGGGGCGGGAAAGCGGCAATGCGATGCAGCCCCCGGAAGCGCGCGGTTTGAAGCGGTACGACGCCGTTCGGGCCCTGCGCGGATTGACACCTGACAGTTTCATGTCAGTTGTTGCCACCATGCCCCGCCGTCCCGCCGAATCGCGCCGCACCGCTCCGCCCAGTCGCACCACCCGGCTGTACGATATCATCCGCATCCTGCGGGATGGCCGCGTCCATCGGGCAGAGGCGCTCGCACGGCGGTTCCGGGTCTCGGTGCGGACGCTGTACCGCGACATGGAGGTCCTGGCCGCCTCGGGCGTCGCGATCGAGGGCACGCGCGGGCGCGGCTACCGGATGACCGCGCCGCTGACCCTGCCGCCGCTGAACCTGAGTTTCGAGGAGCTCGAGGCGTTGCACCTCGGGCTCGCCGTGGTGGGAGAGGCCGGCGACGACGCGATGCGCCAGGCCGCCGAGCGCCTTGCCGCAAGGATCGACGCGGCCCTGCCAGAGGATGGCGGCCAACCCGACGGTCCCGGCGGACTGGCGCTGCGCCCGTTCGGTGACGCGGCCGCCGGAACCCGGCACGTTACGGCGGTAAGGGCGGCGATCCGGTCGCGCCAGAAGCTGCGGATGACCACCGAGGGGCCGGCGCGCACGGTGCGCCCGCTGAAGCTGGAATACTGGGGGCGGATCTGGCTGCTCAACTGCTGGTGCGAAACCCGCGGGGACTTTGCGCGCGAGCGCCTCGACGCCATCACCGCGCTTACGGTCCTGCCGGCCCTCTTCGTGGATGAGCCGGGGAAGTCCCTGAGCGATCTGGCAAGATCCGAGATTGGCGCGGCCGGCGAGGGCGGCTAGTGTGTCCCCGACCTCAGCAGAAAAGGCCCGAAAGATGCCGTTGCAATCGCTCGATCATGTGAACATCCGCACCGCCGACCTAGATGCGATGATCAAGTGGTACGAAGACATCCTTGGGATGCCCGCGGGGCCCCGGCCGGACTTTCCGTTTCCGGGCGCATGGCTCTACGTGGGCGACCGTCCCGCCGTTCATCTGGTCGGCGTCGAAGCGGCGGCGCCTGAAGCCCCGAAACTGCAACTGGAACATTTCGCCTTCGGCGCCAGCGGCTTCGACGAGTTCCGAGCTCATCTCGACGCGCGCGGCATCGCCTATACCATCGACCCGGTGCCGGGCTACCCTATCGTCCAGATCAACCTGCACGACTGCGACGGAAACCACATCCACGTGGATTTCGACCGGGCCGAGGCCGCGCACGCGATCTAGCTGCCGCGCTTTCCCTCTGCCGGAAACACGAAACACCGGTCCCGCCGGATCATGATCCAGAGCGGCATCCCGGGCTTCGGCAGGAAAACCGAGGGCACGGTCGCCTTCAGGATCGCGCCGTCATGGTCCATGCGGAACTCTACAAGGCTTTCCGAGCCCATGAAGCGCGCGCGCTGAACGACGCCGCGCGCGGGCGTGCCGTCGCGCGCGGTGGGGTTCGGGCCGCGACCGTCGCGGTCGAAGTCGATCTTCAGGTGCTGCGGGCGGATCACGATGTCCACCTCTGTCCCGTCCGGCACGCCGGGGGCCAGGAAATGGCCGAAGGGCGTATCGGTCAGCGCCCCGCGCACCGTGCCGCGGATCACGTTCACGTCGCTGAAGAACGCGGCAGCGGCCTTGTCCACCGGGGCGTTGTAGACGTTGTAGGGCGCGCCCTGCTGGACGATCCGGCCATCCCGCATCAGCGCGATTTCATCGGCCATGCGCATGGCCTCGTCGGGTTCGTGGGTGACCAGCAGGACCGCGGTGCCCTCTTCCTTCAGGATGTCCAGCGTCTCGTCGCGGATGCCGTCGCGCAGGCGGTTGTCGAGCCCCGAGAACGGCTCGTCCATCAGCATGATCTTGGGGCGCGGCGCGATCGCGCGGGCCAGCGCCACGCGCTGCTGCTCGCCGCCCGACAACTCGTGCGGATAGTGGTCGGCGTGGCGCAGCAGGTGCACGCGGTCCAGCTGTTCCTCGGCCCGCCGGCGTTTCTCGGCCTTGGTGCCAGTCAGCCCGAACGCCACGTTGTCGGCCACCGTCAGGTGGGGAAACAGCGCGAAGTCCTGGAACATGAGCCCGATCGAGCGGCGCTCGGGCGGGACCCGGAAGACCGTGTCGCAGATCAGCTGCCCGTCGACATGGATCTCGCCCGCATCCTGCATGTCCACGCCCGCGATGATGCGCAGCGTCGTCGACTTTCCGCAGCCCGAGGGCCCCAGGAGACAGGTCACCTGCCCGGGATTGACCGTCAGCGAGACGTCATCCACCACGGTCCGCCCGCCGAAACGGCGCACGAGATGCCTGACGTCCAGTCTGGGCGCTGTGCCAGCCATGCCTGCCTTTCAAAGCCCGAGCAGTTTCATCGGGTTTTGGCCGGAATAGCAGCGCCCCGACCGGCCCGCAACCGCTGGCGGGCCGGTCGGGGCGCGGCCGATCGCTCCGGTCAGATCGTGGCGTTCACGTTTCCGCCGTCCAGCAGGATGTTCTGTCCGACGATGAAGCCAGCGAACTGCGAGCAGAGGAACGCGCAGGTCGCGCCGAACTCCTCGACCCTGCCGTAGCGCCCGGCGGGGATCTCCTTCCACACGCTTTGCGTCGCGGCTTCGAGCGAGATGCCCTGCCGCTCGGCGATGCCCTTGTCCAGCGCGTCGCGCCGGGCGGTGGCGTGGCTGCCGGGCAGCAGGTTGTTGATCGTCACGCCCGATTTCGCCACCTGCCGCGCGGTGCCGGCCACGTAACCGGTCAGGCCCGCGCGGGCCGAGTTCGACAGGCCCAGCACCGGGATCGGCGCCTTGACCGACTGGCTGGTGATGTTGACCACCCGGCCCCAGCGGCGCTCGACCATGCCCGGCACCAGCGCCTTCATCAGCGCGATGGGCGTCAGCATGTTGGCGTCCAGCGCTTTGATGAAATCCTCGCGCTCCCAGTCGGTCCACATGCCCGGCGGCGGGCCGCCGGCGTTGGTGACGAGGATGTCCACCGTCCCGGCCGCGTCGAGAACGCGGGCGCGAACGGCATCGTCCACGATGTCACCCGCCACCGCCGTCACCTCGACCCCGTGGGCCGCGCGCAGCGTTTGCGCGGCGGCCTCCAGCGGTTCCGCGGTGCGCGCGTTGAGGACCAGATCGACACCCGCCTCGGCAAGCGCCGCGGCACAACCATACCCAAGCCCCTTCGACGAGGCGGTCACAAGGGCGCGTTTGCCCCGAATTCCAAGGTCCATCGCGTATCCTCCTGTTTCGGTGCGCATGTCCCTAGCACCGGCACCCGGCAGGCGGAAGGGGCGCGATTCGACCCGCAGGCAGGACTGCGGCGCCGATCCGGACAATCCGCGCGGCACGTCCGCATTGTCCGCGCCACAGCCGAACACCAGCGCCCGCAACCCCCGCGCCGTTGACCCATCCGCCCCATGCTCTCTAGGCTTCGCGACGGTGGCGGGCGACCGGACGCACGGCCGGGCAAGGGTCCGGGGCAGGTGCCGTTCGGTGAACATCGGTGATCGGATGACGACCCACGACAGCCAGATCCTCCCCTCTGCCGCCCCCGGGCTACCGGTCTACGATGCGCGCGATTTTCGCGTCGCGATGGGCGTCAACATCGGCGATCCGATTGGCGATGCCTCGGAGCTTGTGCTCGACGACGTCTATCACCTGACACCGGGCGCACGGCCCCGCCCCATCGCGATCTCGATGGAACAGGGGCTGGAGCGGCTGACGGTCGCGCCGGGCACCGAGATCGGCCAGCCGGGCGCCCGGCTGTTCCTCGATTGCCTCGCCACCCTGATGGCGCCGGACGGCACCACGGTCGAGGCGCTCGTCCTCGTGGTGCTCGACTCGAGGACCCAGTATATCGCGCAAGTCTGCCTGATGCCCTTCGCCACGCTGCTGCCGCGCACCGACTACGCGCTGGTCAGCGTCGACCGGGACAGCGCGCAGGACCGGTTCGTGGAACAGGCCTGCGCGTCCTTTGCACGCGGGACGAAGATCACGCTCGGCACCGGGGAACAGCGCGCGATCGAGCTTCTGCAGCCCGGCGACAAGGTTCTGACGCGGGGCAACGGGGTGCAGCCCATTCGCTGGATCGGGCAGCGCACGGTGCGGGCGCAGGGGGCGCGGGCGCCGGTGGTGATCCGTGCCGGGGCACTGAACAACCTCGATGCGCTGTCGCTGAGCCCCAATCACAGGGTCTTCATCTACCAGCGCGAGGACCGGCTGCGCACGGGGCGGCGCGAGGTGATGGTGCGCGCCGAACTGCTGGTCAACGGCACGACCGTGGTGCGGGGCGAAGGCGGGTTCGTGGACTATTTCCAGCTGCTCTTCGACAATCATGAGATCGTCTATGCCGAGGGAATCGCTACGGAATCCCTGCCGCTGGACGCCGCGACGCGGCCTGCCCTGCCCAAGGAACTGCGCGAGCGGATCGGCCGCGAGGGCGTGCCGCGGCGCGGGCCACGGGCCTTCGAGCTACCCGAGGGTGTGCTGGACGGGCGGACCGCGACCGACGTGCTGCGGGCCGCCTCGGCCGGCTAGGGCCGCGTCCACCTGACAGGCCACGACGCGCGCCAGGGCGTGCCGATCCGGGCGGGACCGCCGCGGATCTTTCGCGACGTGTCGGACCGAGGACATGCCTTGTGGAACCCGCAATCGCCGTGTCAGCATAACGTCGGCATAACGTCGGCATAACGTCGGCGCGGCACGCTTGGAAAGGCGGTGGGGCATGATCCATCCGACACGACGCAATGTTCTGGGCGGCATGGCCGCGCTGGCACTGGCGCGACCGGCCCGGGCCGCGACGGACGCCGCGCCCATCCTGCGGGCAGAGCCCGGCCGCGTTCGGCTGGCGCCCGAGGGCTATCCCGAAACCGACATCTGGGGTTATGGCGGCACCGCCCCCGGCGCGGGCATTCGCGCCCGGCAGGGCGACCGGATCACCCGGCTGTTCGAGAACGCCATTCCACGCGACAGCTCGGTCCACTGGCACGGCATCCGGCTGCCCAACGCGATGGACGGGGTGCCGGGGATGACGCAGCCGCCGGTGCCCGAGGGCGGGACGTTCCTCTATGACTTCGCGCTGCCCGACGCGGGCACCTTCTGGTATCACCCGCATCTCAATTCGCTGGAGCAGGTGGGCCGGGGACTGACCGCGCCCCTGATCGTCGACGAGGCCGAGCCGCCCGAGGTGGATGCCGACCTGACGCTGATGCTGAACGACTGGCGGCTGGATGCCGAGGCGCGCATCGCGGAAGGCTGGGACGACCTGCACGACCGCGCCCACGCGGGCCGGATCGGCAACTACATGACGGTGAACGGCCGTCCGGTGGACAGCCATGCCGCCGATGCGGGCGCGCGCCTGCGGCTGCGGATCATCAATGCCGCCACCGACCGGATCGTGATGCTGGGCACCTTCGGGCTGCGCGCGCACCTGGTGGCGCTGGACGGGATGCCGCTGGCGGATGTCGCGCCGGTCGAAGAGGTGTTGCTTGGGCCCGCCCAGCGCGCCGACCTGATCGCCGACGTGGCGGCCGAACCCGGAGAGCGGGCCTACCTGACGATGCTGGAGCGCGACGGCGCCTACGAGGTGCTGCGCATCGAGGTCGGCGGACGGGCGGGCGCGGCGCTGCGCCCGGCGCCCGCCCCCCTGCCCCCGAACCCGGTGGTGGAACCGGTGACCGAGGGCGCGCGCGGGGTCGAACTGGTGATGGCCGGTGGGGCGATGGGCCGGATGGGCGAGGCGCGCACAGCGGACGGGATCCTGCGCCCGATGGGCGACCTGGCGCAGCGTGGGCTGGTCTGGTCGATGAACGGCATTGCCGGGATGGCGGGCGAGCCGCTGACCGAGATCGCCCGGGGCGAGACGCTGCGCATCCGGATGGTCAACGACACCGCGTGGCCGCACGCGATGCACCTGCATGGCCACCACTTCCGGGAGGTGACGGAGGCGGGCCCCGGGCCGCTGCGCGACACGCTCTTGATGCTGCCGGACGAACGGCGCGAGATCGCCTTTGCCGCCGACAATCCCGGCGACTGGATGGTGCATTGTCACATGCTGTCGCATCAGGCCGGCGGGATGATGTCCTGGGTACGGGTGCTGGGCTAGGCGTGTGATCCGTCCGAAGGCGTCGTTCGCCTTGGCTCGGGGTTCCCTGCGACGGACAACATGCCGGGGTGGACATCCGGGCGGGGGATGGGCACGCTTTCGCGCAGCGGAGCCTGCGACATGGAGGGGGGATGACGCCGGACGATTTCGACGTCGTTGTCAATGGCGGCGGTCCCGTGGGCATGGGGCTGGCGATCGAGCTTGGCCAGCGCGGCCTGCGGGTTGCCGTGGTCGAACGCCATTCCGAACCGCAGCCGATCCCCAAGGGCCAGAACCTGACCCAGCGCAGCAGCGAGCACTTCATCGCCTGGGGCTGCCTTGACGAGATGCGCCGCGCCCATCCGCTGCCGAAAGGCGCGGGCATCGGCGGGATGACAAGCTATGGCACGCTGTTGTCGGGGTGGCACTATGACTGGCTGAACCGGGCGAACGTGCGGGCGTTCTACTTCGCCGACAACGCGCGCCTGCCGCAATACGCCACCGAGCGGGTTCTGCGGGCGCGGGCGGCGGCGCTGGACGGCGTCACGGTGCTTTACGGCTGGAGCGGTGTCGACCTTACGCAGGACGACGCCGGCGTGACGCTGGTGGCCGAGGACGCGGGCGGCGCGCGGCGCAGTCTGCGCGGGGCGTGGCTGGTGGGGTGCGACGGCAGCCGGTCGTTCACGCGGCAGGCCGCCGGGATCACCGAGACGCGGTCGGACCACGACAGGCTCATGGCGCTTCTGGTGTTCCGGTCCGAGGCGCTGCACGCCTTGCTGGAGCGGTATCCGGGCAATGCGTTCTACAACGTCCTGCATCCCGAGCATGACGGCTACTGGCTGTTCTTCGGGCGGGTCGATCACGGGGTCAGCTGGTTCTTTCATGCCCCCGTGCCGCAGGGGACGACGGCGGAGACATTCGATTTCTCCGCCTTACTGCACCGCGCGGTGGGAGAGCCGTTCGACCTGGAGCTGGAGCATGTGGGGTTCTGGGACCTGCGCGTGTCGATGGCGGATGCCTATCGCAGGGACCGGGTGTTCATCGCCGGGGACGCGGCGCACAGCCATCCGCCCTATGGGGGCTATGGCATCAACACGGGCTTCGAGGATGTGCGCAACCTTGGCTGGAAGCTGGCGGCAGAGGTGCGGGGCTGGGGCGGGCCGGAGCTTCTGGACAGCTACGAGGCCGAGCGGCGGCCCGTCTTCGCCTCGACCGCGCGGGATTTCATCGAGCGGTTCATCGAGGCGGACCGGGCGTTCCTGCACCGCTATCACCCCGAACGGGACCGGGCGGCCTTCGAGGCGGCGTGGGCGTCGCGCAATCTCGACGCCGAGGAGGTGAACGTGTTCGAGCCGAATTACGAGGGCTCGCCGCTGGTGGGCGGGCCGGGCGCGCCGAGCGCACGCG
>JAUIIC010000295.1 GCA_030431935.1 Alphaproteobacteria bacterium | reverse complement strand
CGTCGGTCTCTGGACGTTCGATGCCGCGTGGCGCGACGGTCTTATGCTGCGCGCGGGCCTGGACCGGTCCACCCTCGCCGGATGGCGGGCAGAGTGCGACGCGGCGCTGGCGCGACTGCGGCCGACGCGGCGCTGATCGCTGGCGCCCCGGGCGACGGGCGTCTAGTGTCGCGCCATGTCCGCGCCCGCGCCCTTTTCCGAAGACCAGGCCGATGCCTTCGACAACGTCGCCGAGATGCTGGCGCGCGCGGGCGTCGACCTGCTGGACGGGGCGCTGACACCCCGCGCCGAGGGCCGCGGCGGCGAGGTGATGGCCGTGATCGGCAAGGCGGGGTCGGGCAAGACCACGCTCTTGTCGCAGCTTTACGGCGGTCTGGTCGAGGCGGGCGTCGAGGTCGTGTCGGGCGACTGGGAAGGGCGGCGGCGTCGCGACAGGCGCACGCTGGCGATCCTTGCGCCCACGAACAAGGCGGCGAGCGTCCTGCGCGGGCATGGGGTGCCCGCGACCACGATCCACCGCATTCTTTACACTCCAGTGTATGACCCCGAGTACGAGAAGATCGCCGAATGGCTGGCCGGGAATGGCGAGAGGCCGGTGGTCGTGGGGCTGAGCGACGCGGCGCTGGACCGGGCGGAAGCCTACTACAGGTCGAACCCGTCGATCCCCGGGGCGCTGGCCGCGGCGGGGCTGCGCGGATCGGATTTCATCCTGGGCTGGAAACGGCGCGACGACCCGCTGGACATCGGCTTTGTCGACGAGGCGTCGATGCTTGACGAGCGCCAGTTCGACGACCTGAAGGAGATCTTTCCGACGCTGGTCCTGTTCGGCGATCCGGCGCAGCTGGCCCCCGTGGGCCAGTCGGGCGAGATGGTGTTCGACCGGCTGCCCGAGAAACGGCGCAAGGTGCTGCACCGCGTCCACCGGCAGGCCGCCGACAACCCGATCCTGGACCTGGCGCATGCGCTGGCCGACGACAGCCTGGAATTCGAGGGGTTCGAGCGGATGGTCGAGGATGCCGCGCGCCGCGATGACCGGGTGGTTGTCGCCCAGCGGGTCGAGGCGGACCTGATGGCGCGCTCGCCGGTGCTGGTCTGGCGCAACGTCACGCGCATCCGGCTGATCCAGGCGTTCCGGGGGGCCTATGGCGCGCCGCCCGACGCGCTTTTGCCGGGCGAGCCGCTGATCTGCGACGGGATCGAACTTCCGTTGAAGCAGCGCAAGAAGCGGCTGGACCTGGAGGCGCGCGGTCTCATCAAGGGCCAGCAGGTGATCTATCTGGGGCCGGGCAAGCGACCGGGGTTTTCCCGCCTGCATGTCATCGGGGCCGAGGATCCGCAGGTCTCGGCCGCGTCCATCGTCAAGATCGAGTTGCCCGACGAGGAAGAGCCGTTCATCCCCTTCGCCGCAAACATGGGGGCGGTGTTCCTGCACGGCGCGGCGGTGACGATCCACAAGGCGCAGGGCAGCCAGTGGCCCCAGGTGCAGGTGTTCGCGCCAGACCTTTGGGCCGCGGCGCGCGCCGGACGGGTCGAGGCGGGGCAACCGCTGTGGAAACGGCTGGCCTATGTGGCGATCACCCGTGCGCAGGAACGGCTTTTCTGGGTGACGCGGTATCGCATGGCGCGCCCGGAGGCGCCGCTGACGGCGGATGACGTGCTGAAGATCGCGGCGCCCAGACTGGAACTGAGCCCAGAGGAGGACGGGGCATGAGTGGAACGATCCTGATTACCGGCGCGTCGAGCGGCATCGGTGCGGAAACCGCGCGGCTTTTCCTGCGAGAGGGGTGGACGGTGGGCCTGTTCGCCCGCCGCGCCGACCTGCTGGAAGAGGTGGCAGGGGGCGCGCGCAACGCCGTGGTGCTGCCGGGCGACGTGACCGATGCGGACGCGGTCGAGGGCGCGGTGGCCGGTTTCGTGGCCCGCGCCGGACGGCTGGACGTGCTGTTCAACAACGCCGGTCTGTTCGGGGTGGCGGGACCGATCGACGAGGTTCCCGTGGACGTCTGGCGGCAGGTCGTCGACGTGAACCTGACGGGCATGTTCCTGGCGGCGCGGGCCGCCTTCGGCCAGATGCGGCGGCAGGACCCGCAGGGCGGGCGGATCATCAACAACGGCTCGATCTCTGCCCATGTCCCGCGCGAGGGGGCGGTCTGCTACACCGCGACCAAGCACGCGATCACCGGGCTGACGCGGCAACTGAGCCTTGACGGGCGGCCCTTCGACATCGCCTGCGGTCAGCTTGACATCGGCAACGCGAAGACCCCGCTTCTGGAAGAGCTGGCCGCACGCAATGCCGCGGCGGGCCTGCCAGAGCCGCACATGATGGACGTGGCGCATGCCGCCGAGGCGGTGCTGAACATGGCGCGGCTGCCATTGTCGGCCAACGTGCAGTTCATGACGATCATGGCGACGAAGATGCCCTACATCGGGCGCGGCTAGGGCGTATCGCACTCAACCGTGGGCGAGGGCGATTGTGTGCGAAACGCTTCAGCCCCGGATGTAGCGGAACACGGCAGAGGCGCTCCAACCCGCGGCGATGGCGATGGCAAGCGACAAGAGACCGTATATCAGCGGCTGTTCGTGGGCGAGCGTGTAGATCCAGCGCTCCAGCCCGACCTTGCGCACGCCGATGATCTTTTCATGGATGTCCACCACCTGTCCCCCCCGGGTCAGGAAGATCCGCGCTGAATAGTCGCCTTCGGTCAGGTTGGCAGGCAGCTGGATAGAGCCGCGGAAAAGCGTCTGTTCATCCACGGTCACGGTGTTCTCGCTGATCTGGTACAGCCCGGCGCGTTCGCGGATGCGCACCAGCGCCTCTGTGAAGGCCTCGGCATCGGTGACGCCGGGCGGCGCGCCGACCGACCGGATGGCTCGGCCCACGGACACCTTGTGGCGCAGGTCCTCGACCGCGCTCATCACCTCGTCGAACGGGCCCGACGTGGCGACGGCATAGAAGCTGGGTGCGGCGTCGACCTCGACCGCGTCGGTATTGACCCAGATGCCGAGGCGCCTGTCCTTGCGGCGGACCGTCACCGGTTCTGACGGACCGGCGAGCGTGATGACGACCTGAAGCGGCGGCTCGGCGGTGATGGGGGATTCGCGCTTCACCGCGCCGAAGATCAGGATCTCGGACCCGTCGAAGCTTGCGGTGATGGCGACACGGTTCTGGCTGAGGCCCGCGACGACCTCTTCGCCTGTCGCGGCCGTGGTCAGTGTCAGCAGCAGAAGGATCGCGCGCAGGATCATCAATGTCCCGCCTCGCCCAGCGAGTAGAGTTCGGACGGTTGCAGCAACAGGTCGAGCGCCAGCTTGCCGCAGACGGCCAGCACCATGATCGCCAGCAGGATGCGCAGCTGTTCGGCCTTGAGCAGGACGCCGATGCGCGT
>JAUIIC010000065.1 GCA_030431935.1 Alphaproteobacteria bacterium | reverse complement strand
TTTCGTCGATCACCAGAAGAGCCGGGTCGCCCGCGGTGGCCTCGGACGCCGTCCAGACGCGGCCGTCTGGGTTGTTCGGCGACACCACGACGCGCGCCGCATTTCCGGGGCCGACGGACCAGCCCGCGTGGCTGAAGGCCGCGGCATGTTCGTTGTAGGTGGGGCCGGGGATGTCGACCTGGCCGGGCGGGGCCAGCGCCGGAATGCGCGCGATCAGCGAAGAGGCGCCGGGCGCGGCCAGAACCGCCGCCCCGTCCGGAACCCGCCAGAAGGCGCGCGCGGCGTCCTCCAGCGCAGCCTGCGCCGCCCTGTCGGGCAGCGCCGTCCATGCGTCGGGGGCGACGGGTGGCACAGGGTAGGCCACCGGGTTGATCCCGGTCGAAAGGTCAAGCCAGCCGGTGCGCGTGCCGCCGAACCGGGCGATCGCGGCGTCGATGCCGCCGCCGTGGTCGCGCGGCGCCGTCATTCCCCGGGAAGCGGTGGATGGCGAGACACGAAATGGCCTTTCACGCCTTGCGGCCACTGGCGATAGGGGACCTGGCCCGTTTCGGACTGCGCGTGCAGCGCGGCCCAGTCGACGATGGCCTGCGCGGCCTCTTCGGTCGCCTCGAAGTCGCCCAGCGTGTAGCACAGCTTGCCCGCCGCCTGGACGGTGACGTTGCAGCCCTTGCCGCAGCCCATCAGGCAGGAATGGCGCCGGGTGCGCACGCGCCCGTCCGCCGCCGCCTCGACAAGATCGGCCAGCGCCTCGCCATCGGTCCTTTGCGCGGTGGCGGCATCCCAGCCCTCGCGCTTGCAGGTGTCGCAGATCGTGATCCAGGTGGTCATGGGCGCGCTCCTTTACGCGCCCATCAATCGCATTCGCGCGCGCGCCTCAACCCCGTCCGTGCGGTGCGTCGAAGTCGAGCACCGGATTGATCGGGATGATGCGGTACGGATTTATGCTTTCGTGGCTGTAGTGGTAGTGGCGCACGATGTGGTCGAGGTTCACCGTGCCGGCCACATCAGGCCACTGGTACAGGTCGCGGGTGTAGGCCCAGAGGTTGGGGTAGTCGATGATCCGGCGCCGGTTGCACTTGAAGTGCAGGTGATAGACCGAATCGAAGCGCACCAGCGTCGGGAACAGGCGCCAGTCGGCCTCTGTCGCGCGGTCGCCCATCAGGAAGCGGGTGCGCGACAGGCGGTCCTCCAGCCAGTCGAGCGTGTCGAACAGCGGCGTCACAGCGGCGTCATAGGCGGCCTGGGTGCTGGCGAAGCCGGACTTGTAGACCCCGTTGTTCAGCGTGTCGTAGATGCGGGCGTTCACCTCTTCGATGTCGTCGCGCATCTCCTCCGGCCAGTAATCGTCGGTGTTTCCGGTCAGCCCGTCGAAGGCAGAGTTCAGCATCCGGATGATCTCGGACGATTCGTTCGACACGATGGTTTCGCGGGTCTTGTCCCACAGGATCGGCACCGTCACCCGGCCGGAAACGCCGGGATCGGCCTTCAGGTAGATGTCGCGGGCGAAGGGCAAGCCGTAAAGCGTGTCGCCCGTCGCGCCGGGAAAGCCCGCGTTGAAGGTCCAGCCATCGTCGAGCATGTCGGGATGCACGACCGACACCGAGACATGATCGGCCAGGCCCTTGATCGCGCGGAAGATCAGCGTCCGGTGCGCCCAGGGGCAGGCATAGGAGACATAGAGGTGATAGCGCCCGCTTTCCGCGGGAAAGCCGCCCTCGCCCGAGGGGCCGGGGCTTCCGTCCGGGGTAATCCAGTTGCGGAAACCCGCCGTCGTGCGCTTGAACTCACCGTCCTTGCTGAGGTTCTTCAGCGATTCGACGCGCCATACGCCGTCAACAAGCTGTCCCATGTCGTCCTCCTGTGTTGCACGTTACCTAGTCCCATCGGCGTCGCGGGAAAACACGAAGGGGGTGCGCATCGCCCCTGCGTCAGCGCACAGCGGGCGATGTCGCGACCGCGCGGCGCAGCGCCGCGAATCCGTTTGCATTCGGCGTGCCGGCGTCCCATTACCCGGTAGGACGAAGCCCTGCGCATGGGGCCAGAGAGGTTGGCGGCACCGGATCGACCCAGTCAGGGGATCGCGGACCGCGTCGTCGGACAAGGTGCCGGACCCTCTCGGCCGCATGACGGTACGAGAGAAAGGTCATGCCGATGCTCAACGTTTCCCGGATCGCGCTTGTCGCTGGATTGCTGCCGTTGCCCGTGTTCGCCCACCCCGGACATATCGTGGCCGAGGCCGGCCACAACCACTGGGTGGCGGGCGCAGCGATCGCCGCTGCGGCGGGCATCGCGCTTTGGGCGGCATGGAAGGGGCGCAAGTCCCGCGATGCCGACGATGAGGCAGACGAGGCCGCCGAGGCCGAATCCGACGACGCCCCGCAGGAGGCCTGACACCGTGAAGACCGGCGTGATGATCTGCGGCCACGGATCCCGCAGCAAGGCTGCGGTGGACGAGTTCGCGGTTCTCGCCGACAAGCTGCCCGGGCTTCTGCCGCCGCATTGGGAGCTTGAATACGGATATCTGGAGTTCGCGAACCCCGTCATCCGCGAGGGGCTGGACAAGCTGCGCGACCGGGGTTGCGAGAGGATCCTTGCGGTTCCCGGCATGCTGTTCGCCGCGATGCACGCCAAGAACGACATCCCGACCGTGCTGAACAGCTATGCCGTGGAGCACGGGCTCGACATCGTCTACGGGCGCGAGCTTGGGGTCGATCCCAAGATGATCGCGGCGGCTGGCGCAAGGGTGCAGGATGCGCTGGACCGGGCGGATGCCGAACATGGCGCGGTGCCGCTGCACGAGACTTGCCTTGTGGTCATTGGGCGCGGCGCTTCCGACCCCGACGCCAACGCCAATGTCGCCAAGATCGCCCGCCTGCTTTGGGAAGGCATGGGGTTCGGCTGGGGCGCGGTGGGCTATTCCGGCGTCACCTTTCCGTTGGTCGAGCCCTGTCTCGAACACGTGGCGCGGCTGGGCTATCGCCGGGTCGTGGTGTTTCCCTATTTCCTGTTCACCGGGATCCTGATCGACAGGATCTACGGCTTCACCGACCAGGTGGCCGCGCGCCATCCCGACATCCATTTCGTCAAGGCGGGCTACCTGAACGATCATCCCAAGGTGCTGGAGACCTTCGCGGAACGCGTGATGGAACTGGACGGCGACGTCCTGCCGCCCAACTGCGGCACCTGCCAGTACCGCACCCAGGTCCTGTCGATCGAGGGGCAGGAGGTCCGGCGCCTGACGCCCGAGCAGCGCGCCGCGCTGGCCGCCGAGAAGGGCAGGGGCCACCCCGCGTTCGGCGCAGTGCCGCCGCCTACGTGCGTGCTGTGCAAGTATCGCACCGCCGTTCTGGGCTTCGAGGCAGAGGTCGGCGCGGTGCAGGAAAGCCATCACCACCATGTCGAGGGTCAGGGGGCCAGCGCGCCGGGCTCGAACGTGGCCGACTGCACGCTGTGCGACACGTTCTGCACCGGGCTGTGCCGGTTGCAGGCACAGGACGCGCACGCGCATCATCATCACCACGGGCATGAGCACGGGCACCATCACGACCATCACCATGACCACGATCACGACCACCATCACGATCATGGTCACGACCACCATCACCACGCGCCCTATCCCCACGCCCGGCACCCGCTTGGCCCGGAAAGCGCGCGTCCGAAACAGGGCTGACCGGCCCCGCCTAGCGAAAGCCCGACCTGTTGCGCGCCTACGAGAAAGACCCCGCCGCGATCTACGCGCAAAGCTTTGCCACCGTGCGGGCCGAGGCGCGGCTCGACCGCTTTCCCGAGGCGATGCAGCCCCTGGCCGTGCGGGTAATCCATGCCTGCGGCATGATCGAGGTCGCCGACCGCCTGGCGTTTTCCCCGCGTGCGGCAGAGGCGGGACGCGCGGCGCTGGCATCGGGCGCACCCGTCCTGTGCGACTGCCGCATGGTGGCGGCGGGGATCATCGCGGCACGCCTGCCTGCGGCCAATGACGTCGTGGTGACCCTGAACGATCCGGGCGTGCCCGCGCTGGCGGCACGGTTGGGCACCACGCGCTCCGCCGCCGCTGTCGAACTGTGGCGCGACCGGCTGGAGGGCGCGGTGGTGGCCATCGGCAACGCGCCGACCGCGCTTTTTCACCTGCTGGAGATGCTCGACGCCGGGGCGCCGCGCCCCGCCGTCATCCTGGGCTTCCCGGTCGGCTTTGTCGGCGCGGCGGAATCCAAGGCCGAACTGGCCGCGAACCCGCGCGGTTGCGATTTCGTGGCGCTGAGGGGCCGGCGCGGCGGGTCGGCGATGGCCTCTGCCGCCGTGAACGCGCTTGCCGCCGGTTTGCCGGAAGACACCGCGTGACCGGCACGCGGGGACATCACCCGGCCCTGAAGGGAGTTACCCATGCCTGATGCGTGGTTGCACATCGTCGGAATAGGCGAGGACGGCATGGACGGGCTGGCGCCGGCCACCCGCGCCGTGCTGGAAGCGGCAGAGGTCATCATCGGCGGCGACCGTCACCACAGGCTGTCGGACAGCGTCACCGCCGAGCGGCTGGCCTGGCCGCATCCCTTCGATGCCCTGATCGACACGCTGCGCGCCATGCGGGGGCGGCGCGTGGTGGTGCTGGCCACCGGCGATCCGCTCTGGTTCTCGGTGGGCGCACGCATCGGGCGGTCCATCCCGCCGGGGGACGTCGTCTATCATCCGCAGCTGTCCGCGTTTCAACTGGCAGCCGCGCGCATGGGCTGGAGCCTTGCCGATGTCGAGACGCTGACCGTTCATGGGCGGCCGGTGGAGCAGATGATCGCCTTCATCCAGCCCGACCAGCGGCTGCTGATCCTGACCACCGGGGCGGACACGCCCGGCCAGATCGCGCGCTTTCTGTCCGAGCGCGGGTTCGGCGCGTCGCCGATGACGGTGCTGGCGAACATGGGCGGCCCCGAGGAGCGGCGGTTCGACGGGACCGCCGAGTCCTGGGACCACGTGGTGCCCGCCTTCAACACGCTGGCCGTGGATTGCGTGGCGGCCCCCGACGCGGCGCTGATGCCGCGCGTGCCGGGGCTGGCCGACGATCTTTTCCAGCATGACGGCACGATGACCAAGCAGGAAATCCGCGCCGTGACGGTGGCAAAGCTGATGCCGATGCGGGGCGCGTTGCTGTGGGACATCGGCACGGGCTGCGGTTCGGTCGCGGTGGAATGGATGCGCGCCGCGCATTACGCCCGCGCCATCGGGATCGAGCCGCGCGCCGACCGCCGGGCGATGGCCGCGGCGAACGCGCTGGCCCTTGGCGCGCCGCGGCTGGAACTGATCGACGGAGAGGCACCCGCGGCGTTGCAGGGACTGGCCGCGCCGGACGCGATCTTTGTCGGCGGCGGGCTGTCGCGCGAGGTGTTCGCGGCGGCCTGGGATGCGCTGAAACCGCTGGGCCGGCTGGTGGCGAACTCTGTCACGCTGGAATCCGAGGCGACACTTCTGGCGCTTTACAAGGCGCATGGCGGCCAGTTGGCCAAGCTGTCGGTGGCGCGCGCCGAACCGGTGGGCGGCCTGACCGGCTGGCGCCCGGCCATGCCGGTGACCCAGTGGAGCCTCGTGAAACGATGACCGGGACGCTGTACGGGGTCGGGCTTGGGCCGGGGGACCCGGAGCTTGTGACGCGCAAGGCGGCCCGCCTGATCGGTTCGGCCCGGGTCATCGCCTATCCCGCGCTGGCGGGCAGCGACAGCCTTGCGCGCGCCATCGCGGCCGATCTGATCCCGGCGGACGCGCGCGAAATCGTCATGGAGGTGCCCATGACCCCCGCGCGAGAACCCGCGCAGGCCGCCTATGACACCGGCGCAGCCCGCATCGCGTCCGAGCTTGACGCCGGGCATGACGTGGTCTGCCTCTGCGAGGGCGATCCGTTCTTCTATGGCTCGTTCATGTATCTCCACGCCCGTCTTGCCCCGCGCTACGCGGTCGAGGTGGTGCCGGGCGTCAGCTCTCTGACGGCCTGCGCCGCGGTGTCCGGCCGGCCCCTTGTGGCGCGCAACGAGGTCATGACGGTTCTGCCCGGTCCCCTGCCCGAGGCCGAGTTGCGCCGGCGCCTGCACGCCGCCGATACCCTTGCCATCCTGAAGGTCGGACGTCATCTGCCCCGGCTGCGCGCCGTTCTCGAAGCCGAAGGGCTGGCCGAACGCGCCGTCTACGTCGAACGCGCCACTCTGGCCGAAGAGGTGCGCCTGCCCCTGCGCGACGCCCCAGAGACCGCGCCCTATTTTTCCATGATCCTCGTCACGAAAGGGGCCGACCCGTGGCTGTGACCCCCGTCATCCTGTGCCTGAACCGGGCGGGCGAACCGCTGGCGCATCGGCTGGCCGCCGCCTTCGGCTGGCCGGTCCATGGGCGCGCGGCGCGGGTGGACCGCGCCGATGCCTGGTTTCCCGATGCCCTGGACCATGCGCGCAGCCTCTTTGCCAGCGGAACGCCCATCGTGGGCGTCTGCGCCTCGGGTATCCTGATCCGGGCGGTCGCGCCGCTTTTGTCCGACAAGCGGGCAGAGCCGCCGGTTCTGTCGGTCTCGGACGACGGCGCGGTGGTGGTGCCGCTGCTGGGCGGCCATCGCGGCGCGAACCGGCTGGCGCGCGAGATCTCCACGACCCTTGGCGGAACGGCGGCCGTGACCACCGCGGGCGAGGTCGCGCTGGGCGCCGCGCTGGACGAGCCGCCCGCCGGATACCGGCTGGCCAATCCCGGCGATGCCAAGGCGGCGATGGCCACGCTTCTGTCCGGGGTGGGCGCGCGAATCGAGGGGCCCGCGATCTTCGGCTTGCCGCACCGGGAGGACGGCGCCGTCACGCTGGCCGTGACAGACGCCCCGGCGGACACCGGCCCCGCCCGGCTGGTCTATCACCCGCAACGCCATGTGCTGGGCGTGGGTTGCGCGCGGGGCACGCCGCCAGAGGACCTGGCGGCGCTGGTCCGGGAGGCGCTGGCCGAGGCGGGCATTGCAGCCGGGTCGCTGGCCTGTGTCGCGACGCTGGACCTGAAGGCGGACGAACCGGCGGTGATCGCGCTGGCGCGCGATCTCGGCGTGCCGCTTCGGGTCTTCACGGCGGCGGAACTGGAGGCCGAGACACCCCGGCTTGAAACCCCGTCCGACGTGGTCTTTGCCGAGGTGGGCTGTCACGGGGTGTCCGAAGGCGCGGCGCTGGCCGCCGCCGGGCCCGAGGCCGTGCTGGCCCTGCCCAAGCGCAAGAGCGCCAACGCCACCGCCGCGCTGGCGCGTGCGCCAGAGCCGGTGACCGCGCTGCGCGGACGCGCGCGCGGGCGTCTGTCCATCGTGGGGATCGGGCCCGGCCAGGCCGCCTGGCGCACGCCCGAGGCCAGCCGCCTGATCGCCGAGGCCGAGGAGCTGGTGGGCTATGGGCTGTATATCGACCTGATCGGGCCGCTGGCGGCGGGCAAGCCGCGGCAGGATTTCCCGCTGGGCGGCGAAGAGGCACGCTGCCGCCATGCGCTGGAACGGGCGGGCGAAGGGCGCGACGTGGCGCTGATCTGTTCCGGGGACGCCGGGATCTACGCGATGGGGGCGCTGGTCTTCGAACTGCTGCACCGCCCCGAGGCCGAGGGCGGCGTCAGCGCCGCCGCGCGTCGGGTCGAGGTGGTCAGCGCGCCGGGCATCTCGGCGCTTCAGGCCGCCGCCGCCCGCGCGGGCGCCCCGCTGGGCCATGATTTCTGCGCCATCTCGCTGTCCGACCTGCTGACGCCGAGGGAGGACATCGTCCGCCGGGTCCGCGCCGCGGCCGAGGGCGATTTCGTCATCGCCTTCTACAACCCGGTGTCGAAGCGGCGGCGCACCCTGCTGGCCGAGGCGCGGGACATCCTTTTGCAGCATCGCCCGGCGGAGACGCCGGTGCTGCTGGCCAGCAGCCTTGGCCGCCCCGAGGAACGGCTGGTCTACCGCCGGCTGGACGCGTTGCAGGTCGACGAGGTGGACATGCTGACCGTGGTGCTGGTGGGCTCTTCGCAGTCGCGGCTGGCCGAGCTTGGCGAAGGCCCCCGCATGTTCACGCCACGCGGCTATGCCCGCAAGATAGACGGAGACCTTTCGCATGGCTGACCTGATGGCGCAGGCTGCGCCTGCACGCGATGCATCGGCCCCCTCCCTGGCCCTCCCCCGATCCGGGGGAGGGAAGCCCCTGGCCGGCCGACCCCGTCACCCCGGCGGGAGGCGCGCAGGATGACCGTGTACTTCATAGGGGCCGGGCCGGGCGATCCGGAGTTGCTGACGAAGAAGGCGGAGCGGCTGATCGGTTCTTGCCCGGTGTGCCTTTACGCCGGGTCGCTGGTGCCGGCCGAGGTCGTCGCGATCGCCCCCGACGGGGCGCGGGTGCTGGACACCGCGCCGATGACGCTGGACGAGACCCATGCCGAGATCGTCGCGGCCCATGCGCGCGGGCAGGACGTGGCGCGGGTGCATTCTGGCGATCCCTCGCTTTACGGGGCGATCGCGGAGCAGATCCGGCGGCTGAAGGCGGACGGGATCGGCTATGAGATCGTGCCCGGCGTGCCGGCCTATGCCGCAGCCGCGGCCGCCCTGGGGCAGGAGCTGACGGTGCCGGAGGTGGCGCAATCCATCGTGCTGACCCGGATGGCGATGAAATCCACCGGCCTGCCGCCGGGCGAGACGCTTGAGAATTTCGCGCGCACCGGCGCGACGCTGGCCATTCACCTGGGCATCCGGGCGCTGCGCGAGATCGAGCGGGTGCTGACCCCCCATTACGGTGCCGATTGCCCCGTGGCCGTGGTCTACCGGGTGGGCTGGCCCGACCAGATGATCCTGCGCGGCACGCTTGCGGACATCCATCCCAAGGTGCGCGAGGCCAAGATCACGCGCACCGCGCTGATCCTCGTCGGCCCGGCGCTGGGTGCGTCCGGGGACTTTCCCGACAGCGCGCTGTATGACCCTGCGCACCCCCACGTGCTGCGTCCGAAGCTGCGCGTGCGATAGAGGCACGCGGGACACGATCCCCGTGCTCCGGGGGCGGATGGTTTCACAAGTGCTTGACCTGTGGGCAGGGTGGACCACTTTTTGCGCAGGGGAGCTTTGCGCATGACGGATTATCTGCCGAAAGAGGTGCTGGACGGGCTGGCCGAGGCC
Source organism: Alphaproteobacteria bacterium (assembly GCA_030431935.1). Taxonomy (GTDB): domain Bacteria; phylum Pseudomonadota; class Alphaproteobacteria; order Rhodobacterales; family Rhodobacteraceae; genus ASV31. The sequence continues at coordinate 9,840 of JAUIIC010000065.1, read as the reverse complement.
CGGCGCCGCGACCGCCGCAAGAAGGCGCGCCTGCGCGTCCATGCGGGCGAGGACGTGTTCATCGTTCATCGGCTGTGGGACAGCGGTTTCGCCGTCGACGCGCAGGACGCGCCCCGGCTGCGCGGGCTGGTCGACATCTACGACGGGGCAAGGCATCTCTGGCAGTGCCTGATCGTGGCCAGCACCGCCGAGAACGGCGAGATGGTCTACGAGTTCAAGCGCAACACGGTGGCCGAGGATCGCGCGCCGCTCGATTTCGTGCGGGACGCCGATGCGCCGATCGCTTTGCTGTCCCGCGACTGATCCCGGTTACTGAAGGTCGGAGAACGCGGTCTCTATCCTCTCGATGGCGCGTTCGAGCCGCCGGCGCGGCATGGCGATGTTGAAGCGGTGCCAATGCTCTCCGCCCTGCCCGAACTGGGCGCCCGGAGACATGGCGATGCCCGCCTCGTGGAGGCGCGCCGTGGTTTCGCCGGGTGCCATGCCGGTGCGTTCGAAATCCACCCAGCTGAGATAGGTCGCCTGCATGTCCATGACGGACACGCCCGGCAGTGCGCCGATCCGGTCGCGCCAGAGCGCGAAGTTGCCGCCGAGATAGGCGCGCACCGCCTCTGACCACGCGGCGCCCTCGGTCAGGGCCGCCTTGGTCATCAGCATCCCGAAACGGTTCGGTGTGCCGCCCATCATCTTGTGCGCGACGTCGAAGCGGGCCCGCAGCGTCGGGTCCTCGATGATCGCGAAGCCGGTTTCCCCGCCCGCGATGTTGAAGCCCTTGGAGGCCGCCGTGATCGTCACGAGACGCGGTGTCGCGTCCGGCGCCGTGGTCGCCGTCGGCAGGTGTCGGGCGCCGGGAAAGCACAGGTCCATGTGGATTTCGTCTGACAGCAGCAAGAGGTCATGCGCGGCGCAGAACGCGGCCAGGGCGCGGATCTCGTCGGCGTCCCAAAGCCGTCCGCCGGGGTTGTGCGGGCTGCAGAAGACCGCGATCCGTTCCTTGCCCGTCAGCTGCCCGGCCAGCGCGTCGAGGTCCATCCGGTACTGGCCGTCCTGAAGGACCAGCTGGCTTTCGAGGATGCCGCGGCCCATGGCGCGGGCCTTGGAATAGAAGGCGTGGTAGACGGGCGAGAAGACGATGATGTCCTCGCCGGGATCCGAGAACGCCTGAAGCGTCATCGCGAAGGCGTTGACCACGCCGTGCGAGAACCGGATCCAGGCTGGATCGACCGACCAGCCATGGCGGGCCTGCATCCAGCCGCGGATGGCGTCGGTCACCGGCCCCGGGTTGCCGAAATAGCCCAAGTAGCCGCTGTCGAGATCGGCGCGCAGCGCGTCCAGAATGCAGGGCGCGGCGTCGAAATCCATGTCGGCGACCCACATGGCGATCCCGGTGTCGGGGGTCAGGCCGCAGAAGGCCTGCATGTTGTCGAACTTGCTACGGTGCCCGCCGGCGCGGTCCTTTTCGCGGTCGAAGTCGAAATTCACGGGGTCCTCCGATCTTTCTGGCGGGTCGCAAGCTACCTGCCCGGGCCGCGGGCGCAAGGGAGATTGCACGCGGGCGGGCCATCGCCTACATCCAAGGCCATGACTGTCCGACCGATCCTGATCCATCCCGATCCGCGCCTGAAGAAGCGCTGCGACGAGGTGTCCGACATCACGCCAGAGCTGCGAGAGCTGGCGGATGACATGCTTCAGACCATGTATGACGCACCCGGCATCGGGCTGGCCGCGCCGCAGGTGGGCGTCATGTCGCGGCTTCTGGTGATGGATTGCGTCAAGGATGCGGACACCGCGCCGCGCCCGCTGATCCTGTTCAATCCCCGGATCGTCTGGGCGTCCGAGGAGCGTAACGTCTACGAGGAAGGCTGCCTGTCGATCCCGGACCAGTACGCCGACGTGGAGCGGCCGGCAGAGGTGCGCGTGGCCTGGATCGACGAAACCGGGGCAGAGCGGGAAGAGCAGTTCGACGGGCTGTGGGCGACCTGCGTGCAGCACGAGATCGACCACCTCGACGGCAAGCTGTTCATCGACTACCTGAAGCCGCTGCGGCGGCAGATGATCACCCGCAAGATGGTCAAGCTGAAGCGCGAGCGCGAGCGGGAAAAGGCACGGGCGTGAGCGTTCTGCCGATTCTCTTGCAGGGAGAGCCGGTTCTGCGCCAGGTGGCCGCTCCGGTCGGCGAGATCACCGACAGCATCCGCCAGCTTGCCGCCGACATGACCGACACGATGTATGCCGCGCCGGGCCGTGGCCTTGCCGCGCCGCAGGTGGGGCATGCGCTGCGGCTTTTCGTGATCGACGCCTACTGGAAGGATGGCGTTGCGCGCGCACCGCGCGTGATGATCGACCCGGAGATCCTGTGGCGGTCCGACGACATGGCCACGCGCGAGGAAGGCTGTTTGTCGATCCCGGACCTGCCGGTGGCGGTCACCCGCCCCGCGACCATCGCCATCGCCTGGACCGACCTCGACGGCAGGCGGCGGCAAGAAAGGGTGACCGGAATAGAGGCGGTGTGCGTGCAGCACGAACAGGACCATCTCGACGGCATCCTGATCACAGACCGGCTCGACCCGGCGGCGCGCTATCGCAAGGCGGACGTGCTGGCGAGGCTGACCGGCGGCAGCTGGACCCCCGGGGCATGAGCGTGCGCCCGATCCTGTCCTGGCCGGACAAGCGGCTGCGGACAGCGGCGGCGGATGTGCCGGAGGTGACCGACGCCACGCGGGCGATCTGGGACGACATGATCGACACGATGGAGGCAATGCCGGGCCTGGGCCTTGCGGCGGTGCAGATCGGCGTCATGCAGCGGCTTGCGGTCGTCGATTGCTCGGACACGCGCGGGCAGGCGGTGCGGCTGGCCAATCCGCGCGTGGTGGCGGCCTCGGACGATCTGTTCGCATGGGACGAGGGCAGCCCGTGCCTGCCCGGGGTGTCGGCGCGCATCGCGCGGCCAAGGCAGGTCACCGTCCGGTTTCTGGACGAGACCGGCAGAGAGCGCGAGCGGACCTTCGAGGACCTTTGGGCGACCTCGGTGCAGCACCAGATCGACCACCTTGCGGGGCGGATGTATTTCGACCGGCTGTCCGCGGTGAAGCGGCGGATGATCCTGAAGAAGGCGGAAAAGGCGCGAGTGCGCGCATGAGGGTGATCTTCATGGGCACGCCCGAGTTCTCGGTTCCGGCGCTGGATGCGCTGGTCGAGGCCGGGCACCAGGTGGTCTGCGTCTATACCCAGCCCCCGCGCGCCGCCGGGCGCGGCAAGAAGGACCGGCCCACGCCGGTCCATCAGCGGGCCGAGGCGCTGGGGCTTCCGGTGCGCCACCCCGGAACGTTGCGCACGGCAGAGGTGCAGGACGCCTTCGCCGCGCTGGAGGCGGACGTGGGCGTGGTGGTGGCCTATGGCCTGATCCTGCCGCGGCCCGTGCTGAACGCGCCGCGCCATGGCTGTCTGAACATCCATGCCTCGCTGTTGCCGCGCTGGCGCGGGGCCGCGCCGATCCACAGGGCGATCATGGCCGGCGATGCGGAAACGGGGGTCTGCATCATGCAGATGGAACCGGGGCTGGATACCGGCCCGGTCCTGCTGCGCGAGGCGATCCCGATCGGGGCAGAGGATACGACGGGCGCGTTGCATGACCGCCTGTCGGCGCTTGGCGCGCGCATGATCGTCGAGACCCTGGCCCGCCTGCCCGAGCTGGAGCCCGAACCGCAGCCCGCCAAGGGCGTCACCTATGCCGAGAAGATCGACAAGGCCGAGGCGCGGATCGACTGGACGCGCCCCGCGGCAGAGATCGACCGGCAGATCCGCGGGCTGTCGCCCTTTCCCGGCGCCTGGTGCGAGATCGGGGGAGAGCGGGTCAAGCTTCTGGCATCGGCGGTTGCAGACGCGACGGGAGAGCCCGGCACCGTGCTGGACGACCGCCTGACGATCGCCTGCGGCAGTGGCGCGATCGTGCCGACGCGGCTGCAACGGGCCGGGCGCGGGGCACAGGACCTGGACACATTCCTGAGGGGCTGGCCCGTCGCGGCCGGCACCCGCCTGGAGGGTTGAGAGATGTATTTCGCGCTTATGGGCACGCTCGTGATCGCCGGTATCGTCGGCTATGCGTCCGAACGCAGCGGGTTCACGCAGAACGGCGTGATCCCGTCGATGATCATCTGTGTCGGCGGCGCCTTCCTGTTCTTCTTTCTGCGTGTCATGTTCGGGATCAGCTTTGGCCCCCCCGGGGTGGACGCGGTGATATCCTCGATCGGGGCCCTGGCCATCGTGCCGACGCATTGGCGCGGCGGCCGCAGGGACAGGAGGCGCAAATGACCGTTGTCGCGCTCATCATCATCGGGGCCGCCGCCGGCTTTATCGCCACCCGCATGATGCAGCTGGAAACCGACGTGGTCACCACCGTGGTTATCGGGATCGCCGGCGCGCTGGTGGGCGGGTTCGTGCTGCGGGCGCTTCTGACCATGATGGGCTGGCTGTCGGGCTTTGTCGGAGCCGTTCTGGGGGCGATCCTGCTGATCTGGCTCTGGAAGACCTATTGGCCCAGGCGCTGATGCAGCCTAGCCGATCCTGAACCCGGCTTCCACCATCAGCCGCCTGGACGCGGTTTCCACCGTCTCCTCGACCCGGGACATGAAGGGGCCATGCTCCATCCCCGGGGCGATTGTCGGCAGGAACTCCACCACCGCGGTGCCCGGCTTGCGGTAGATGCCGATGCGCGGCCAGAACACGCCGACGTTGGTGGCCGCGGGCACGCAGGGAATGCCCAGCGCGGTGTACAGCACCCCGGTGCCGACCTTGTAGGGCTTCTCCGCCCCCGGAGCGACGCGGGTGCCTTGCGGATAGATCACCAGTTGCCCGCCGTCGCGCCGTCCCTTTCGGGCGCCGTCCACCATGCTGGCGACCGCCGCGCCCTTGCGCCCGCGATCCACGGGGATGCAGCCCATCCGCTTGGCGTACCAGCCCAGGATCGGGGCCCAGACCAGCTCTTTCTTCATGATGAACTTCGGCCGGGGGACGACGCTGACGATCATGATGATGTCGAAGAAGCTCTGGTGCTTGGCCGCGATCAGCACCTCGCCGGTGGGTGGCTTGCCCCGGATCTCGGAGCGCAGGCCGACCATCCAGCGCGCTGTCCAGCGGACCCAGCGGCAATAGGTGCGGACCCCGCGGAACGCCCACTCGCGCGAGATCAGGGCGAGCGGCGTGAAGTAGATCGCAAGCACGGGCATCATCAGGTACATCTGGCCCACGAAGATCAGTGAGCGCAGCCACTGCACGGCGTATCCCATCAGGTGAAGGTCCTCAGCATTCGAAGCGCCGCCAGCCGGGTTGCCAGAAGCGCGACCAGTGCGGCCAGCGGCGGGATCAGGACTGGCCACAGCCAGTGCGCGCCCTGAAAGCCCAGCCCGGTCAGGAAATCGCCCGTCTCTGCGGCGCGCGGCAACAGGGCGACCGCCGCCATGCCGGCCACCGTGCCCGCCGCTGCGCCGGTCAGGGCGCGCAGGGTGAAGCGCCGGACAAAGGCGCGGGCGATGTAGGCGTCACGCGCGCCCACCAGCCGAAGCACGTTGATAACCTGCGAGTTCGCCGCCAGCGCCGCGTTCGCCGCCAGCGTTATCATCGAGGCCATCGCCGCGCCGATCAGCAGGATCGAGACGGTGCCCAGCAACCGCAGCCGGTCCGCCGCACGCACCAGCGGTTCGCGCCAGCGGGTGTGGTCGTCCAGCACGGCGCCCGGCGCCTCTGCGGACAGGCGCAGGCGCAGGCCGTCGCTGTCGTAGCCTCGCCCATCCTCGACGATCTCGACAAGCTGCGGCACCGGCAGCGTGTCCAGCGGCAGGTCCGGGCCGAACCATGGCGACAGGAGCGCGCGCTGTTCGTCCTCGGTCAGGGCGCGGGCCTCGGCGATGCCGGGTGTCGTGCGCAGGACGCGCAGCACCGCCTCTGTCTGCGCCGCCACCTGACCGGCTGGTGCGGAAATGCGCACGGTCGAGGTGCGCGCCAGTTCCTCGCCCCAGCGCTCTGCCAGCCGGCCAGCGGCCAGCGACAGCGCCAGCGCGAAGACCGCCAGGAACGCCATCGCGGCAGAGGTGAACACCGTCAGCCGCGCTGTGTGCCCGGTGGGCGGCACGGCCCGGTCGGCCTGCGCGTCGCCGGACAGAAGCGACATGAGATTGCGCAGCGCGCTCACAGGTCCGATCCCACCTGCACCTGCCGGTTCGAGATGCGCAGCACGCGGGCCGCCACCTGGGCCTTGGCGGCGCGAATGAGGTTCAGGTCATGGGTGGCGATCAGGATCGTCTTGCCCATGCGGTTCAGCTCGACCAGCAGCTGCAGAAGGCGCAGCGACATGTCCCAGTCGATGTTGCCCGTGGGTTCATCGGCGAGGATCGTGTCGGGCGACATGATGACGGCGCGGGCCAGCGCCGCGCGCTGGCGCTCTCCGCCGGACAGCTGCGGCGGCAGGCTGGCGCGCTGGGCGGACAGCCCGACCCAGCTGAGAAGTTCGTCGAGGTTCTCGGCCTCTGCGGCGACATCGCGGCCCGCGGCCGTCAGCGGCAGCGCCACGTTCTCGATCAGCGGCAGGTGGTCGAGGAACTGGCAATCCTGATGAACAACGCCGATTCGCCGGCGGATGTTCGCGATGTCGTCGCGCGACATCTCCCTTGGGTCCTGTCCGAACAGCGAAATTCGCCCGGCAGATGCCGTGAGTTCGCCGTAGCAGAGCTTCAGGAAGGTGGTCTTGCCCGCGCCCGATGGCCCGGTCAGGAACTGGAAGGACCCTGCGGGCAGCGACAGGCTTACACCCGCCAGAAGCTCTCTGCCGCCGTAGCCGTAGCTGTAGGCCACATCCTCGAACTGGATCACCACCAACCTCGCGCGTTGCGCCCGTTCCGGTCCCCTCTTGTGACGCATGGCGCGGTTGCGTGCAATCTCGGGGCGCGAGGGCTTTGAAAGCCGCCGGTGCGCTGATACAAGATGTTCAGTGGGTGCGTGGGGCGCGCACATTTGCTTGTGCGCGATGCGATGGAACAGCGATGCGTTTGATCTGCCCGAATTGCGGTGCGCAGTACGAGGTCGATGCCCGGGTGATGCCCGAGGCCGGACGCGACGTGCAGTGTTCGAACTGCGGGCACACGTGGTTCCAACGGCCGCCGCACCTGGATGCCGACCTGGCCGCCGAAATGGGGCAGGAGCTTCGCGCGGGGCCCGACCAGCAGACCGTCGCCGCGCCTGCGCCGCCAAGACGCCCGACGCCTGACGGCACCTCTGCCGAGCCGTCGCGGCGCAGGCTCGATCCCAAGGTGGCCGGCGTGCTGCGCGAAGAGGCCGAACGCGAGGCCGTCGCGCGACGGGCGGAAACCGGGCGGCTTGAAAGCCAGCCCGATCTTGGGCTCGACGACACCGACAGGACACCCACACCGCGCCGGGTGGCGCCGATGCGGCGCGACGATCCGGACGCCGAGCAGGGCCGGGAAAAGGGGACGCGGCGCGACCTGCTGCCCGATGTCGAGGAAATCAATTCCACGCTGCGGGCATCGAACGCACCTGAACGCAGCACAGAGGTGACGCCCGCCGCCACCTCGCCCGAGCGGCCCGAAGTGCGCCATCGCAGCGGGTTCCGCGCGGGGTTCTTCCTTGTGCTCTTCGTCGCCGTGGGCGGTGCGCTGGTCTACGCCTTCGCGCCCCGTCTGGCAGAGCTTTACCCGCCGGCCCGCGATCCGCTGGTCACCTATGTCGACTGGGTGAACGAGGCGCGCGACAAGGCCGATACGCTGATCGTCCAGGGCGTCGAGAAGATCAACGAGATGATTGCACAGGACGAGGCCGACAGTTCCGGCTGATCAGAACCTGTCCAGAAGCCGCTTGAGGTATTCCAGTTCCTGATCGGGGCGCTCCTGGTCGCTGGACCGCCGGCGGATCTCGTCCAGAAGCTCGCGCGCGCGGCGATAGACGTCCTCGCCCTGCAACAGCTGTTCGTCGGTGCCGATCTGCCCGTTCGCGCCCACGTCGCGGCCAAGCGGGTCGCGCCGCTGGCTGTTGTTGGCCTGGCCGTTGGCGTCGCCCTGCTGGCCGTTCTGCTGCTGTTGCTGGGCCATCGCCTCGCCCAGTTCGCGCATCCCTTCGCGCAGGGCTTCCATCGCCTCGGCCTGGCTGTCCAGCGCCCCGGCGAAATCGTCTTCGCGCAGGGCGTCCTCGGCATCGTCCATCGCCCGTCCGGCGCGGTCGAGCGCGTCGCGCGCGGCATCGCCCTCGGGCGTGCCCGCGCCGGGCAGCGATCCCTGCTGGCGCTGAAGTTCCTGGCGCAGGGCGCGCTGGCGGTCGGCAAGGCTTTGCTGTCCGCCGTCGCCGGGCTGGGTGCCGCTCTGGCCCTGTCCGGGCATCTGGCCCTGGCCCTGGCCTTGCTGTCCCTGTTCGCCCTGCTGGCCCTGTTCGCCCTGTTGGCCGGGCTGCTGGAACTGGTCCTGAAGGTCGCCGAAGGTCTCGTCGCTCAGCTCCTGCTGATCGCGCAGCATCTCGGACAGGCCTTCCATCGCCTGCTGGCCGGGCGATTGCTGGCCCTGCTGGCCCTCGGTGATGCGCATGTTCTCCATCATGCGCGACAGCTGGTCGAGAAGCTGCTGCGCCTCGTCCATGCGGCCTTGTTCCATCAGCTCCTGCAGGCGCTGAAGCATCTGTTCCAGCTGGTCGCCGGTGATGGTCTGCGAGGGTGGCGCTTCGGCCTGCTCCTGCCCGTCCTGTTGTTGCTGCTGGGCAAGCTGGCGCATGTATTCCTGCATCGCCTCGCGCAGTTCCTGCATGAGTTCGGCGATTTCCTCGTCGCTGGCGCCGTTGCGCATGGCCTCGGCCAGGCGTTCCTGGGCCTCGCGCAGGCGGGCCAGCGCGTTCGACAGGGTGCCGTCCTCGATCATCACGGCGACGTCCCAAAGCGCCTCGGCCACCTCGTCGCGGCGTTCCAGCGACAGCCCGAACTCGTTGCCGACTTCCAGCCGGCGCAGGGCGACTCGCAGCTTCAGGTAGGCGGTTTCGCTGTCGAACGCGTCTTCGGGGCGGTGGCTGATGGCGCGCAGGATCTGGGCCACGCGCGGCCCGTTCTCGCGCGACCAGAGCAGGTCGCGGCGCTGTTCGATGATCGCGTTTGCCAGCGTGTCGAAGAAACGGCGGCCGGGAAGGTCCATGGTTTCGGGCGTGGAGCGCCCTTGCTGCCCGAGGTCGTCGGCGACAGTGAAGGTGACCCGCACGGGCAGGCCGACCCAGGGATGCTGCGACAGGTCATCTACCAGCGTTTCGGCAAACTCCCTGCGATCCCCGGCGATGGGCATGGGCAGGTCGAGCACCAGCGTCTCGCGTTCCTCTGGCAGGACGGCAAGGCCGTGGCGCCGGTCGACGGCGTCGAGGTCCAGCGCGAATTCCACCTGCCCCGAGACCACGCCGTAGTCGTCCGACGCGGCGAAGGGCAGGCGCATCTCGCCCGTCGGGCTTCGCTCTGCCGGGCCGTCAAGGCGGACTTGCGGCGTGGCGTCGGGCGTTACGGCGACCGTCCAGCTGCGGCCGCCTGCCCCGTCGATGACGATCTCGCCGGGCTGCCGGATCTCGAAGGACTGTTCGGGGTCGGAGGTGGGCGGCAGCTCTCCGATCCGCGCCGACACGGTTTCGGACAGCGTCAGGGCGCCGACCTCGCCGTAGAAGCGAAGCGTGACGCGGCTGGCCTCGGGCACCGACAGTTCGCCCGCCGTGATGTCGTTGAGGTAGAGGCTGGGCTTGCCGGTGTAGGCCGGCGGCTCCACCCAGCCTTCCCAGCTTGGGCCCGCCGCAAGCGCGGCGTTGCCCGGCGCAAGCTCT
>JAUIIC010000064.1 GCA_030431935.1 Alphaproteobacteria bacterium | reverse complement strand
TCGCCGGACAGCATCCGTTCGCGGAATCCTTCGATCGGCATGGCGCCCTCCCTTGTGTCCTGCGCAGGGTTACGGGCGTGCCCGCCGATTGCAACCCTGCCTAGTCGTTTGAGTTAGACACTTCGAAAACATGAGTACGACGCACAATGGCTGTCTGCGTTCAGCGGTTCAGCGGTCCAGCGGGCCTTTCGGTCATTGATGGCCGCGTTCGGGATAACGTCATGGACCATGTCCAGCGCGTGGGAAAACAAGGCCTACCACTCCTAGAATAGCATTTGGTTGTATGTGATAATCTGAAGATTGAGTGGACAGATAGGAAGACAATGATGCTTGAGGGGATTCAGAGGTTTCTCTCGGAGCCGTGGAATGTCGGCCTTGGTGCTTGGGCTGCGGTACTGGGAACCGTCTTCGTAATAGTGGGACTGTAGATTCAATACAGGCGGCGAAGATCGGGGGGCGGTCGAGGAGGTGATGCAATCGTTGAGAACGCCAATGGCGAAGCACTCGGCGGCAAAGGTGGCAAGGGAGGCGGCCGCTTTGGGCCAGGTGGTGACGGCGGGTCGGCAAAGGTCATTGGCGGCAAGGGAAAGGCCGTCGGCGGGGACGGTGGTGATGTCGGATCGTGACTGCTTGCCAAGGGGAGGGCGTGGAGGCTCCGTAGAGGTTCGTGGCAAAGAAGGAATAGCACTTGGTGGGAAAGGGGGCCGTGGGGGAAACGTTAGGGGAGCTGTTGGCGGAGACGGCGACGGTGGCATTCACTTTGGTGATGGCATTTCTATAGGTGGCGATGGCGGTGACGCGGGCCGCTACGGCAGACCTACACTAGGTGCCCCATCCACATGCGAGCACAAGCAGGCAACCGATTGGAGCAACGCGCTTCTTCGGACTTCGGTCGACGAATATGGCATACTGATCCCAGGAAGAGGCGGAGATAGCGGTTCGGCCACAATCGTATCCGAGGGGCGTGTGTACTCCCTAAACGTTCTTCTCAAATTGCTCCGAATCTGGCGCAACGAGATTATCGATCATGTCGATGGGCTTTCCCCAGAAACACCACAGGAATGGTGGGATTCCGCGAAATTGAGGTTTCCAACAGAGTGCGGGCGCGCTCTCGCGCATATGCGGGAATGCGAGGATCATCCAGACCGGTCGCCGCTCTCGCCCTACCCTTGAATGCTGGGAACCGTGAACTTCAATTGGCGTGTCCAATGAGCGTCACTGAGAATGTCCACGGCTCGAAAGTATCATTCGATGGTTCTGGCAGGGCTTGGGTAGTGGACAACGCTCGCGGCCTCGCCAGTTTCGTTCAAACCACTAGATCTCGATCTGGCGGAACGCGTTGCGCAGCGCCTCTGACCAGGCGCGCGACATCTCCTGGAACGCCTCGTCATGGGGCTCGATGCGAAGCTGCTCGGTCACCCGGCAGGCATCGCGCTCGATGACCGCAAGATCCAGCGGCATGCCCACGCTGAGGTTCGAGCGCAGCGTGGAATCCATCGACAGAAGCACCGCCTTCCGCGCATCCGACAGCGTCGTCTTCGGCGTCGCCACCCGGTCGAGGATCGGTTTGCCGTACTTGTGCTCGCCGATCTGAAGGAAGGGCGTGTCGGCGGTGGCCTCGATGAAATTGCCCTCGGGATAGACGAGGAACATGCGCATCCGCCCGCCGCGCCGCTGGCCTGCGACGATCAACGTGGCGCTGGCGTTCTCGCCCGACTTGCCCATCTTGCTCGACACGTCCGAAGCCACGTCGGACAGCGTGTTGCCCACGATCTCGGCCACCTGAAGCATGGTCTCGGCATGCAGGATGGACTTCGCCGGGTCCGGTTCCAGATCGCGCGCCGCCTCGTCCAGCCGTGCCAGCGTAGTCTGCGTCACCGACAGCGACCCGGCCGTCATGATCGCGATCACCCTTTCGCCGGGCTCTTCGAAGGTGAACATCTTGCGGTAGGTCGCGATGTTGTCGAGCCCCGCGTTTGTGCGCGTGTCCGACAACAGGACGATGCCCGCGTCCAGCAACAGGCCAACACAATAGGTCATCGCACTGCCTCCGCCGACGAACCGTTCCGCCGGATCACTGCTGCACCTGCTCCACCGCAACGGAGACGTCAAGCGCCTCTTGGCCCTCGCCCAGCGCGATGCCGCGGATCGGGGCGGCCTCGGCCGCGTCGGCACCAGAGCCGAGGCGGATGTAACGCTCGTCCGGGCAGCAGGCATTGGCGGGATCGAAGCCGACCCAGCCGAGATCGGGAATGTAGAGTTCCGCCCAGGCGTGGCTGGCCTCGGCCATCGCCTCGTCGGCGGCACTGTAGAGATACCCCGCCACGTAGCGCGCCGGGATCTCGCGGCAGAGTGCGGCGGCGATCAGCGCGTGCGCGTGGTCCTGGCACACGCCCTTGCCCTGCGCCAGCGCCTCGGCGGCGGTGGTCTGGGCATGGGTCTCGCCGGGCGTGTAGGCGATGGCGTCGGTGATGGCATGGCTCAGGGCATGGGCCGCGGCCAGCGTGTCGCCCAGCGCGATCTTCTCGACCGCCTTTTCCGCAAGCGCGGCCAGCGCCGCGTCAGGCGTGGTGGCGCGCGAGGGCCGCAGGTAGGCGCGCGGCGGCATCGATTCGCGATGACCGCGCAGAACGCCGGCGGTGTCCTCTGTCTCGACCGTGCCCGCCACGTCGATGGTGATCTCGGTCACCGGACCGCGCACCGTGAGTGTCTCGATCCAGTCGCCCGCCGCATCGCGGAAGGCCGCGCCGCTCGTCCCGCCCTCGACGCTGACCGTCCAGTCGATCACCGTCTGGGACGCCGTGCGCGCAGGGGTAAGCCGGTGGCTCTGCACAACGCCCCACATGGGTTCGTCGAAGCGATAGACGGTCTGGTGGGTTACGGTGAGCCTCATTGCTGGCGCCCCGTCAGGTAGCTTTGATGGATCGCGCCGGCCAGCGACGCGGTGGAATCGATGAAGCGCGACAGGAACTCGTGCAGGCCCTCGTCAAACACCTCTTCGATGCGCGCACGCTTCAGTTCGCCGTGCAGGTCCTCGGCCAGCGTCACCGCGGGCGTGGTCCGCCCGTACTCGACCGCCAGCGCGTTCAGCTGTTCCAGCGCGGACCCCGTGCAGGTGATGAGAGAGCGCGGGCACTGGGCGTTCAGGATCAGGAACTCGGCGATCTTGGTTGCCGTGACGTCGCCGCCATAGGCCCAGTTGAATGCCCGGTCCGAGGACAGCGCGCGCAGAAGCGTCGTCCACTGGTAGTTGTCGAGCCCCGATCCCACGTAGGACACCGCAGGAAGCAGCACGTAATACTTCACGTCCAGCAGCCGTGCCGTGGCGTCCGCGCGTTCCAGGGCGTAGCCGAGGAACAGGAACCGGTAGCCGTCGTTGCGCAATTGCGAGGCCGCGATGGCCCCCCGCACCAGCGCCGCGGCGCGCACCGTCCAGTCGGTCAGGTCGCGCAGCTGAAGCTTCGAGCGCTCGGTGCGGGACAGCTCCTTCAGCTCCTGGTAGGTCATGTTCAGCGCGTCCCAGACCTGGCTGGTCAGCGCGGTGCGCACGATCCGCGCGTTCTCGCGCGCCGCGCGGATGCAGGACGCGATCGACGACGGATTGTCGGTGTCGAAGAACATGTGGCTTTCGACGTTGCGCTGCACCGGGTCGCCGTACTTGGCGGCAAAGGCCCCGGCGGTGCCGCTGGCGCGCAGGATCGATTCCCACTCGTTGCGGAAACCGCCGCCGGTGTTGGGCAGAAGCGCGTTATGCGCGCCCACTTCCAGCAGGCGGGCCGTGGTTTCGGCCCGTTCCATGTAGCGGGCGATCCAGAAGAGGTTTTCTGCGGTCCGGCTCAGCATCGTCAATCCGCCAGCACCCAGGTGTCCTTGACGCCCCCGCCCTGCGACGAGTTCACCACCAGAGAGCCCTCGGTCAGCGCCACGCGCGTCAGCCCGCCGGGCACCAGCACCACGTCCTGCCCGACAAGGCAATAGGGCCGCAGATCCACGTGGCGCGGCGCCAGCCCTTCCTCGACGAAGGTGGGACAGGCCGACAGCGCCAGCGTCGGCTGGGCGATGTAGTTCGCGGGATTCTCCTCGATCTTCGAGCGGAAGGCCTCGATCTGCCCGGCCGAGGACTTGGGCCCCACCAGCATCCCGTAGCCGCCCGAGCCGTGCACCTCCTTCACCACCAGTTCCGCCAGATGCTCCAGCACATAGGCGCAATCGTCGGCCTTGGCGCATTGCCAGGTCGGCACATTCTGCAACAGGGGCTCCTCGCCCAGGTAGAAGCGCACCATCTCGGGGACGAAGGTATAGATGGCCTTGTCGTCGGCCACGCCCGCACCGGGGGCAGAGGCCAGCGTCACCCCGCCCGAGCGATAGACGTTCATCAGCCCCGGCACGCCAAGCATGGAATCGGGGCGGAAGCACAGCGGGTCGAGGAAGGCGTCGTCGATCCGGCGATAGATCACATCCACCTTCTGCGGGCCCTCGGTGGTCTTCATCCAGACGAAATCGCCGTCCACGAACAGGTCCTGCCCCTCGACCAGCTCCATCCCCATCATGTCGGCGAGAAAGCTGTGCTCGTAATAGGCGCTGTTCATCGAGCCGGGCGTCAGGATCACGATGACCGGCTCGCCCTCGCACTTGGGCGGCGCGACCGAGGCCAGCGTGCGCTTCAGCTGGCGCGGATAGCTGTCCACCGGCGCGATGCGGTTTTCCTGGAACAGATGCGGGAACATCCGCATCATGATCTCGCGGTTCTCCAGCATGTAGGACACGCCAGACGGCGTGCGGCAGTTGTCCTCCAGCACGTAGAACTCGTCGGGGCCGGTGCGCACGATGTCGATGCCCACGATATGCGAATAGACGTCGCGCGGCGGGCGGATGCCCACCACCGCGCGCTCGAACGCCTCGTTGCAATAGACAAGGTTCGCGGGCACACGCCCAGCCCGGATGATCTCGCCCCGCCCGTAGACATCGGTGAGGAACGCGTTCAGCGCGCGCGCCCGCTGGGTCACCCCGCGTTCGAGCTTGCGCCACTCCGTATCGGTGAAGACGCGCGGAAACATGTCGAACGGGATCAGCCGGTCCGGATCGCCGCCTTCGCCGTAGACGGCAAAGGTGATGCCGATCCGTCGAAACAGCGCCTCGGCCTCGTTCTGCTTCATCGTGCGCAGGTCGACGGGCATGTCGCGGGCCCAGCCCTCCAGCCCCTTGTAGGGCGGGCGCAGCTTGCCGTTCTCGAACATCTCGTTGAAATAGCGGGGTGTCTTGCTCATCGGCTCCAATTTTGCATGCGCTCGGGGCAATGGAAAGGCACCGGGCGCAGGATCACGCGGGACGGGCCGACAAACCCGGCAAGTGCGCCCAAATTTTGTGCAGCCCGCCAGACTGTCCCCGTCGCACGCCCACGCTATAGTGGCCTTCATGGTCCTCAGCGTCACCGATCAGGGCATCTACTGCGCCGCCGGCGATTTCCACATCGACCCCTGGCGCCCGGTGGACCGCGCGCTGATTACCCATGGTCATGCCGACCACGCCCGGCCCGGTCACCGCGCCTATCTGGCGACCCATGCCGCCGCGCCGGTGATCCGCCACCGGCTGGGCGATGTCCGGATCGAGACCATCGGCTATGGTGAGCCGCGCCGCATCGGCGACGCCACCGTGTCCTTTCACCCTGCCGGCCATGTGCCCGGCTCGGCCCAGATAAGGGTCGAGGTGGCGGGGCAGGTCTGGGTCGCCTCGGGCGACTACAAGACCGCGCCCGACGGCCTGTCCGAACCGTTCGAACCCGTGCCCTGCCACGGCTTCATCACCGAATGCACCTTCGGCCTGCCCGTGTTCTCCTGGGCCCCGCAGGCGCAGGTGATGGCGGACATCGACGCATGGTGGGCCGCGAACGCCGCCGAGGGGCGCGCCAGCGTCCTGGGCGCCTATGCGCTGGGCAAGGCGCAGCGCATCCTTGCCAATGTGGATGCCGCCATCGGCCCGATCCTGACCCATGGCGCGATCGAGGCAACGAACGCGGTCCTGCGCGCCCAGGGCCTGGCCCTGCCCGACACCATCCAGGTTACCCCCGAGACGGACCCGCGCGACCACCCCGGCGCGCTGGTGCTGGCCACGCCCTCGGCGCTGGGCACGCCATGGATGCGGCGCTTCGGGCCGGCCTCGACCGCCTTCGCCTCGGGCTGGATGCAGTTGCGCGGGGTGCGCCGCCGCCGGGCCGCCGACCGGGGCTTCGTCCTGTCGGACCACGCGGACTGGGACGGGCTCAACACCGCGATCCGGGCCACCGGGGCCGAGACGGTCCTTGTCACCCACGGCTATACCGCACCCTTCCGCCGCTGGCTGGCCGAGCAGGGCTATGACGCCCATGTCCTGAGCACGGAATACGAGGGCGAATCGCTCGACACCCCCGACCCGACAGAGGAGGCCGCCGCATGACGGACCTGACCCTCGCCGACCGGTTCTTCCGCTGGCAGGCCCGCCATGTCGAGCACAGGGCGCTGGCCCTGATCGGCCCGCAACGGGCGCTCCGCGCGGTGTTCGCCGTCACCGCGCCCCTGGGCGGCCGCCTGCCCGCCCGCATGACGCCGATCCGCGACCGGCACGACGCGCTCTGGTTCCGCCCCGAAGGCGTGGACCGCGAGGCGCCGGTGATCCTTTACTTCCACGGGGGCGGCTTCACCATCGGCAGCCCGCGCACCCATGCCGCGCTGGTGGGCCACCTTGCCACCGCCTCGGGCCTGCGCGCCGTCGCGCCCCGCTATCGCCTTGCGCCCGAACACCCCTTCCCCGCCGCGCGCGAGGATGCCATTGCCACATGGGAGCGCCTGGTGCGGGACGGCACCCCGCCCGTGGCGATCTGCGGCGACAGCGCGGGCGGCTGCCTTGCCCTCCTGGTCGCCCAGCACGCCCGCGACACGGGCGGCCCGCAGCCGCGCGCGCTTGGTCTGATCGCGCCCATCGGCGACCTCTCGGGCGGCATCGAGGCGCGGTTCGCCGCCGCCGGGGACGAGATCCTGATCCCCCCCGCCTGGCCCCGCCGGATCGAACGGGCCTACCTGCACGGCCACGACCCCGCCGACCCAAGCGTCTCGCCCCTGCAAGGCGACGTCGCCGGCCTGCCCCCCACCCTGATCCAGGCCGGAAGCGGCGAGGCGCTGGCCCAGGATGCACACCGCCTGCGCGACGCGATGGACGACTGCAGGCTCGACCTCTGGCCGGGGATGCAGCATGTCTGGCACCTGCACGCGGGATATTCGGCCGCCGCCGACCGGGCCCTGTCACAGATGGGCGCCTTCCTGCGCGACCGCACCGGCTGAGCCCGCGTGAAACGCTTCGCCGCCCTCTTCGCCGCGCTCGACCGGACGACGCGCACCACCGTCAAGACGGCGGCGCTGGCCTCGTATTTCCGCAGCGCGCCGGACCGGGACAAGCTCTGGACCATCGCGCTTCTGTCCGGGCGCCGCCCGCGCCGCACCGTCACCACGACCGCGCTGCGCGAGTGGGCGGCAGAGCGCGCGGGCATTCCGCTGTGGCTTTTCGAGGAATGCTATCCCGTCGTCGGCGACCTGGCCGAGACCATCGCCCTCGTCCTGCCGCCCGCCAGCCGCACCTCGGACGAACCGCTCGGTCACTGGATAGACGAGATCCGCGCACTTGCCGCGCTCGACGAGCCCGCCCGCAAGGCCCGCATCCTCGACGCTTGGGACCGGCTGGACGCCACCGAACGCTTCCTCTTCAACAAGCTCATCACCGGCGGCTTCCGCCTCGGCGTCAGCCAGAAACTGATGACCCGCGCCCTGTCGCAGGCCACCGGCGTCGCCGAACCGGAACTCGCCCACCGCCTGATGGGCGACTGGACACCCGACAGCGTCACCTTCGACGGCCTGGTGCTGACACGCGATCCCGCGGCCGACCTGTCGCGCCCCTATCCCTTCTACCTCGCCTACCAGCTCGACGACGAACCCGCCGCGCTGGGCGATCCGGCGGACTGGCGCGCGTACTGGAAATGGGACGGCATCCGCGGCCAGCTGATCCTGCGCGGCGGCGAGCATTTCGTCTGGTCCCGGGGTGAAGAGCTGATGACCGACCGCTTCCCCGAACTGGCCGCCGCGCGCGACTTCATCCCGCCCGGCACCGTGCTCGACGGTGAGATCCTCGCCTGGCGCGACGCCGCCCCCCTGCCCTTCAACGCGCTGCAGAAACGCATCGGGCGCAAGAGCGTGCCGAAGAAGCTTCTGGCAGAAGCCCCCGTGCGCCTGATGGCCTACGACCTTCTGGAATGGCGGGGCGAGGACCTGCGCGACCGCCCCTTCGACGACCGCCGCGCGCGCCTGGACGCGCTGGTGGCGGGCCTGCCGCCCGAGGCGCCGATCATGGCCTCGCCCCCGGTCGCCTTTCAGGACTGGACTGCGCTGGCCGCCGAGCGCGCCCGCGCCCGCGACCTCGGCGCCGAAGGGCTGATGCTCAAGCGCGGCGCCAGCCCCTATCTGGCGGGCCGCAAGAAGGGCGACTGGTGGAAATGGAAGGTCGATCCCCTGACCATCGACGCGGTGATGATCTATGCGCAGGCGGGCCACGGGCGGCGCGCCACGCTCTACACCGATTTCACCTTCGCGGTCTGGGACGGCCCCGCGCTCGTCCCCTTCACCAAGGCCTATTCCGGCCTGACGGATGCCGAGTTCCGCCAGATCACCCAATGGGTGCGCAAGAACACGCTCGACCGCTTCGGCCCGGTCCGCCAGGTCCGCCCCGAGCACGTGTTCGAGATCGCCTTCGAGGGCATCCAGCAAAGCCCGCGCCACAAGTCCGGCGTGGCGCTGCGCTTTCCCCGCATGGCGCGCTGGCGCCACGACAAGCCCGCGTCCGAGGCCAACACGCTGGCCGACCTCAAGGACATGCTCGCGCAATACGGCTGACACAAGGAAAGGGCGGCCGCCCGCGCGCCCGCCCCTGCTTCTTCTGTTCAAAAATACTCTCGCCGAAGGCACCCGCCGCAGGCCGGTTCGCGCCCCGCCTACTCCGCGGCGACCGCGCCGCCATGGTCACGACGGTTGTCGACCGACAGCGCGCCCGCGCCGAAGATCGCCACCATGGCCAGCCCGCCCGTGATGGCGAGGTTCTTCATGAAATGGATGGTCTCGCCCTGCGCGGCCATGCCTTCCATCCCGAAGCTGGGGACCAGGTGGAAAAGCACCCCGGCGATCAGCGTGAAGCCTGCCAGCAGAACCGCCGCGATACGCGCCTGGAAGCCCACCAGCAGCGCGATGCCGCCCAGCACCTCGACCGCGATCACCGCGGGCAGCAGCGCGCCGGGCACGCCCATCATTTCCATGTAGCCTTGTGTACCGGCATAGCCGCCGATCTTCTGAAGTCCGGCGATGATGAAGATCGCCGACAGGAACAGCCGCGCCAGCGGCGCGCCGAGTGCAAACTTGTCCGTCATGTCCATGGTCCTTGGATGCTGCGCGCCCGTTCGGGCGGCGCCATGTTGTCGATGACCAAGGCCTATATCGGCGCGCATCCGCACGAAACGCTCGAAACGCACAGTCGTCTCTTCCAAAATGCACATAACACTCGCGTGATCGCCCTGTCCCCGCCGCCGCCCCGTCCCCGCGAATCCCGGCGACGGGTTGCGCCCCGCGGCGCGCGCGCCCTATGTGTCACCCAAGGCCAAACCGAAAGGACCCAGGATGCGCGATCTTCCCACTCCCGTCTTCGACGCCAAGGCCGAGGGCGCCAGCCCCTTCGGCGCGCTGCCGGACTGGGACCTGAGCGATCTCTACACCGCCCCCGACGCGCCCGAAGTGGCGCGCGACCTCGACTGGCTGGACGGCGAATGCGCCGCCTTCGCCGCCGACTACCAGGGCAAGCTGGCGGGTCTCGACGCCGCGGGCCTGCGCGACTGCGTGCTGCGCTACGAGCGTATCGACACCGTCGCCGGGCGGCTGATGTCCTATGCCGGGCTGCGCTATTACCAGAACACCACCGACGCGGCGCGCGCCAAGTTCATGTCCGACTGCCAGGACAAGGTGACGACCTTCACCACGCCGCTGGTGTTCTACAGCCTCGAAATCAACCGCCTGCCCGACAACCACCTCGACGCGCTCTTCGCCGCCGATGCCGCGCTGGCGCGCTACAAGCCCGTCTTCGACCGCCTGCGCGCCATGCGCCCGCACCAGCTGTCGGACGAGCTGGAACAGTTCCTGCACGACCAGTCCGTGGTCGGCGCCAGCGCCTGGAACAAGCTCTTCGACGAGACCATGGCCGGGCTGGAGTTCGAGGTCGACGGCGAGACGCTGGGGCTGGAGGCCACGCTCAACCTCCTGACCGACCATGACCGCGCCCGGCGCGAGGCCGGCGCGCGCAGCCTGGCGGATGTCTTTGGGCAGAACGTCAAGCTCTTTGCCCGCGTCCACAACACGCTGGCAAAGGAAAAGGAGATCGAGGACCGCTGGCGCAAGATGCCCACGCCGCAGACCGGGCGCCACCTGGCCAACCACGTCGAGCCGGAGGTGGTCGAGGCGCTGCGCAACGCCGTGGTCGCCGCCTATCCACGCCTGTCGCACCGCTATTACGAGCTCAAGCGCAAGTGGCTCGGCCTCGACACGCTCCAGGTCTGGGACCGCAACGCGCCCCTGCCGCTGGAGGAGCCGCGCACGATCGACTGGCCCACCGCGCGCGAGATGGTGATGACCGCCTACGCGGGCTTCGCGCCCCGGATGGCGGAACTGGCCGAACCCTTCTTCGACCGGGGCTGGATCGACGCGGGCGTGAAGCCCGGCAAGGCGCCCGGCGCCTTCGCCCATCCCACCGTGGCCGAGGTGCACCCCTACGTGATGCTCAACTACCTGGGCAAGCCGCGGGACGTGATGACGCTGGCCCATGAACTGGGCCACGGCGTCCACCAGGTCTTGGCCGCCGGGCAAGGAGAGCTTCTGTCCTCTACCCCCCTGACGCTGGCCGAGACCGCCAGCGTCTTCGGCGAGATGCTGACCTTCCGCCGCCTGCTCGACAACGCCCGCAACGACGCGGAACGCAAGGTGCTGCTCGCCGGCAAGGTCGAGGACATGATCAACACCGTGGTCCGCCAGATCGCCTTCTACGATTTCGAGTGCAAGCTGCACGACGCCCGCCGCAGCCAGGGAGAGCTGACGCCCGACGACATCAACGCCCTGTGGATGAGCGTGCAGGGCGAAAGCCTTGGCCCCGCGTTCACCTTCATGGACGGGTATGAAACCTTCTGGTCCTACATCCCGCATTTCGTCCACTCGCCCTTCTACGTCTACGCCTATGCCTTCGGCGACGGGCTGGTGAACGCGCTTTACGCCGTCTACGAAGAGGGCGACGCGGGCTTCCAGGACAAGTATTTCGAAATGCTGAAGGCCGGCGGATCGAAGCACCACAAGGAGCTTCTGGCCCCCTTCGGCCTCGACGCCTCGGACCCCGGGTTCTGGGACAAGGGCCTGTCGATGATCTCGGGCTTCATCGACCAGCTGGAGGCGATGGAGAACTGATTCCTGCGCCCGCCCCCGCGGCGGGCGCATCCCCCCTTGCGGCAGGTCCGTAACGCGTTCACCATTCGCTGTCCCCGCCCGCCGCATCCCGCGCATCCGGGCCGCCGGGGCGAGGGACGCGCATGATCCGGCTGACCCCGCTTGAAATCCTGATGGCCCTGTCGGTGCCGCTCGTCTGGGGCATGGGGCTGGTGCTGGCCAAGGGGGCCATCGCACATTTTCCGCCGATCCTCCTGATGGCGCTGCGCTTTGCCCTGACCGCCGCCGTGCTGGTGTGGTTCACCCGCATCCCGCATGGCAACCTTGCCCGGCTTTTCGGCATCGCGATCATCGCCGCCGCGCTGCAATACAGCCTGACCTTCACCGGGCTGACCGGGCTTCAGGCCGGCATCGCCGCGCTGATCGTCCAATTGGAGGTGCCGTTCCTCGTGCTTCTCGGCGCGCTGGTGCTGGGCGAGCGTCCCGGCGCGCGCAAATGGGTCGGCATCGCCGTGGCCTTCTGCGGCATCGGCCTGATGGTCTGGCAGGGCGACTTCGGGGCCGACATCGTCTCGGTCCTCATGGTGGTGGGCGGCGCGTTCTCCTGGGCGGTGGGACAGGTCATGGTGCGGCGCCTGAAGGACATCGAGGGGCTTCAGGTCACCGCCTGGATCGCCGTCTTCGCCACGCCGCAGCTTTTCGCCATGTCGTTCCTGTTCGAATCCGGGCAGGTCGCGGCGATCCGGGGCGCGGACATCACGATCTGGGGCACGGTGGTCTACCTCGGGCTGGTGATGACGGCCTTCGGCTACCTGATGTGGAACACGCTGATCCGCCGCCACGACGTGGGTCGCGTGGCGCCCTTCCTCTTGCTGCTTCCGGTCTTCGCCGTCATCGGCGGGATGCTCTTCCTGGGCGAGGAGCCGCGGCCCGAGAAACTCCTGGGCGGCGCGGTGATCCTCTTGGGCGTAGGCATAATCACCATGCGCCTGCCCCGCAGGTCCCGCGCGCCCTCGCACGACCCGGCCTGACCCGGGGCGCCGCGCCTCAGTCGATCTCGGTCCAGGGGAACGGCTTTTCGTCTGTCATCCCCGACAGGTAGAACACCGTCTTCTTCAGCCAGATCGCCAGCCGCGCCCCGAAGGCGGAGACCTGGTGATTGGGCTTGCCCGCAAAGAGCATCCAGAGGAACTGGATCAGCGCCACCACCCACACCAGGTTCTGTCCCACCGCGAACAGCAACAGCAGCACAAGCGAGAACAGGAACCTTTCCCATACCTCGTCCTTGCGGACCCAGCCGTCGTCGTCCTCGTGTTCCGTCATCGCGCGTCTCCTCTCGGTACGGGCCGCGCGGTCAGAAGGCGGCCACCTCCGCAAGATGGTCCGGCAGGTCGGCAACCGCAACATGAGTCAGGTCCTTCGGCAGGTCCGCGGCGACCTTGGCGGCCAGCGCCGGGGGCATTCCGGCACGCAGGGCGCCCAGCATCCCGGCCGGGGCCGCGACGATCAGCCGGTCCGCGCCCGCCCGCATCGCCTCGGCGGCCAGCGCGTCGATCAGTTCGGCGGCAAAGGCGTCGCGGCGCTGGTCCTCGACGGTCGTGCGCGGCGCCATCCCGTGGCGCGCCGCTCCGGGCGCGGCCTGCCCGCGCCCGCCTCGGTCGGCGAACTCCGCCGCCATCTCGGGGCTGTCGCCCCCCACGCGGTTCGAGACCTGGTGCAGGCCCTTGCCCACACCCTCGTTCACCAGAAACCGGGCCGCCCGATCGTCGGCGACCAGCACAAGCGTCACGACAGGTTTCATCGCTCGGATCTCCTTGGTTGGGTTCCGCCCACGATCCTGCACCGCGCGCGGCCCACTCCGCCTTGATCCTGCGCAAGGTCGCTTCGGGCTCAGTCCGGACGCGGCCCCGCGGCGTCGAAGACGGCGTCGATCATCGCCTGCGTCCCGCGCGAGAACTCCAGCGGGCAGGGATAGGGCGCGCCCTCGCGCACCGACCGGCCGAACGCCTCGACCTGCAGGACGTAATGGTTGGCCGCCGGGAACCGCTCGACCGTCACCGCGCCCGCCGCGCCGCCGCCGTGGACCGACTTGTGCAACTCGACCCGCGCCTCGCCGAAGACCTGCGCGTTGAAGGGCGCGGTCAGCTTGATCGACCCGGACTCGCCATAGAACGTCACCTCCTGCGAGGGCGCCATGCGCATGGAATTGACGAAGGCCCCGGTGAACCCGTCGAACTGCGCCGTCACCAGCGAGAAGACGTCCACCCCGTTTTCCCAGCGGATATGGGCGCCGGTGATCTCCTGCGGCTCCTGCCCGGTGACGAAACGCGTGCTCCCATAGGTGTAGACGCCGATGTCGGGGATCGCGCCGCCCCCGGTTTCCGGCCGGTTGCGAATGTTGGCGGTGTCGGCGCGGTTGTCGTAGCTGAAGACCGCGTCCACATGCACCAGCCTGCCGATCGCCCCCTCCTCAAACAGCGCGCGCGCCCGCTGCCACTGGGGATGATGCACGATCATGTAGGCCTCTGCCGCCACCAGCCCGGTGCGGTCGCGGGCTGCGATCACCTGGTCGAACGCCTCGGCCCGCATCGCCAGCGGCTTTTCGGTCAGGACATGCTTGCCCGCCTCCAGCGCCTTCAGCGTCCATTCGATGTGCAGGTGATTGGGCAGCGGGATGTAGACCGCGTCGATATCGGGATCGGCCAGCAGTCCGTCATAGCTGTCCAGCACCCGAATCCGGGGCGCGAAGGCGGTGAACCCGGCCGCCTTGTCAGGAGAGGACGTCGCCAGCGCGGCCAGTTCCGCCCCCTTGGCGGCATGGATCGCCGGGGCCATCTTGTCCCGCGCGAAATTCGCCGCCCCCAGCACACCCCAGCGAATCGGTTCGGTCATGGCCTCTCTCCCTTGCATGCCTGCTGCCTGCCGCCACCCCACCCCCGCGCGTGCCCCGCGTCAAGGGGACGGGACCGGCCTTTTCGCTTGCCCCGCCGGGTGTCGCCCGTAGCATCCCGGCAGACAACCTGCCGGGGATTCCCATGCGCGCGCTCTTCCTTGCCCTGTTCCTCCTCCTGCCGTGGAGCGCTGCCGCCGGCCCGCTCGACGCCCTGCGCCCCGATATCGACACGAGCGCGGCGCAGGTCATCCTGGTCTGGACGCCCGAGGGCACCGAGACGCTGGCCACCGGCCCGCTGGAGCCCGGCGGACGTGAGACACGGTCCAGCGACCGGTTCCTGCTGGCCTCCGTCACCAAGCCCATGGTCGCCGCCGCCCTTCTGCAGCTGGCCGGACAGGGGCGGCTCGACCTCGACGCGCCCGCCGCGGCGCACCTGCCGCCCGCTGTCGTCGCCGGGATGGGCGGGATGCGTGGGGTCTCGACGGCGCATCTTCTGACCATGACGAGCGGCCTGCCCGACTACCTCGACGATGCGTTCACCGAGGCCTGGATGCGCGCGCCCATCGGCTGGACGCCGGAGCGTGCGCTGGCCTTCGTCCACGGCGAACCGGCGGAGTTCGCTCCGGGCCGGGGCTACGACTATTCCAACACCAACTACCTGCTGGCCCAGTTGATCCTCGAACGCCTCACCGGCCAACCGCTCGACGCCGCGCTGCGGTCGCTGGTGCTGGCCCCCGCCGGCGCCACCCGCAGTTCCCTTGTCGGCCTGCGCCCGCCGGGCCCCGAGGATGCCGCCGGGCTCGACCGGGGCCGCGACATGCGCTGGCTTTACGCCAGCCCCGGCATGGGCGACGGCGGTCTGGTCGCGCCAGCGGCGGACGTGGCGGTGGTGTTCCGCGCGCTCTTCATCGAGCGCAGGCTTCTGCCGCCCGCGATGCTTGCGCGGATGCTGGCCGACCCGCTGGGCGAAGGCTATGGCATGGGGATCGTGCTGACCGACGAGCCGGGCCTTGGCCGCGTGTTCAGCCATTCCGGCGGCGACATCGGCTATTCGGCCCATGCGCTCGCGTTCCCGGATGTGCCCGCGGTGGCGGTGATCCTGCGCGGCGACGAGGACGCGGACGAGGATCTGCTCCTCGACGCACTCGACCTGGTGCTGGGCGGCTAGGCTTCG
Source organism: Alphaproteobacteria bacterium (assembly GCA_030431935.1). GTDB lineage: Bacteria > Pseudomonadota > Alphaproteobacteria > Rhodobacterales > Rhodobacteraceae > ASV31. The sequence goes on along the minus strand of JAUIIC010000064.1, from coordinate 3,593 downwards.
GTCGGTGGCGTGACGAGGCGCCGGAGGCGGAGAGACACCGCCCGGAACAGCCGCCGAAGGCGGCCCGGGCAGCGGATGGCCGCACCCACGGCCAGCCGCTGCCCTGTGTCGGAGCAAAAGCCCGAGAGGCCGGGAAAGCGGTCATTGAAAACGGGCCAGACCCTGCCAGCCCCCCACCAACACCCGAACGGAGAAACCCCGCCCGGAACAGCCGCGCAAGCGGCCCGGGCAGCGGATGGCCGCCCCGACGGCCAGCCGCTTTGGGGACGCCAGCGCGCGCTCGGAGGTCGTCCGGACCTGGCCGGGATAAAGTGAAGACCTCAACCGCCAGAGCGGCTGCCCGCGGCCATCCGCTGCCCTCTGCCGCTCCTGCCGCCCACGAAACGAAAGACGGCGCGCCGGACCTCATCCGGCGCGCCGTCGTCCTTCTGCCCACGGCCGGACCGATCCGACCGCAGCCGCGTCAGGCGCGGGCCAGCATGCCCTTGCCGCGTGCGAGTTCCGTCATCCGCTTCTGCAGCTTCTCGAACGCCCGCACCTCGATCTGGCGTATACGCTCGCGGCTGACATCGTAGACGCCCGACAGATCCTCCAGCGTCACCGGCTGGTCCTGAAGGCGGCGCTGCACCAGGATGTCCTTTTCCCGGTCGTTCAGGACCTCCATCGCCTCGGCCAGCAACTCGCGCCGCGCGGTCAGTTCGTCCTGCTCCTCATAGGCGGTGGCCTGGTCGGCGTCCTCGTCCTCCAGCCAGTCCATCCACTCTGTCGCGCTGTCGCCGTCGCTGCCCACCATGGCGTTGAGCGAGGCATCGCCGCCCGACAGGCGCCGGTTCATCGAGATCACCTCGTCCTCGGTCACGCCGAGGTCATGGGCGATCTGCTGCACGTTCTCGGGGCGCAGGTCGCCGTCCTCCAGCGCGCCGATGCGCGCCTTGGCCTTGCGCAGGTTGAAGAACAGCTTCTTCTGCGCGCTGGTGGTCCCCAGCTTCACAAGGCTCCAGGACCGCAGGATGTATTCCTGGATCGAGGCGCGGATCCACCACATGGCATAGGTCGCCAGGCGGAATCCCTTTTCGGGGTCGAACCGCTTGACCGCCTGCATCAGGCCCACGTTCGCCTCGGAAATGACCTCGGCCTGCGGCAGGCCATAGCCGCGATAGCCCATGGCGATCTTGGCAGCGAGGCGCAGGTGGCTGGTGACCATCTGGTGCGCGGCCTCGGTGTCCTGGTGGTCCACCCAGCGCTTGGCGAGCATGTATTCCTGTTCCGGTTCCAGCATCGGGAACTTGCGGATTTCTTGCAGGTAACGGTTCAGTCCCTGCTCCGGCGACGGCGCGGGAAGATTGGCGTAATTCGACATGACGTGCCCCTCTCACTCCCTGATGTATCAAGGTTTAACATTATCTAGGAACCGGCAGTCCCGGTTTCAAGACAGCGCTAACACCAAACTCTGAATGAAGGATGGGCGCCGCCCGGCCCGAGTTCCAGAGATGACATGCAAACTCACACCCTCGTGCGCGTTGGCGCAGGTTTGTTGCAGGCCCCACCGCCCAATCCATGCATTTGCGCATACCATACCTGCTATTCCGGTGGATTTCCATGCAATTCGGAACATGCGATCCCCTTGCCATCGCAAACGTCCCGCCAAGGAGCCCGCCATGCATGCCACCGCCCCCCTCTTCCGCCCCGCCGGCGCCGCCTATCTCGTCATCATCGCCGCGGGCCTCTTTGCCGAACTGGGCGTTCGGATGCCCCTGACCGTGGCGGGCGACCCCACCGCCACCTGGGCCAATGTCGCGGCGAAGCTGCCGCTCTTCCGGCTGGGCCTTGCCGCCGACGCGGTGATGATCCTGGCCGATGTCGCGCTGGCGGTCCTGCTTTACGCCATCTTCCGCGCCACCCAGCCGCAGGTCGCGCTGGCCGCTATGGCGCTGCGCCTGGTGCAGGCCGCGATCATCGGCGCGAGCCTGCTGGCCTCTCTCGCCGCCGTCCTGCTGGTCGCGCGCGGCACGCCCGCGCCCGACACCCTGGCCCTGCTGATGGAGGTGCACGCGCAAGGCTACGACTTCGGCCTGATCTTCTTCGGCGCCAACACGCTCCTGACCGTCTGGCTGGCCTGCCGCTCGGGTCTGTTCCCGGCCTGGCTGGCGGCACTTCTGGGCGGGGCCGGGATCGTCTACCTGGTGGGCAGCTTCACCGCGCTGCTGGCCCCCGGGATCAACGCGCTGATCCAGCCCGCCTATGGCCTGCCGGTGATCGCGGAAACGGCCTTTGCGCTGATGCTTCTGCGGGGCGCCCGTCAGGTTGCGGTGCCCGCCTGACCGTGCAAGGCGGCGATCAGAGCCGCCATGTCCGGGGGCAAGGGCGCCTCGAAGCGAAGCGCCGCGCCCGTGACCGGATGCACGAAGCCCAGCACCGCAGCGTGCAGCGCCTGCCGGGGAAAGCCCGCCGCCGCCTCCGCCGCCGCCGCACCCAGCGCCGCCGCCGACAGGCGGCGGCGCCCGCCATAGACGGGATCGCCCACCAGGCCATGTCCCACATGGCCCATATGCACCCGGATCTGGTGGGTGCGCCCCGTTTCCAGCCGGCAACTGACCAGCGCCGCGGCGGGGGGCGTGCCGAACCGCTCTTCCACCCGGACCCGCGTCACCGCATGCCGCCCGCCATTGGCCACCACCGCCTGTTTCTGGCGGTCCGTGCGGTGCCGGTCGAGCCGGGTGGCGATGCGGATCACGCCACCCGGCTCGAAACCCACGCCCTGCAGCCCCGCCAACCGCGGATCGCCCGCATCGGGCACCCCGTGGCAAACGGCGAGATAGACCCGCTCGGCCGTGTGGGCCGCGAACTGGTCGGCCAGTCCGTGATGCGCCCGGTCGCTCTTGGCGGCCACCAGGACCCCGCTCGTGTCCTTGTCGATGCGATGGACAATGCCCGGCCGCTTCTCGCCGCCCACGCCCGACAGGCTGTCGCCGCAATGGGCGATCAGCGCATTCACCAGCGTGCCCGCCTTGGACCCCGGCGCGGGATGCACCACCATGCCGGCGGGCTTGTTCACCACGATCAGGTCGTCGTCCTCATGAAGTACGTCGAGCGGGATGGCCTCGCCCGCGATCACGCTCTCCTCGGCCTCGGGGACGGCGATCTCGATCACGTCGCCCTCGGCCACCCGCGCCCGCGCGTCGTCCAGCACCGCGCCGCCCCGCGTCACCGCGCCATCGGCGATCAGCCGCGCCAGCCGCGACCGGCTCAACGCCGCGGCCTCTGGCACGTCGCGCGCCAGTGCCTTATCAAGGCGCGCGGGCGGATCGGCAGCGATGACGACCCGGATGCAGGAGACGGGCATGGACGACACTCCGGGGCCGGACGCCGGCACGCTGAGGTTTCTGAAGCTTCTGGTGACGGGGCTGACCGCCACCATGATCGCCGGGCTTCTAGTCCTGATCGTGCTCTTTGTCACCCGCTTCCCCTCGCCGCAGACCCCGCTGCCCGAGGCCATCGCGCTGCCCGGCGGCACCCGCGCCACCGCCTTCACCCAGGGCGCGACGTGGTATGCGATCGTGACGGACGGCGACGAGATCCTGATCTACGACCGC
>JAUIIC010000063.1 GCA_030431935.1 Alphaproteobacteria bacterium | reverse complement strand
ACGTCCGCGCACATCCTCAATACGCCGGCGATTCTACTGCCGCCGTGCCTTTCTCACAAGACGCTAGCACACGAAGTGGATCAATGCACCCGCAGAAAGAATCAGGCGGACATTTCTGAGCGGTTTAGCGCGCAATGGGACCAGAGCTTGTCCAGCGCATGGATCAGCGCATCCATCTCGTCGGGGCCGTGAACGGGCGACGGGGTAAAGCGCAGGCGCTCGGTTCCGCGCGGCACGGTGGGGAAGTTGATCGGCTGCACGTAGATGCCGTGATCCATCAGGAGCATGTCCGACAGCTGCTTGGTGTGCACCGGGTCGCCGACGATCAGCGGCACGATATGGCTGCCGTGGTCGATGATCGGCAGGCCCAGCGCGCGCAGGCGGGTCTTGAGGATGCGGGCCTGGGTCTGGTGGCGCGTCCGGAGGTCGCGGTCGGTCTTCAGGTGCCGCACGCTGGCCGCCGCCCCCGCCGCCACCGCGGGCGGCAGCGAGGTGGTGAAGATGAAGCCTGGCGCGTAGGAGCGGATCGCGTCGCACATCTTGTCCGAAGCGGCGATATAGCCGCCCATCACGCCATAGGCCTTGGCGAGCGTCCCGTTGATGATGTCGATGCGGTGCATCAGGCGGTCGCGCTCGGCCACGCCGGCCCCGCGCGGGCCGTACATGCCGACCGCGTGGACCTCGTCGATATAGGTCAGCGCCCCGAATTCGTCGGCAAGGTCGCAGATCGCCTCGATCGGGCCGAAATCGCCATCCATCGAGTAGACAGATTCAAAGGCGATGAGTTTCGGCGCGGCGGGGTCGTCGGCCTCGAGCTTGGCGCGCAGGTCGGCAAGGTCGTTGTGCTTGAAAATGCGCTTGGCGCCGCCGTTGCGGCGGATGCCCTCGATCATCGAGGCGTGGTTGAGCACGTCGGAATAGATGATGAGGCCGGGAAAGAGTTTCGGCAGCGTCGAAAGCGTGGCGTCGTTGGCGATGTAGGCCGAAGTGAAGAGGAGCGCCGATTCCTTGCCGTGCAGGTCGGCAAGCTCTGCCTCGAGCCGCTTGTGATAGACCGTGGTGCCCGAGATGTTGCGCGTGCCACCAGAGCCCGCGCCGGTGGCATCGAGCGCCTCGTGCATGGCGTCCAGCACGACCGGGTGCTGGCCCATGCCCAGATAATCGTTGCCGCACCAGACGGTTACGGGCTGCTCAATGCCGTCGGGACGGCGCCATGTCGCGTGGGGGAACGCGCCCTTGCGCCGCTCGATGTCGATGAAGGTCCGGTAGCGGCCTTCGTCATGCAGACGCTGGAGCGCCGTGTCGAGCTGGTCGTTATAATACTGCACAAGTCCCCCCTGGGTGTCGTTTTCAGCCTCGCAGCGCGGCCCGGATAGCACCTTTTTTGCCCGTCCGCGCATACATATTCAAGAACCGTTACATTTTGCCGCGATGCCGGGAAATGATCCAGATCAACTCGCGCGGGCCGGGCGGCTATTCCGGGAGGATGCGCGCCGCCAGGACGCAGCGCATCTGGCCGGTCTGGCGGGCGGCGTTGCAGGCGTCCATCGCGGCCCTCTCGGCCTTCTGGATCGTGTCGTGGTTGCCCACGATCTGAAAGAGCCCCGCCATCGCCGCAGAGGTGGGATCGGCCATCGCCAGCTCGAAGAAGGTGCGTGACACCACGATCGCGCCGTAGGCCCCGACCTTGTCGCGGGTCTCGGACATGGCCTGCACCTGCTGGAACATCCCGGCAACGATCTGGCGTTCCGTCTCGGTGAGGGGGGATGGTGCGAGTTCCAGCCGTGCATCCTGCGCGGCGGCCGGCCCGGCCAGCATCAGCCCGGCAAGGGCCCCCAGCATGATCTGTCGCATCTCGTTCTCCTTCTCGCGCCCGCGGGAACCTAGCGCAGCCCGCGGGCGGTTTCCACCCGCCCGCTGGACACCGGGCGTGGTCTTGATACCGTCCGCGCATCACAAAACGGAGACCATCAGGATGAGCCGCCTCGACCCCGTCCTTTCGCATATCGACGCCGCGCTGCCGGACGCGCTGGAGCGGCTGTTCGCCCTCTTGCGCATCCCGTCGATCTCGACCGATCCGGCCTACAAGGCGGACTGCGACCGGGCGGCGGACTGGCTGGTGAGCGATCTGCGCTCGATCGGGATCGCGGCGGAAAAGCATTCCACGCCGGGGCATCCGATGGTGACGGGACAGGCGGAGGGACCGGGGCGGCACCTGCTGTTCTACGGCCATTACGACGTGCAGCCGGTGGACCCGCTGGACTTGTGGCACCGCGACCCGTTCGACCCGGCGCTGGAAGAGACCGCCAAGGGCGAGGTGATCCGCGCGCGCGGGGCCTGCGACGACAAGGGCCAGCTGATGACCTTTGTCGAGGCATGCCGGGCCTGGGTGGCGGTCCACGGGGAATTGCCGGTGCGGCTGACGGTCCTGCTGGAGGGCGAGGAGGAATCGAGCTCTCCCTCGCTGGTGCCGTTCCTGGAAGCGCATGGCGACGCGCTGAAGGCCGAACTGGCGCTGATCTGCGACACCGGGCTCTTCGACGACCGGACGCCCGCGATCACCACCATGCTGCGCGGGCTGATGGGCGAGGAGATCACCGTGCGCGGGCCGTCCAAGGACCTGCATTCGGGGATGTACGGCGGCATCGCGATGAACCCGATCCGCGTGCTGTCGCGGGTGATCGCGGCGCTGCATGACGAGGACGGGCGCGTCACGATCCCCGGCTTCTATGACGGTGTGCCCGAACTCCCGGACGAATTGCGCGCGCAATGGGAGGGGCTGGGGTTCGACGAAACCGCCTTTCTGGGCGAGGTGGGCCTGTCGATCCCGGCGGGCGAGGCCGGGCGGTCGGGGCTGGAGATGATCTGGTCGCGCCCGACCTGCGAGGTGAACGGCATTCGCGGCGGCTATGCCGGTGCGGGGTTCAAGACGGTGCTGCCCTCGGAAGCCTCGGCCAAGATCAGCTGCCGGCTGGTGGGCACCCAGGACCCCGAGAAGATCCGCGAAAGCCTGCGCGCGATGGTGCGCGAGATGGTGCCCGCCGATTGCGAAGTGACCTTCCACAGGCATGGCGGGTCGGCCGCCAGCGTGATGGCCACCGAGGATCCGGCCTTCGAGGCGGCGCGGCAGGCGCTGTCGGCGGAATGGCCGAACCCCGCGGCCTTCATCGGGTCGGGCGGGTCGATCCCGATTGCCGGGCATTTCAAGTCGATGCTGGGGATGGATTCGATGCTGATCGGGTTCGGTCGCGACGACGACCAGATCCACAGCCCCAACGAGAAATACGCGCTGGAAAGCTTTCACCGCGGGATCCGAAGCTGGGCCCGGGTGCTGGACGCGATCTCGGGGTAGAGCGAAGCCGCTTCGAAGCGGCTTTTCCGCGCGCGGGTGCCGGGCGGGGAAGCCGCTTGCAAGCGGCTTGGGCCATGCGGCGCGCGCCGCATGGCACGCGGTTTCGAAACCGCGTGGGCAAGGCGTTTCGAAACGCCTTACCCTGCCCCTGCCCCGCGCGCCGCGCGGGCGGCCTTGAGCGCCAGCACCAGCCAGGGCGCGCCGTGCAGCGCCAGGTCGAACCAGTCGATGCCGCGGCGCAGGTCTCCGGCGGCGAGCATCCTGAGCTTTTCCCAGATGTGCGGCTCGGGCGTGAACGGTGCGAGGCCCAGCGTGGCGCAGAGCAGCAGGACCAGCGCCCAGGGCGCATCGTCGATGAGTTTCACGGGAAGGGGCCTTCGGTCCATGTCGGGAAGAAGTGGCGCGGTTGACGGGGCTCGAACCCGCGACCCCCGGCGTGACAGGCCGGTACTCTAACCAACTGAGCTACAACCGCGCGCCGGTTCCGGGGGCATCGGGCTGGACGGCGATGGCGCGGTTGACGGGGCTCGAACCCGCGACCCCCGGCGTGACAGGCCGGTACTCTAACCAACTGAGCTACAACCGCTCGCCGCCGCCCGGGCTGCCCCGGAACGTCGTCGTGTATTATGGTCCTGTCCTGCCCCCGTCAAGGACGATTCTGAGGCCCCGGTGGCAGGCTCGCCCGTCGGCCCTCGGCCAGGAAGACATAAAGCCCCGCCCCGCCGATCAGCGCGATGCCCGTCAGGGTGTTGAGACCGGGCAGTTCGCCGAAGATCAGCCAGCCCCAGAAGATCGCCAGCGGCAGGGCGGCATATTCGAAGGGCGCGACGGTGGCCGCCTCGGCCAGCCGGTAGGCCTGGCTGAGGGTATAGCCCACGACGCCCGCCAGCGTCCCGATCAGCACCAGAAGCCCCCAGTCCTGCGGCGCGGGCCAGACCCAGGCGCGCAACAGGAACAGGAGGCTGGGATCGGTGATGCCTTCGGCGAAGCGGCCGTCTCCGGCCACGAGGTAGACCAGCGCCGTGATGACGAGGAACATCACCTGGATGTAGATCGTCAGCGCCGAGGCGCGCGAGCGGGCGCCGAGCTTGCGTGTCAGAAGCTGCATCGTCGCATAGGCGAGTGCGGCGACGATGGGCAGCGCGAGCGCCCAGCGCGGCGCGCCGCCGAGGTCGGCGCCGGGAGCGGTCATCGCCAGGACGCCGAGAAACCCCACGCCCACCGCCAACAGGCGGCGCGGCCCGACGTGCGCGCCGAGGATCGGCACCGACAGGAGCGTGGTGAAGAGCGGCGCGACGAAGAAGACCGCCGTGGCGGTGGCCAGCGGCAGCGCCGCGAGGGCGGCGAAGAAGGTCATGTTGGCCACGAACACGAGCACGGCGCGCAGGGCGTGAAGGCCGGGGCGGTCGGTGCGCAAGAGGTGCCAGCCGCCTTCGAGGTGCAGAAGCGCCACGGACACGGACAGCCCGATGATCGAGCGGACGAAGACAAGCTGGTGCAGCGGGTAGCCGCCCGAGAGCCGTTTCATCGCCACGTCGTTGACCGAGATGCACAGGACACCGAGGAGGATCGCGGCGATCCCGAGGCGCGTGGCGCGGTGGCTGGCTGCGTCTGCTGTCATGGGGTCCGGCACGAGGGAGTTGGTGCGTGCCGGACCGGGGTAGCGCAAATGGCGCGGGCGCGCCAGTGCCGGGCTATCTCGGCGGAAGGGGGATGAATTCCTTGTCGTCGCCCGGCGGCAGGTGGAAGCGGCCGTGCGCCCAGTCCTCGGCGCGCCAGGCTTCCTTGGCTTCCTCGATGCGTTCCCTGGAGGAGGCGACGAAGTTCCACCAGATGTAGCGCGGGCCTTCGAGCGTGGCGCCGCCCAGAAGCATCAGGCGCGCGCCCTGCGGGCCGGCGCGCAGGCTGATCGCGTCGCCGGGGCGGAAGACCATCATGCGGCCGGCGTCAAACGTCTGGCCTGCCACCTCGGCGCTGCCCTCGACCACGTAGGCGCCCCGGTCCTCGTGGTTGTCGGGCATGGGGATGGCGGCGCCGGGCTGAAGGACCACGTCGGCATAGAACATCTCGGACGGGGTCTCGACCGGCGCGCGTTCGCCCCAGCCGTGGCCGAGGATCAGGCGCAGGCTCTTGCCCTCGCCCTCGAGGAACGGCAGCGCGTCCTTGGCGGCATGGACGAACTCTGCCGGGCGATCCTCGTGATCCTTTGGCAGGGCGACCCAGGTCTGGATGCCGAAGAACGGCATGGGATCGGTGCGGGTGGCGTCGTCGATACGCTCGGAATGGGTGATGCCGTGGCCCGCGACCATCCAGTTGACCGCGCCGGGCTCGATCCAGGCGTCGGTGCCGAGGCTGTCGCGGTGGTGCATGCGGCCCCGGTAGAGATAGCTGATCGTCGCCAGCCCGATATGCGGGTGCGGGCGGACGTCGAGGCCCTGGGTGGGCAGGAATTCGGCCGGGCCCATCTGGTCGAAGAAGATGAAGGGGCCGACCATCTGGCGGCGCGGCGCGGGCAGCGCGCGGCGCACCTCGAACCCGCCGAGATCGCGGGCGCGCGGCACGATGACGGTGTCGATGGCGTCGACCTCGTCGCCGGTGGGGCAATGCGGGTCGAGGGCGGGGTTCCAGCTCATGTTCATGTCTCCGGTGCTGCGGGTGCGACAAAGGTAGGCGCTGGCGGTGGCGCACAAAATAACCGTTTTCGTCTATCATATGTGCGCATTCGCACATTTCGGCGTAGATCGGTGCCCGGCCGCGCTTGTCAGCCGGGGGACATCGGCTATACGCGCCGAAGGAGCGATGGAGGGCTCCGCGCGATGCATTGCCTGTTCTTCGACGTGCTGCCCAGGCCCGGGCACATGCCGCACTATTTCGAGCATGTGGAGCGGCTTCGCCCCGTGCTGGCGGGGCATGAGGGACTGATCTACCTGGAGCGATTCACGCCGCTCGATGCGCCCGAGGCGCTTCTGTCGCACCAGGTCTGGCGGGACGAGACGGCGATCCGGGCCTGGCGCGCCGACCCCGCGCACCGGGTCAGCCAGGCCGCCGGGCGGCGCGTGCATTTCGAGCGCTACCGCATCCGGGTGGGGCCCGAGGTCGGCAAGGGCGCCTCGGGCGAAGGGCGGTTCGTGGTGGCGGGCCACGGCGCAGCGCCGCTGCCGGGCGGACGCGGGCATGAGAGCGTCACGCGGCCCGGACGGTTCCTGACGCTGGGCGAGGCCGGGAAGGCGGAGGACGCGCGGGCGCTGGCACATGCCTTCGACGCGGGCGGCGCGGAAGAGGTGCGGGTCTTCGCGATCACGCGGGATTACGGGATGACGGACCGGGCCGAGGCGCCCTTGTAGGGGGGGCGTGGTGGGTGATGAGAGACTCGAACTCCCGACATCTTCGGTGTAAACGAAGCGCTCTACCAACTGAGCTAATCACCCGTGGGCGCGGGTTTATCCCCGAGGAGGGGCCGACCGCAAGGGGCTACCGTGCGGCATCGCCGGCGTGCTCCGGCAAACGGCCAAGGGCGGCGAGGATGCGGACGGCGATGCGGTGCGCGCCGCCGGGGGTGCCCAGCCTTTCCCGCCCGTTGCGGGCACAGGCCGCAAGATAGGCGGTATCGTCGAAGGTCGCCTGCATCAGGGCCGCGCCGTCCGCCAACGCGTCGTCGGTCACCGGCGGCGGGCCGATGGTGCGCAGGGAAAGCCCGAGCAGGCGTTCCTGCGCCTCGGCGAAGCGGGCGTTGAACTGCGGCCCCTCGCCCGCGATCTGTAGGACGGGCTTGCCGATGGCGACGGCCTGATCCACCGCGAGCCCGGCCATGCCGATGACGATGTCACAGGCCAGCAGGATGTCGTTGTAGGCGTCGGGCGGGCAGTGGATGCGCGGGCGACCGTTCGGGCCCTCGGGGCCGGTCAGGACGGTTTCGTCGAGCGTCCAGCCGGCATTTGCGGCGACCTGCGGCAGGCGCGCGGCCAGCGCGGGCACGAGCGCGGCGCGGAAGGCAAGCGGATGGCCGCCCGCCGCGGTCGCGATCGCCGCAAAGCGCAGCATGACGGCAAGGTTGCGTTCCGCCTCGGGCAGGCGCGAGCCCGGCAGGAGGGCCACGACCTTGTGGCCCGGGTCCAGCGCAAGGTCGAGGCCGGTGGGCCTGATCCAGTCGAGCGACGGCAGGCCGCCGAAATGGACCCGCGCGAAGCCCTGCCGCGTAAGGTCGTCGGCGGTGGGCTTGTCGCGCGTCAGGATGTCGAGCCGCCTGTCAGACCGAAAGGCCCCGCCAAGGATCGGTCCGACCTTGAGCGTGCCCTCGTACATCGCCGAGAGCGAGGCGATGTAGCACAGATACGGGCGGCCGCTGGCGCGGGCAAAGCTTTGCGTCACCCAGTCGCCGGTGCCGACGACGACGTCGAACTCCTTGGCCCGCGCGCGCAGCGCGCCGATCTGGCGCAGCGTCTGGCCGACGAGGCCCGCGCGCAGGTCGTCCAGAAGGCGCCAGCGGTTGACATAGGTGAACCCGCCAGAGGGCAGGGTTTCGGCGGGGCCGAGGATCGGCATCCCGAGGGCGCGGTAGGCATGCCCCTCGCCCACGATGGGCAGTGCCGCGCACTGGATGTCCGGCGCCTCCTGCCACAATGCGCGGATGACATGAGAGGTCTCGTGATCCTCGCCGTGACCGTTCGAGATGAACAGCACGCTGGGCGGTCGGCTCGCGGCCCGAGTGCTGCCCGGTACGGACGCATCGCCTGGAGACGCCCCGGATGTCGCGGGGCCCGACACCGACGAGGCCATCCATGAAATGAGATCGGAACCGTCAAGCCTGTCGGCGCGTCCCATGCCACGATGCCGGCCATCACCGCGACACGCGGCTTCAAACCGGGTCCGGCCAGCGACGTGGAAGGCGGGGGAAGAAACTGCATCGGTCATGGGTTCCCAAGTTACCGCGAGCGCCGCTCGATTCCGAATCCTAACTGCTTTTCAGACGCTTGCAGCGACCTGGGAGGGGCCGCAGCAGGCAGATGGGTGCCGAGATGGCTGTCTTTGCGCGATTGGTGATCTCGATTCGCAACCCGCGCGGGCACGAGCGCCACCGTGGCGCGGCGCCGGGCGGCAAAACGGAGCGCCGGACGCCAAGGTTTTGCCCGATTCACCTGCCTCTGCCCCGCGAAGCGCCTTGAATCGCGGGCCCCTTGAGGTGCGCCGCCCGTCCGTGCCGCAAGAGCACCCGGCCTCAAATCCTTCTGCGGTCCGCCACAATTCGGACGGTTTCAGCGCGCCATCTGGAGAGCGCAAGTAAGAGGGCGCGCACCGTGCCGCCCCGGGAAGACCCAGGAGCAACAGATGGCCCATAGAAGCCTTGATGTGTTGCTTAACAAGTTCAGGCAGGCCGCGTGTTCCGGCCTAAGGCGCTTTCGCAGGGACGAGGACGGCATGGCGTCGATCGACGCCATCGTCTGGGTTCCGTTCTTTACCCTCATCACCCTTCTTGGCGTCGACGCCTCGGTGATGATGGTGAACCGCGGCGACATGTGGCGCACCGCCGGTGAAACCGCGCGGCTTCTGTCGATCGGCGCGATCACGCCCGCAGAGGCGCAGACCTTCGCCAACGCCTATTCGATCCGCGGCGCGGACTACACGGTGGTGATCAACGAGACCGTGGACAGCGTGTCGGCCACCATCAGCGTGCCGGTCTCGACGGTGGCGATCACCTCCTGGTTCGCCGGATCGACGAACACGCTTTCGGTGAACGCGACCTACCGCAAGCAGAACGCATAGGACCGCACCATGAAGAGCCACGGACGTCGGGCCGGGGCGAAGCCTGCCTTCTTCCGCGACGAAGACGGGACGGTATCGCTCTACGGCATCTACATCTCGGTCGCGATGATCGGCATCGCCGGTTACGCCATCGATTCGAACAATGCCTTCCAGGTGCAGTCGAACCTGCGCACCGCGACAGAGGCGGCGGCGCTGGCGGCCATCGACGAGCTGGGCAACCCGCAGGCAGGCATCGAGGCGGCGCTGAGCTATGCCGCGCTGAACGCCGATCCGACTGAACACGGCGCCGCCATCACCGCCTCGGACGTGGATTTCGGCAACTGGAACGGCTTTACCCGCACCTTCACGATCAACGGCTTTCCGTCGAACGCGGTGCGCGTGTCGGCCAAGCGCACGGCGGAACGCGGCAACGCGGTGGGCTACGACCTGATGCGCCTGCTGGGGACCGGGTCCTACAACGTCACGGCGGATTCGATCGCGGTGGGGCTGGCCAATTGCGTGGGCGGCGGGCTGTTCTCGGTCGGGCCGGCCGAGGTCTGGAACTCGAACCAGTTCAACAGCGGGTTCTGCCTTTACAGCGACACCAGCGTGACGTTGGGCAACACCAACATCTTCCCCTATGGCTCCAACATCGTGCTGCCGGATACGACCCAGTTCTGGCAGGGCATCGGCAACCTGGGTGCAAGCCAGGCGCTGTTGCAGGGCGAGCGCGACCTCGACGTGCTGGCGCAGGTCGACACGGTGACCGCGCAGATGCAGGACGGCGCGCTGCCGGCCTATCTGCCCGACTGGATCACGAGGGGACCGGTCTACCTGTCACGCATCAAGCCGCGCACGCCGTTGCAGCCCAACACCTTCTACCGGGTGTCAGGGCATGTGTCGCTTGGCGCCAACCGCGACCTGACGGACATCGCCATCGCCGCGACCGGCAACATCGAGACCGGGTCGAACGTGGACATGAAGAACGTCTTCCTGACGGCATACGGCGATATCTCGTTCAACTCGAACAACGATTTCGGCGAGACCGATTATTGCAATGGCGGGACATACGACATCCACCTGTTCGCGCGCGGCAACATCTCCTTCGGGTCGAACAACCGGATGCGCGGGATGCTGATGGCGGCCAAGGGCGACATCACCATGCTGAACAACCTGGCTGGGCTGTCTTCGGTCCACGCCGAGGCGGGCGGGATCACCTACCTGAAGAACGCCAGCGAGATGGACAGCTGCGCCGCAGCCTTGCAGTCGCCCTTCCTGGAAGATCCGACCGACAAGTTCACCGTCGTCAAGCTGGTCAAATGAGGAGCGGTTTCATGACACGCCTTGCAAGCCCCCTGCCCGTCCGGGCCGCAGCACTGGCCGCGCTGTTCTGCGTGGCCGGGCCGGCCGTCGCGCAAGAGACGACGACCGATCCGACCGCCGAGGAAATCGCGATCACCGAGCCGGAGGCGGCGGCGCTGGCCACTGCCTATCTGAACTCGGGCTTCTTCGGGTTGCCGCTGCCGGCGGATTTCGTGACGATCAACGGCGTGGTGACCGGTGCCGCCGAGGCGTCGCATCTGGCCGAGGTCAGCTATGCAGGCTTGGCGACGCTGCCCGACACGGTCTTCGAGGTCTTGATCTTCGACAAGTCGACCAATGCGCAGAAAGGGTTCAAGGACCTGTCCGACCCCCGGATGGCCGACCTGACACATACGGCCTACGAGGATTCCTGGATCGCCGAGGGCGAGCCCAGCACCACGATCCGCTGCTGGCATCCGCGACTGACCTTGTTGCTGACCGATCTCGACGTGACCTGCACGTCCTTCCAGTCGGGCAGCGACTACAACATCCAGACGCGCCTTGGCGCGCGGGCGGCTCCGTCGCTGGAAGAGATCGCCGCGCTTCTGCGCCAGAGCCACGACATGATGCGGGTGGCCTGGTACACGGCCAACAGCCTGTAGCCCGATCAGCCGGCGTCGAGTGTATTGGCGCCGGCCATGTAGACGGCCACGGCCGAGAACCGGCCATCGCGCATGTCGAAGAAATTGCAGTTGAATTTCGTGGTAACGCTGCCGTCGTGTTCCGTGTTCTCGACACGGAACCGGGCGGCGACGCGGCCCGCCTCGGGGTCGCAGACATGGGTGAAATCGGTGTGCCTGACGGCGGCGTGATTGCGCCACAGACGGGTCAGCATGCCCGCCACCCCATCGTGGCCGGTGACGCGCACGCCGTGGGTCGGCACGGTGAAGACGACATCGGGCGTCAGCGTCTCCAGCACGGTGTCGAGGTCCTGTGCGTCGACGCCCGCGAAGTAGCGGGCGACAAGGTCGATCTGGTCCTGTCGGGTCATGCGGCAGGGTCCGTCAGGCTGGGAGGGATGGTGGGTGATGAGAGATTCGAACTCCCGACATCTTCGATGTGAACGAAGCGCTCTACCACTGAGCTAATCACCCGTGGCGGGCGGTTTAGCGTCACTCTGCGGCGGGTGCAATAGGGTCGTCTTCGCCCTTGCCGGCGGCGGCGCGGTTGCGGCGCAGTTTCAGCACGAGGATCTCGGCGTTGGGCATTTCCTTCTGCCGCCGAACACTGGCCTTGCCGAGCGGCGGCAGGTTCAGCGCCTTGCCGTCGCTGAGCGTGTCGCCCAGTTCCTTGAGCATCCCGTCGACCACCTGCCGGACCACGGGCTTCTTCACGCCGGTGGCATCGGCCACGCGGTTGATGAGTTCGCGCCGGGTCAGCGGGCCGTCCGCGACGGCCTGCTCCGGTGTTTGCTCTGCGGGGGCTTCGGCGGACGCCTCGGGCGCCTGGTCTTCCGTCACTTGTTCATCGCTCACTGTCGGGATCTCCGCGGCTTCCCTCGCGGCCTTGGCGGCGGCAGAGGCGGTCTTGCGCCGGCTGCTGGTCGAACGCGCGGTGGTCGTCTTACGCGTCGTCGTCTTGGCCATATGGGTGCCTGTTGGTTCGTGAATTGCCACGAAACCTACACGATCGCGGGCCCTGACGCTATGGCAAATCCCAACATCATGGGGACGCGGGGCATCATGACACCAGAAGTTGCATGATGCCTTGCGAACCATCAGTCCACCACGAAAAACGCCCGCCCCTTGGGGGGCGGGCGTGCGATTGCGTCCTTGCGCCGGGCTCAGTGGGCCGTGGCGGGGGGTGCCTCTGACGCGGTGCGGGCGGCCTGGGCGGCGGCGGCCTCTTCGGCGGCCTCGTCCCATTCCACCGGCTCGGGCACCCGCACCAGCGCATGCTTGAGCACCTCGGACACGTGGCTGACGGGGATGATCTCGAGCCCCTCCTTCACGTTGTCGGGGATCTCGGGCAGGTCCTTGGCGTTCTCCTCGGGGATCATCACCGTGGTGATGCCGCCGCGCAGCGCCGCCAGCAGCTTTTCCTTGAGCCCGCCGATCGCCAGCACGTTGCCGCGCAGCGTGACCTCGCCCGTCATGGCGATGTCCTTGCGCACCGGGATCTGCGTCAGCACCGACACGATGGAGGTGACCATGGCCACACCGGCCGACGGCCCGTCCTTGGGCGTGGCGCCCTCGGGGACGTGGACATGGATGTCCCAGGCCTCGAACCGGGGCGGTTTGACCCCGATGGAGGGCGCGATGGAGCGCACGAAGGACGACGCGGCGTCGATCGATTCCTTCATCACGTCGCCCAGCTTGCCGGTGGTCTTCATCCGGCCCTTGCCCGGCAGGCGCAGCGCCTCGATCGACAGCAGGTCGCCGCCGACGCTGGTCCAGGCCAGGCCCGTGGTGACGCCGATCTGGTCCTCCTTCTCGGCCAGGCCGTAGCGGTGCCGCTGGACGCCCAGGAAATCCTCAAGCACATCCCTGGTGATCTCGACGCGGTCGACCTCTTTCTTCACCAGCTTGGTGACGGCCTTGCGCGCCAGCTTGGCGATCTCGCGTTCGAGGTTCCGCACGCCCGCCTCGCGGGTGTAGGTGCGGATCACCTGAAGCAGCGCCTCGTCGGTGATCGAGAACTCGGACGCCCGCAGGCCGTGGTTCTTGATCTGCTTGGGGATCAGGTGGCGGCGCGCGATCTCGGCCTTTTCATCCTCGGTGTAGCCGGCCAGCGGAATGATCTCCATCCGGTCCAGCAGCGGCCCCGGCATGTTGTAGGAGTTGGCCGTGGTGATGAACATGACGTTCGACAGGTCGTATTCCACCTCAAGGTAGTGGTCCACGAAGGTCGCGTTCTGTTCCGGGTCCAGCACCTCGAGCATGGCCGACGCCGGGTCGCCCCGGAAATCCTGCCCCATCTTGTCGATTTCATCGAGCAGGATCAGGGGGTTGGTCGTCTTGGCCTTCTTCAGCGCCTGCACGATCTTGCCGGGCATGGAGCCGATATAGGTGCGCCGGTGGCCGCGGATCTCGGATTCGTCGCGCACCCCGCCCAGCGAGATGCGGATGAACTCGCGCCCCGTGGCCTTGGCGACCGACTTGCCCAGCGAGGTCTTGCCCACGCCCGGAGGGCCGACGAGGCACATGATCGGCCCCTTCAGCTTTTTCGAGCGCTGCTGCACGGCGAGATACTCGATGATCCGCTCCTTGACCTTTTCAAGGCTGTAATGGTCGTCGTCGAGAATCTTCTGGGCGCGGCCAAGGTCCTTTTTCACGCGGGACCTGGTGCCCCACGGGATCGACAGCATCCAGTCGAGATAGTTGCGGACCACGGTGGCCTCGGCCGACATGGGCGACATCGACTTGAGCTTCTTCACCTCGGCGTCGGCCTTTTCGCGGGCCTCTTTCGACAGCTTGGTGGCGGCGATCTTTTCTTCCAGCTCGGCGATCTCGTTGGCGCCGTCGTCGCCGTCGCCCAGCTCGCGCTGGATCGCCTTCATCTGTTCGTTGAGGTAATACTCGCGCTGCGTCCGCTCCATCTGCGACTTGACGCGGGTCTTGATCTTCTTCTCGACCTGCAGAACGGACATTTCGCCCTGCATCAGGCCATAGATCTTCTCCAGCCGGTCCGAGAGGACCAGCGTTTCCAGAAGCTCCTGCTTTTGCGCGACCTCGATGCCGAGATGCCCGGCGACAAGATCGGTGAGCTTGTCGGGGTCCTGCGACTCGGCCACGGCGGCGAGCGCCTCTTCGGGGATGTTCTTCTTGATCTTGGCGTAGCGCTCGAATTCCTCGGCCACGGACTTGACCAGCGCCGAGACGGTCGCGGGATCGCCGTGTTCCTCTGTCAGAAGCTCTGCGCGGGCCTCGAAGAACTGATCGTTGGGCAGATATTCGGTGATCTTCACGCGCGACCGGCCCTCGACCAGCACCTTGACGGTGCTGTCGGGCAGTTTCAGCAGTTGCAGCACGTTGGCCAGCACGCCGGTGCGGTAGATGCCGTCCGTGTCGGGGTCGTCCACGCCGGGATCGACCTGGCTGGACAGCAGGATCTGCTTGTCGTCCTGCATCACCTCTTCGAGCGCGCGCACGGATTTCTCGCGGCCCACGAAGAGCGGCACGATCATGTGGGGAAACACCACGATGTCGCGCAGCGGCAGGACAGGATAGGACTGGCTGAGTTCGGACATGCTCATTCCTCGATTGGCAAGAAGGCTCTGGTCCCGCCTGGCGGCAACGCTCGGCCTTCTCCGGTCATGGCTGCTATATCTGGGGTCTGCCCCGGTGGGTTCAACCACGACCCGTTGGTTTGGTCGGAGTGTGCCCCCACGGCGCGGCGGCCACAAGGGGCGATGAGGGGCTACACGGGCTCGATGTCGCCCACGGCGCGGGTGGCGTGGAACTCTGCCTCGAAGGCGGCGAAGCGGCCCGAGGCGATGGCGTCGCGCATGGCCTGCATGAGCTCCTGGAAATAGTGCAGGTTGTGCCAGGTCAGCAGCATGGAGCCGATGATCTCTCCGGCGCGCACGACGTGGTGCAGGTAGGCGCGGGAATAGCCGCGGCAGGCCGGGCAGGTGCAGGCCTCGTCCAGGGGGCGCGGGTCCTCGGCGTGGCGGGCGTTGCGCAGGTTCACGGTGCCCCGGCGGGTAAAGCCCTGCCCCGTCCGCCCCGAGCGCGAGGGCAGCACGCAGTCCATCATGTCGACGCCGCGCGCGACGGCGCCCACGATGTCGTCGGGCTTGCCCACGCCCATAAGGTAGCGCGGGCGGTCGGCGGGCAGCATGCCGGGCGCGTAGTCGAGAACGCCGAACATGGCCTCCTGCCCCTCGCCCACCGCAAGGCCGCCGATGGCGTAGCCGTCAAAGCCGATGGACCGCAGCGCCTCGGCCGATTCGCCGCGCAGGTCGGGGTCGAGCCCGCCCTGCTGGATGCCGAAGAGCGCATGGCCGGGCCGGTCGCCGAAGGCATCGCGCGAGCGCTGCGCCCAGCGCATCGACAGGCGCATGCTGTCGGCGATGCGGTCGCGGTCGGCGGGCAGCGCGGGGCATTCGTCGAAGCACATCACGATGTCCGATCCCAGAAGCGCCTGGATCTCCATCGAGCGTTCGGGGCTGAGCATGTGGCGCGAGCCGTCGATATGGCTGCGGAAGGTGACGCCCTCTTCGGTCAGCTTGCGCAGGTCCGACAGGCTCATCACCTGGAAGCCGCCGGAATCGGTCAGGATCGGGCGATCCCAGTTCATGAAGCGGTGCAGCCCGCCCAGCCGCGCGATGCGTTCCGCCGTGGGGCGCAGCATCAGGTGATAGGTGTTGCCCAGAAGGATGTCGGCCCCCGTGGCGCGCACGCTTTCGGGCAGCATCGCCTTGACCGTGGCGGCTGTGCCCACCGGCATGAAGGCGGGCGTGCGGATCGTGCCGCGCGGCGTTTCGATGGCGCCGGTGCGGGCACGTCCGTCGGTGGCGGAAAGCGAAAATTTGATACCGCTGGCCATGCATGTTTCCTTGTGTCCGCCGGGGTTGTCGGGGATTTGTCCGGCAATTGGAAGAGAGGAGGCCGCGATGGCCGACGGCGACATGACGGGAAACGGCGCCTTCCGGCTGGGCTGGGAGGAATGGGTGGCGCTTCCCAAGCTGGGGTTGCCGGCGCTCAAGGCCAAGGTGGACACGGGCGCGCGCACCTCTGCGCTGCACGCCTCGGATATCGAGGCCTTCGGCCCCGCCGCCAACCCGAAGGTGCGCTTTGCCGTTCATCCGATTCCCGGGCAGTACGATCTGGCGATTCCCTGTTCGGCCCCCATCGTGGACCGGCGCGACGTGACCTCTTCGAACGGCGAGACAGAGTTTCGCTACGTGATCCAGACCATGCTCAAGGTGGGCGACAGGCACTGGCCGGTCGAGGTGACGCTGACCGACCGGGGCAGCATGGCCTACCGGATGCTGATCGGCCGGCAGGCGCTGAGCGACGACATGCTGGTGGCGCCGACCGAAAGCTTCTGCCAGACGCCGCTCAGCTATGACGTCTATCATTCCAAGCGGCTTCACAACGCCGTGCCGAACCGGACGCTGCGGGTCGCGGTCCTGAGCCGCGAGCCCAAGACCTATTCCACCACGCGCCTCGTGCAGGAAGGCGAGAAGCGCGGCCACGTTGTCGAGGTGATCGACACGGCGCGCTGCTACATGGCCATCAACGCGCTGGCGCCCGAGGTGCATTACGACGGCAAGCGGCTGCCGCGCTATGACGCGATCATCCCGCGCATCGGCGCCTCGATCACGCCCTATGGCACCGCCGTCATCCGCCAGTTCGAGACGATCGGCACCTATTGTGTGAACGGCTCTGCCGGGATCGCGGCCAGCCGCGACAAGCTGAACGCCCACCAGGTTCTGGCGCGCCACAAGATCGGGATGCCGGTGACGGCGTTCGCGTCGTCCCCCAAGGACACCGACAACCTGATCGGACTGGTGGGGCGCGCGCCGCTGATCGTGAAGCTGCTGGAATCGACGCAGGGCAAGGGCGTGGTGCTGGCCGAGACGCAGAAGGCCGCGCAATCGGTGATCGACGCGTTCCGGGGGCTGAAGGCCAATTTCCTCGTGCAGCAGTTCGTCAAGGAGGCCGCCGGCGAGGACATCCGCTGTCTCGTCGTCGGCAGCAAGGTGGTGGCCGCGATGAAGCGCACCGGGGCCGAGGGCGATTTCCGGTCGAACCTGCACCGGGGCGGCACCGCCGTGGCGGTGCGCATCACCAAGGCAGAGCGCGAGGCGGCCGTGCGCGCCGCGCGGGCCTTCAAGCTGAACCTGGCGGGCGTCGACCTGCTGCGCTCGGCCGATGGCCCCAAGGTGCTGGAGGTGAACTCCTCACCCGGGCTGGAGGGCATCGAGGCGGCGAGCGGCAAGAACATCGCGGCCTTGATCTATGCCGACATCGAGAAGCAGGTGCGCCCCGCGCCCGCGCGCAAGCGGACGCGCAATGCGTCCTAGAGGCGGCGCTTTACGCGGCCGGGCATGTTCCCTATATATTCAGTCGGATTAAGGAGACCCGGGATGACGGCAGAGCCGACCGACAAGCTGGAGGGCACGCCCCTCATCAAGCCGTCTTCGACGGAGCACCCGCTGTATGACAGCGTGGTCGAGGCCTGCCGCACCGTCTATGACCCGGAGATCCCGGTGAACATCTTCGACCTGGGCCTAGTCTACACCATCGAGATCAGCGACGAGAACGCGGTGACCATCGTCATGACGCTGACCGCGCCGGGCTGCCCGGTGGCCGGAGAGATGCCCGGCTGGCTGGCAGAGGCGGTCGAACCGCTGCCCGGCGTCAAGCAGGTCGATGTCGAGATCACCTGGGACCCGCCCTGGGGCATGGACATGATGTCCGACGAGGCGCGGCTGGAACTGGGGTTCATGTAAGGCGACCGGAAGGACGGTCCGGAACCATGCAGACCGAATGGGACAGGATGGTCGCCGGGGCGCTCTACCGGCCGGGCGACCCCGACCTTGCCGCCCGGCGGCGCCGCGCGCAGGAGGTGATGCGGGCCTATAACGCCACCATCGTGGGCGACGAGCGCGCGGCGCTGATGGCCGACCTCTTCGGCTCTTGCGGGGTGCGGGTGGCGGTGCGGGCGCCGGTCTACGTGGACTATGGCAGCAACATCCATTTCGGCGACGACGTCTTTCTGAACTACGGCTGCGTCCTCCTGGACGTCTGCCCGATCCGGATCGGCGACAAGACCCAGATCGGGCCGATGGTGCAGCTTCTGGCCGCCGACCATCCGCGCGAGGCCGAAGACCGCGACGCAGGGCTGGAAATGGGGCGCCCGGTGACCATCGGGCGCAACGTCTGGATCGGGGGCGGCGCGATCGTGCTGCCGGGCGTGACGGTGGGCGACGACGCGATCATCGGCGCGGGCGCGGTGGTGACACGCGACGTGGCACCTGGGGCGACGGTGGCGGGCAATCCCGCGCGCCCCATCGGCGGCCATTGAGATTGGAGCTGTCCTGCCCTACCTTTCAGGCAGGCATCGGAGGCAAGACATGTTCGGCATTCCCGGCAAACAGGCCGTTTCGCTAACCCCCGCCGCGGCGGCGCAGATCGCGAAGCTGATGGCGCGCGACGGATCAAGCGGACTGCGCATCGGCGTCAAGAAGGGCGGCTGCGCGGGCATGGAATACACGATGGACTATGTCACCGAGGTCGATCCGCTCGACGAGCGGGTCGAGCAGGACGGCGCCGTGGTGATGATCGCACCCATGGCCCAGATGTTCCTGTTCGGAACCGAGATCGACTACGAGGTGTCGCTGCTGGAATCGGGCTTCAAGTTCCGCAATCCGAACGTGGCCGACGCCTGCGGCTGCGGCGAATCGATCAAGTTCAAGGACGTCGAGGAGTTGTCCGCCGAGCAGCGGGGCTGACCGCCACGCGCCCGGACGCCCTGGCGCTCCGCCCGCCCCAGGGCGGGCCAAGAGCTTTGCAAAGCTCTTGGCAAGATCCTTTCTTCAAGGATCTTGCCCGCTTCAGGCCGTCGCGAGGTGCAGGTAGGTCTCGTCGTAGCGCTTCTTCAGGTGGTCGCCCGCGCGGATCGTCTGGCCCGATCCGATGGGCGCCACGTTGGTGTCGTGGTTGGGGTTGAAGAAGAGCGGGATGGAAATCCGCTCGTTCGCGCCGCCGACCACGCGGTGCAGCGTGGCGATCACCCGCCCCTCGGTCCAGAACTCCAGCATCTCGCCGAAGTTGATGACGAACTCTCCCGGCGGCGCGGCCAGCGGGATCCATCCGCCGTCGCG
>JAUIIC010000062.1 GCA_030431935.1 Alphaproteobacteria bacterium | reverse complement strand
GGGGTACTCAGTCCCTGAAACCGCCCGAAGAGGCCGAGCAGCCATGATCCGAACCCTGCCCCTTGCCGGCGCCGTCGCGCTTGCGCTTGCGGCCTGCACGCCGACGACCGACGCCGATGTCTCGCGCGCCGAAGCCCGGCCTGCGAACGCCGCGCCCGGGGCCTGCTATGCGCGCGACCTCTCGCCCGCGGTGATCGAGACCGTGACCGACCAGGTGCTGGTCACCGCTGCCGTGCGCGACGCCGAGGGCCGCGTCCTGTCGCCCGCCGTCTACCAGACCGTCACCCGGCAGGAGATCGTGCAGGAACGCCAGGAGCTCTGGTTCGAAACCCCGTGCGAGCGGGACCTGACCCCCGATTTCGTCGATTCGCTGCAACGCGCGCTGGCCGCGCGGGGGCTGTACACCGGGCCGATCAACGGGCGCATGACCCAGGCCACGCGCCGCGCCGTGCGCGCCTACCAGGCGCCGCGCGGGCTCGACAGCAACATCGTGTCGATGGAAACCGCCCGCGCGCTGGGCCTTGCCGCCGTGGAACGGGACGCGGCGTCGGGCTAGGGCCGCGCAAGAAAAAGGGGGCGCCCCGGCAGGACGCCCCCCTTCAATTCCGGCCGGACAGGTCAGCCGACCGAAAGCGCCACGAATCGCGGTTCGCCCTCGCGGCGCACCAGAAGCAGGATCGACTTGCGCCCCGCCTCACGGGCCTCTTCGATCCGGTCCTCCAGATCGCTGACCGTCTCGACCTTCTGCTGGCCGGCCTCGGCGATCACGTCACCGGCGCGCAGGCCCTTTTCGTAGGCTTCCGTGGACTCGTCCACGTCCGTCACCACAAGGCCGCTGGCGGCGCTGCCAAGGCTCAGCTGCTCGCGCAACTCGTCGGTCAGTTCCGACACCGTCAGGCCCAGCACGTCCGATTCGATCGGTTCGTTCGACGGGGCGGCGGCGGGCACCGCGCCTTCGGCCTCTTCCCGGCGGCCCAGCGTCACCATCAGCGTCTGGGTGCCGCCGTCACGGAACACCACCACACGCACCGACTTGCCCACCTCGGTCTCGCCGACCTGGCGCACCAGCCCGCGGGTGTCCTCGACCGTGACGCCGTCAAAGCTCATGATGACGTCGCCGGCCTCGATCCCGGCCTCCATCGCGGGGCCCTCGGGCACGTCGGTGACCAGCGCGCCGCGCGCCTCTTCAAGGCCCAGTCCCTCGGCCAGATCGCCGGTGATGTCCTGGATGCGCACGCCCAGCCAGCCGCGGCGGGTCTCGCCGAAACGCTGCAACTGATCCACCACCTTGGTCACGACGTCCGAGGACATGGCAAAGCCGATGCCGATCGACCCGCCATTGGGCGACAGGATCGCGGTGTTCACGCCGATCACCTCGCCGTCGAGGTTGAACAGCGGCCCGCCCGAGTTGCCGCGGTTGATGGCCGCGTCGGTCTGGATGTAATCGTCATAGCTGCCCGACAGCGCCCGGCCGCGCGCCGACACGATGCCGACCGACACCGAAAAGCCCTGGCCCAGCGGGTTGCCCAGCGCCATCACCCAGTCGCCGACACGCGACGCGTCGCTGTTGCCGAAGGTGACGAAGGGCAGCGGCTGGTCGCTGTCGACCTTCAGAAGCGCGATGTCGGTGTTGGGATCGGTGCCGATCACCTTGGCTTCCATTTCCTCGCCCGAGAAGAACTCGATCAGGATCTCGTCGGCGCCCTGGATCACGTGGTTGTTGGTCACGATGAACCCGTCTTCCGAGATCACGAAGCCCGAGCCCAGGGCCGACGACCGGCGCGGGCGCTGCGGGCCGTCCTGGTTGCGGTCCATGAAGTCGCGGAAGAAGTCTTCGAAGGGCGAGCCTTCGGGCACCACGGGGCCGGGGCTTGTGGCCGCGACCGTGGTCGAGGTGGTGATGTTCACCACCGCCGGGCTGACCTTCTCGGCCAGGTCGGCAAAGCTTTTCGGCATGCCCTGCGCGGCAGCCGACAGGCTTTGCGCGATCAACAGGGCCAGGCCCAGCACCAGCGCCAGGAACGCCTGCACCGGCTGGACGCTCGGGGGTCGAAGGGAAATTGCCTGGGGTTTCACTTTGAACTCCTTGTCAAGGTCCGCCGCATCGAATGCGCGACGTTCGTGCTGTACTCGCAACATCGAGATAGGGGCTGCCCGGCGGAACACAAACGCCATATCGCCGCTTCAATAGAATGTGACTGAAACGGAGCGGCCCGCAACCCCGTCATGCGGCACGGGCGGGGTGCTGCCGGGACGCCGTGCTCATGCCCCCAGCGACCGCGCCAGCGTCACGAGGAACACGCCCACCGCAAGAGCCGTCAGGCCCAACAGGCGCCGCGTCTCCACCGGCATGTCCGCGATCACGCGCATCAGGTCCTCCAGACGCGAAGGGGCCAGTGCGAACACCAGCCCCTCGACGATGGCGACCAGACCGATCGCCAGAAGGATCGTGGCCATCAGTTGCCGTCGGCCGCCGGTGCCGGACGCCCCGTGGCGCTGTCGAGATAGTTGAAGAACTCGCTGTCCGGCGTGATGACCAGCGTCGAGTTGCCCCCCTGCAGCGCGCGTGAATAGGCCGTCAGCGAGCGGTAGAATTCAAAGAACTCCTCGTCCCGCCCGAAGGCTTCGGCATAGACGCGGTTCCGCTGGGCGTCGGCCTCGCCTCGGATGATCTCGGCCTCACGGCTGGCATCCGACACCAGTTCCACCACCGAACGGTCGGCCTGGGCGCGGACACGCTGCGCGGCCTCTTCACCGCGGGCGATCTCGTCGGCGGCCTCGCGTTCCCGCTCCGCCCGCATCCGGGCGAAGGTGGCGTCAAGGTTCTGCTCGGGCAGATTGGTCTGCTTCAGCCGCACGTCCACCACGTCGATGCCAAGGTTCGCCGCCCGCGCCTGCGCCTGGTCGCGGATCCGCGCGGTCAGCACGGCCCGTTCCGACGACAGGATGGTGTTCGACGTCACCTGGTCGGCACCCAGAACCTCGCGGATCTGGGCGTTCAGGATGCCCGCCAGCCGATCCTCGGCGGCGCGCACGCCGGCCACGCCGACGGCCTGCCGGAACTGCACCACGTCGCGGATCCGGTAGCGCGCGAAGGCGTCGACGATCAGACGCCGGTCGTCCGAGGGCGTGACCTCGATCTCGGGGGTGTCAAGCGACAGGATGCGGTCGTCGTAACGCACCACCTCCTGGATCAGCGGGATCTTGAAGCCAAGGCCCGGATCCTCCTTGACCGACTTGATCTGACCGAACTGCAGCACCAGCGCCTTTTCGCGCTCGTCCACGATAAAGACCGAAGACAGCCCCAGCGCGATCAGCACCACGACGACGGGAAGAAGAAAGGTCGTCTTGCGCATATCAGTTGCCTCCGTCGGTGTTGCGGCGCAGTTCGTTCAGCGGCAGGTAGGGCACGACGCCCTGTCCGTTGCTGCCCGACAGCCCCTCGTCGAGGATGATCTTGTCCACGTCGCCCAGAACCTGCTCCAGCGTCTCGATGTAAAGACGCTTGCGCGTCACTTCCGGGGCCAGCAGGTATTCTTCCAGCACCGCGATAAAGCGGCTGGCCTCACCCTCGGCTTCGTTGACGACCCGGGCACGATAGCCTTCGGCCTCTTCCAGCACCTGCGCGGCCTCGCCTCGGGCCCCGGCGAGAACCCGGTTGGCATAGGCGTCGGCCTGGCGTTCCAGCCGGTCGCGCTCCTGTTCGGCGGCCTGCACCTCGCGGAAGGCGTCGATCACCTCCAGCGGCGGGTCGGCCTTGTCGAGGTTGACCCGGATCACCCGGATGCCGCTTTCGTAATCGTCCAGCGCCGCCTGGATCGACGCCTGCGCCCGGTCGGCGATGAGACCCCGGTCGCGGTTCAGGATCGGCGCCAGTTCCGAGGCCGAGATGATCTCGCGCATGGCGGCTTCGCCGACGGCGCGGATCGTGGCCTGCGGATCGCGCAGGTTGAACAGGAACAGCGCGGGATCAGAGATGTTCCAGACCACCTGGAAATCCAGATCGACGATGTTCTCGTCCGTGGTCAGCATCAGCCCGCTGTCGGACCCCCGCGCGCTGGACGCGCCGATGGTTTCGGTCTGTTCACGCGTCACCGGCACCACCTCGGCAGTCACCAGCGGCCAGGGCGCAAAGTTCAGGCCCGGCTGCCCGGTTGCCGAATACTGGCCCAGGAAAAGCTCCACGGACTGTTCTTCCGGC
Source organism: Alphaproteobacteria bacterium (assembly GCA_030431935.1). GTDB lineage: Bacteria > Pseudomonadota > Alphaproteobacteria > Rhodobacterales > Rhodobacteraceae > ASV31. The sequence goes on along the minus strand of JAUIIC010000062.1, from coordinate 15,378 downwards.
CGCACCGTGTAGAGCGATGCGAAAAGCCACAGCGCCACCGCGCCCAGCAGACCCAGCAGAAGCGTTCCGCGCGTCAGTCGCGGCCCTTCGCCGCCGCCCGGTCCACCCGAGCGCCCGCCGTTGCCACCGCGCCCGCCGATCAGCACGCGCAGTTGTTCCTGCCCCTTCTTGACGATCTCGTCGATCTCGGGGATCGGCGGAGTGTCTCCCGGACGCCTGTTGCCGCCGCGATTTCCGCCGCGGTTGTCATCGCCGCCGTTGCCAAGGTTTCCACCGCCGCCGCCCCAGGGCCCGCCGCTGTTGTTGGACATCAGGTCGTTTTCCCTTCGTCTTGCCTGCGTTTCAGTTCCAAACTGTGTACCATTGCCGGAAAATCAAGCTGTCCGCACGGGCGACTTCATCAGAACGATCTCTTCGGACATGGTCGGATGCACCGCGACCGTCCGGTCGAAGTCTTCCTTGGTCGCGCCCATCTTGATCGCAACGCCCACCATCTGGATCATTTCGCCCGCGCCGGGCGCGATGATATGACACCCCAGGATGCGCCGCGTGGCCCGCGACACGATCAGCTTGTACAGCACCCGCTCCTCGCGCCCGATGAACGCCTTCTGCATCGGCCGGAAGCACGCGCAGTAAACCTCGATCTCCTCGCGCTCGCGCGCCTGTTCCTCGGTCAGGCCCACCGCGCCGTATTCCGGCTGGGTGAAGATGGCGGACGGGATGTCGGCGTGATCCACCGCCACCGGGTTTCCCTTGAACACCGTCTCGACAAAGGCCGCGCCCTCGCGGATCGCCACCGGCGTCAGGTTGACGCGGTCGGTCACGTCGCCCACGGCAAAGATCGACGGCACCGAGGTCTGCGAATAGGCGTCCACCTCGACCTGGCCCCAACGGCCCAGTCTCACCCCCGCCTCGGCCAGCCCCAGCCCCTCGGTGTTGGGCTTGCGGCCCGTCGCGTAGAGCACCACGTCGTACAGGCCCTCGCTGCCGTCCGATCCCTTGACCCAGAGCCCGCCGTCGCGCTTCTCGATCGCCGCCACGTCGGTGCCCACATGCAGGTTCACGCCCCGCCCGCGGATCATCTCTGCCAGGTGGCCGCGCGCCTCGTCGTCGAAGCCCCGCAGGATCTGCGCGCCCCGGTAGAACTGCGTCACCTCGGTGCCGAGCCCGTTGAAGATGCAGGCGAACTCGCAGGCGATATAGCCGCCGCCGACGATCAGCATCCGTTTCGGCAAGGCGTCGAGATCGAAGACCTCGTTGGAACTGATCGCGTGTTCAATTCCCGGCGTCTCGGGCGGCAGGAACGGCCGCCCGCCCGTCGCCACCAGGATATGCTTGGCCGTCACCCGCCGCCCGTCGGCCAGCTCCACCGTATGCGGATCGGCCACCGCGGCGCGCGTGTCGAAGATCTCGGTTCCCGGCCGGGCGAGGTTGGTGCGGTAGATGCCTTCCAGCCGCGACAACTCGGCCCGCAGGGTCTCGCGGAAGCGCAGCCAGTCGAAATCGCCGCGCCGGATGTCCCAGCCGTAGTCGCTCGCGTCCGCCACCGCCTCGGCGAAACCGCTGGCGAAGACCATCAGCTTTTTCGGCACGCAGCCCCGGATGACGCAGGTGCCGCCCATCCGGAATTCCTCTGCCAGCGCCACCTTCGCGCCGGTCTCGGCCGCCACGCGCCCCGCGCGCACCCCGCCGGAACCGCCACCAATGACGAACAGGTCGTAATCGAATGCCATCGCCCGCCCCTCAGTCCGCCAGGTCGCGGAACAGGTTGTCGGTATCGGCGAACTCGATCCGGTCTTCCTGCCGCGTTCCCGCGTTGATGTCGCGCACCTCGACCCGCCCATCGCCATGGCCGATCACCACCACGTCGCAGATGTCGATGAACAGCCCGTTCTCGACCACGCCCGGGATCTGGTTCAGCACCAGCGAGGCCTGCCGCGGGTTGCCGATCCGCTGCAGGTGCAAATCGAGGATGTAGTTCCCCTCGTCCGTGACATAGGCCGCGTCCCCGTTCAGCCGCAGCGTCGCCGACTGCCCCAGCACGTCGATGCCCGCCAGCGTCTCCTCGACCAGCGCCTTGGTGGTCTGCCAGCCGAACGGCACCACCTCGACCGGCAGGGGGAACGCGCCCAGCCCCTCGACCAGCTTCGAGGCATCCGAGATCACCACCATCTGGTCCGAGGCCGTCGCCACGATCTTTTCCTGCAAGAGCGCCCCGCCGCCCCCCTTGATGAGGTTCAGGTTCGGGTCGATCTCGTCGGCGCCGTCGATGGTCAGGTCCAGCCACTTGGCCTCGTCGAGGCTCACCACCTTCACGCCCACCTTGCGCGCCAGTTCCGCCGTCCGCGACGACGTCGGCACGCCCGTGATCCTCAACCCCTCCTCGCGCACCCGCTCGCCCAGGCAGCGCACCATCCACGCCGCCGTGGACCCGGTGCCAAGCCCCACGCGCATCCCGTCCTCGACAAAGTCCACCGCGCGCTTCGCGGCGACGAACTTGGCGGTATCTATCGGTGACAGGTTTCCGGACATGGCGCGCCCCCTTGGCTTTGCCGGCGCTTATAGGCAAACCCGTCCCGGGGTGCGAGAGGCGAATTGCGCCGCCGAAGGGTCGTTTTCCGTGGCGCGGGGCGCGCGCGCCCGTGTCACCCGCATCCCAGCGCTTCGGAGGCACGCCCATGTTCCTGTCGGTGTTCGAGATGTTCAAGGTCGGCGTCGGCCCGTCCTCGTCCCACACGATGGGGCCGATGGTGGCCGCCGCGCGCTTCCTCGACCGGCTGCGCGCCTCGCCCTTCGCCGCGCAGGGGCTGCGCGCCTCGCTGCACGGTTCGCTCGCCTTCACCGGCGTGGGCCACGCCACCGACCGCGCGGTGATCCTCGGGCTCGCGGGCTTCCGGCCCGACAGCTACGACCGCGCCGCCGCCGATGCCGCTCTGGCCGAAATCCGCGCCACCCACCAGGTCACGCCCGAGGGCCTGGGCCCGCTGGCCTTCGCGCCCGACACCGACCTGACCTTCGACTACGGCCCGCCGCTGCCCGGCCACGCCAACGGCCTTGTGCTGTCCGCGACCGACGCGCAGGGCGACGTGATCTTGCAGGAAACCTACTATTCGGTCGGCGGCGGCTTTGTCCTGACCGCCGGGGAACTGGCCGCCGGACGCGACACCGACGACGGCCCGCCGGTGCCCTATCCGTTCAAGTCCGCCGCCGAAATGCTCGATATGTGCAAATCCACCGGCAAGACCGTCGCCCAGCTGAAACGCGCCAACGAGCTCAGCCGTCGCCCCGCCGCGGATCTCGACAGCGGCACCGCGCGGCTCTGGCAGGTGATGTCGGACTGCATCGACCGGGGCCTTGCCACCGACGGCACGCTGCCCGGCGGGCTGGGCGTGCGCCGCCGCGCGCCGGGCATCCACCGCGCCCTGATCGCCGAGCGCGGGATGAACCTGACCGCGCCTCACACCATCAACGACTGGATGAGCGTCTATGCCATGGCGGTGAACGAGGAGAACGCCGCCGGCGGGCAGGTGGTCACCGCGCCCACCAACGGCGCGGCGGGCGTGGTGCCCGCCGTCATCCGCTACTGGCTGGATCACGTTCCCGGCGCAAGCCACCAGAAGATATCGGAATTCCTGCTGACGGCGGCGGCCATCGGCGGGCTGGTGAAATACAACGCCTCGATTTCGGGGGCCGAGGCCGGATGCCAGGCAGAGGTCGGCTCTGCCAGCGCGATGGCCGCCGCCGGTCTGGCCGCCGTCATGGGCGGCACGCCCGAGCAGGTGGAGAACGCCGCCGAGATCGCGCTCGAACATCACCTGGGCATGACCTGCGACCCCGTGCGCGGTCTCGTGCAGGTCCCCTGCATAGAGCGCAACGGGCTGGGCGCGATCAAGGCGGTATCCGCCGCCTCGCTGGCGCTGCGCGGCGACGGCACGCACCTCGTGCCGCTCGACGCCTGCATCGAGACGATGCGCCAGACCGGCGCGGACATGAGTGAAAAGTACAAGGAGACCGCTCTGGGCGGCCTCGCCGTCAACGTCCCGAACTGCTGAGGTCGGTCCCGTCGTCGCCCCGGACTCAGGGCAGGATCGTCACCATCGTCCCTTGCAGAATCGCAACCTCGACGCGGTCCGCCCCGGTTTCCGCCAGTACCCGCGCCTGCACCACCACCAGCCGCCGCCCGGACCGCACCACCCAGCCTTCCGCGATCAGCCGCTCGCCCGCGGCGGGCGCCATCAGGTTGATCTTCATCTCGGCCGTCATCACTTCGGCCGCATCCTCCATCAACGACAACGCCGCATAGCCCGCCGCGCTGTCGCCGATGGCAAAGGTCAGCCCCGCGTGCCCGAAGCCCTGCTGCTGCAACGCATTCGCGCCCACCGGCGCGGTGATCGTCACCCGCCCGGGCCGGACCTCGTCGATCCGCGCGCCCAGGGTCGCCATCAGCGACTGGCGTGCGAAACTGTCGCGCACCTTGGCCTCGGAGCCGTGAAAACCGAACGCCAGTTGCATCGTGCCCCCCCTCTTGATCGACCGACGAAGGGCAGGCGCATGACGCGCATGTCAATTGATTTCTCGACACCGGCGGATAAAATGCGCGCGCGTGGGGAAGGCGCGGGGTGATGTTCTGATGAGGTCGTGGACGGATGACATGCGTGTGGCGCTTGGCCACCCGGTGCTCTTGCCCCTGTGGATTTCAGTCAGCCTTGTAGCCACCATCGCGGGCCCGTTCGAGACAGGCGCCTGCATGACCCTCGCCGAACGAAGCGTCTTCTGGCCGACGATCACCGGCTCCGCCATCCTGCTCGAAGCGGCTTGCCGCGTTGCACGCCGGCGCCTGCTTCCAGATGCCGGGCCGATGCAGTCAGAGGCGTTCCTCATCCTCGGGATGGTCGCCTTCTATACACCCGTGACCTGGCTTGTGCTGGTGCCGTTTCTCGATCACGACACCTGGCATCATCCCTATCCAGAGATGCTGCTTCATGTGGCGGTGATCGGGTTCTCCATCTCCTCCACCCGGCTGGTGATGCAGCGCGTAGGCTGGGCCAGGGCATCGTCCGGCCCTGGGGGCCAGTCCGGGGACACGTCCGAGACGGACCCGAAGCCGCGCCTGACGCAGCGGCTGTCCAACCTGTCGGCCGACGAGATCCTCGCGGTCAGCGCCGACGACCATTACATCGACGTCCGCGCGCTTGACGGGACAGAACGGGTGCTGCTGCGCTTCTCGGACGCCCTGAACGAAATGGAGGGGCTGGAAGGCGTGCGCGTCCACCGCTCGCACTGGGTCGCGCGGGGCGCCGTGAAGGGCGCGCGCCGCGACAACGGGCGCGTGTTCCTCGATCTGGTGGACGGCAGCACGATCCCCGTCAGCCGCAAGTATCGCGAAGAGGTCGCCCGCGCCGGCTGGCTCTGACGCGTCAGCGCCCCGTCCGCCCCGGCATCGGGATCGGCACCGCCGCCTGCCCCGTCAGCACCGCCACCGCCTCGCCCCGCATCAGCCGCACCAGTTCGGGCGCATCGCAGCGCAGCCCGCCCGTATAGGTGCCGAAGGCCGGCAGGATCACCCGGTCCGCGTCATACAGGAAACAGGGCCGCGAGATCTGGCGCCCCTTCGCCCGGACCGCCGCCTTTGGGTGGTAATGCCCCGAGACCTCGCCGCTGGCCCGCGCCCGGGCGATATGCCGGAACACCAGCGGCGGGCGCGGAAGTTCGGCCAGATGCGTGCCGCCCAGGTCGACCGGCCCCGGATCGTGGTTCCCCGCGATCCAGATCCAGCTCCGCCCCGCCATCTGCCCGGCCAGCGCCAGCATCTCGTCCTCGGTCAGGCTTTCCGCCGCCGCCCGGTCGTCGAAGCTGTCGCCAAGGCACACCACGATGCGCGGCGCCAGCGCCCGGATCTCCTCGTCCAGCCGCGCCAGCGTGTCCCGCGTCTCGTAGGGCGGCAACAGCGCACCGCCCAGCCGCGCGATCCGCTCGGACTTGCCCAGGTGCAGGTCCGCCACCGCCATAAGCCCCGCCTCGGGCCACCACAGGGCGCCCGAAGGCCGCGCTTCCAGCCGCGCGCCGGCAAGGGTGAACCAGTGCCCGTTCATGGTCCGTTCCATCCCCCGCCCGAAGCCCGATTGCAAGCCTTCATTCATCGCCGCCCAGCCCCGCCATCGCCATCAGCCGCGCCGCCTCCTCGGCCACCAGCCGCTCGGTCGCCACGCCCTGCACCGGCACCCGCCCGGCCTCGAGGAACAGCGGCGCGGCCAGCGGCGTCACCCGCTCCAGCCGCACATGGTCGATCCGCCCCGCGGTGCGCGCCAGCATCTCCTCGATGCGCCCGAAATCCACCAGCCCCTTCATCGCCTCCTCGCGCGTGATCTCCAGCAGGACATGCCCCGGATCGTGCCGCCGCAAGGTGTCGTACAGGATGTCGGACGAAAACGTCGCCTGCCGCCCGCTCTTGCGCTGCCCCGCCGTCATCCGGTCGATCAGCCCGGCGATCACCGCGCTGGCCTTGAAGGTGCGCTTCATCACCGCGTTGCCCGCCAGCCATGTCTCGAACCCCTCCCGCAGCGCGCCGGCCTCGAACAGCGGCGCGGGATCCTCCAGCGCTTCCAGCGACCAGATCAGCACCGCGTAATCTGTCGAGACGAACCCCATCGGCGCCAGCCCCAACTCCTCCATCCGCTGGGTAAGAAGCAGCCCCAGCGTCTGCATCGCGTTGCGCCCCGCGAACCCGTAGACGCAGACATGCTCCCGCCCGTCATGGGGAAAGCTCTCCACCAGCAGCCGGTCGCGTTCCGGCAGCCGCGACACCCGCCGCTGCAACGCCAGCCAGTCTGCGGTATGCCCCGTCAACTCGGGCCAGTCCGCCTGCCGGAACATCGACAGGATGCGGTCCGACAACTGCGTCGAGGTGGCGAATTTCGTGCCCATGAAGGTGGCGATCTTCGGCGTCCGGCCCGGGTCGCGGCTGACCTCCACCGTCATCTCGCGCAGGCCCTCGTAGCGCACCACCTGCCCGCCGATCAGGAAGGTGTCGCCGCGCGTCAGCGTCGCCGCGAAGCCCTCCTCGATCTCGCCCAGCGGCACGCCGCGCCCGCGCATCCGCACCTTCACGAGGTCGGTGTCCTGGATCGTGCCGATGTTCATCCGGATCTGCCGCGCCGCGCGCGGGTCGCGCAACTCCCACAGGCCGTCCGCGCGCTGGCGCAACCGCTGCCAGCGGTCATAGGCCCGCAGCGCATAGCCCCCCGTCGCCACGAACTCCAGGCAGGCGTCGAACGGCGCCCGCGCCAGCCCGGCATAGGGCCCCGCCCCCGTCACCTCGGCATAAAGCGCGTCGGCATCGAACGGCCCCGCGCACGCGGCGATCAGGATGTGCTGGCACAACACGTCGCGCGGCCCCGGCCCGCGCGGGTCCCCGTCCAGGTCATGCGCCCGCACCGCCGCCAGCGCGGCCACGCATTCGACGATCTCGAAGCGGTTCGCGGGCACCAGAAGCGCCTTGGACGGCGCGTTGTAGCGGTGGTTCGCGCGCCCGATCCGCTGCACCAGCCGCTTGACGTTCTTCGGCGCGCCCACCTGGATCACCAGGTCCACGTCGCCCCAGTCGATGCCCAGGTCGAGCGACCCGGTGCAGACGATCGCCCGCAACGCCCCCGCCGCCATCGCCGCCTCGACCCGCAGGCGCTGCTCGCGCGACAGGCTGCCATGGTGGATGCCGATGGGCAGATCGTCCTCGTTGGCCAGCCAAAGGTTGCGAAAGAAGATCTCGGCCTGCGCCCGCGTGTTGTGGAAGATCAGCGTCGTGCGATGCCGCCGCACCTCCTCCAGCACCGCCCCGATGGCATGGGCCCCGCCACCCCCCGACCAGGGCGGCGGCGTTTCGGTCTCCAGCATGGCGATGTCGGGCTCGGGCCCCGGATCGGCCTGCAGGATCGCGCAAGGATCGGGATGTCGCGCCAGGAAGCGCGCCAGCGCCGGCGGGTCCTCGACCGTGGCCGACAGCCCGACGCGGCGCAGGCCCGGACACAGCGTCTGCAACCGCGCCAGCGCCAGCATCAGCTGATCGCCGCGCTTCGATTCGGCCAGCGCGTGCACCTCGTCCACGATCACCCGCTCCAGCCCCGCGAACATCCGCGCCGCATCCTCGTAGGATGTCAGCAGCGCCAGGCTTTCGGGCGTGGTCAGCAGGATATGCGGCGGATCGGCGCGCTGGCGCTTCTTCTGCGTGGCGGGCGTGTCGCCGGTGCGATCCTCGACCCGGACCGGCAGCCCCATCTCGGCGATCGGCCCCGAGAGGTTGCGCCGGATGTCGGCGGCCAGCGCCTTCAGGGGCGAGACATAGACGGTGTGCAGCCCGCCCCGCCCGCCGTCGGCCAGCGCCGCCAGCGTCGGCAGGAACCCCGCCATGGTCTTGCCGCCGCCCGTGGGCGCGATCAACAGCGTCGCCGGATCGCCCGCCCGCGCCAGCATCTCCAGCTGGTGCGGATGCGGCGCCCAGCCCCGCGCGGCGAACCAGTCGGCGATCGCCTCAGGCAGCACCGCGTCCCCCATGGCCGCCAAGGACACCGCCCCCGTCTTCTTCTGTTCGAAAATACTCCCGCCGGAGGCCCGCGGCGAAGGGGGCTCGATGCCCCCGCCGCCGCGTCCCCCGCACCCACCTCGCCGGCCCGCGCGCCGACGTTGTGCCGACGTTGTGCCGACGCAATGCCGACGTCCGTTTCGGCCGCCGGTCGCTCACTTTCCGAACAGGTCCGGCGCGTCTCCGGGAAGGCGCGGCGCGGCAAGGCCCAGGTGTCGCCAGGCGCCCGCGGCCAGCATCCGCCCGCGCGGCGTGCGCTGGATCAGCCCCTGTTGCAACAGGTAGGGCTCGATCACCTCTTCCAGCGCGTCGCGGCTCTCCGACAGCGCCGCCGACAGGGTCTCGATCCCCACCGGCCCGCCGCCGTAATGCTCGGCGATCAGCCGCATGTAGCGGCGGTCGGCCCCGTCGAGCCCCAGATCGTCCACACCGAGCCGCGTCAGCGCGTGGTCGGCCCCCGCCCGTGTCAGCCGCCCGTCGCCCTCGACCAGCGCGAAATCGGCCACCCGGCGCAACAGCCGTCCCGCAATCCGGGGCGTGCCACGTGCCCGCCGCGCGATCTCGGCCGCGCCCTCCGGCTCTGCCGGAATGCCCATCACCCGCGCGCCGCGGGCCACGATGTCGGTCAGCTCGGCCTCGGTATAGAACTGTAATCGCACGGGAATCCCGAACCGGTCCCGCAAGGGCGTGGTCAGTAGCCCTAGCCGCGTCGTCGCCCCCACCAGCGTGAAGGGCTGCAACTCGATGCGCACCGTGCGCGCCGCCGGTCCCTCGCCGATGACGAGGTCCAGCTCGAAATCCTCCATAGCGGGGTAAAGCACCTCTTCGACCACCGGGTTCAGCCGGTGGATCTCGTCGATGAAGAGCACGTCGCGCGCTTCCAGGTTGGTCAGGATCGCCGCCAGGTCCCCCGCCCGCGCCAGCACCGGGCCAGAGGTCATGCGGAAATTCACCCCCAGTTCGCGCGCCACGATCTGCGCCAGCGTGGTCTTGCCCAGCCCCGGCGGCCCATGAAACAGCGCGTGGTCCATCGCCTCGGCCCGGCGCCGCGCGCTTTCGATGAAAACGCGCAGGTTCGCGCGCGCCTCGGCCTGGCCGACGAAATCGTCGAGGACCTGCGGGCGCATGGCGCGGTCGGCGTCCTCGGGCCGGCGTTCGGGGCGCAAGGTGGGATCAGGCTCTGTCATCCCTCACCCCTTTGGCGCCAGGCGTTTCAGGCTGGCCCGGATCAGTGCCGCGGTGTCCGCCCCCGTCGCCTCGTCCAGCGCCTCGGCCACGGCGCGCGCGGCCTCTGCGGGGGCGTAGCCAAGGTTGCCCAGCGCCGACATCGCCTCGGCCTGCGCCGGGGGCGCCCCGCCGGGGGAGGCCATGGGCACAGGCTCGATCACCGCGCCAGAGACCGCAGGTCCGGCCTGCACCGCCGGAGCCGTGGCGCCCATCGCCATCACGCCCGGCGCCTTGTCCTTCAACTCGTTCACCACCCGCTGCGCGATCTTCGGGCCCACGCCCGGCGCGGCCTTGATCGACGCCCAGTCGCCCAGCGCGATCGCCCGGCTGACGCCGTCCGGCCCCAGCGCGCCGACGATGCCCAGCGCCGACTTGGCACCCACGCCCTGCACCGTGGTCAGCAGCCGGTACCACTCCTTCTCCACCAGCGTGGTGAACCCCATAAGCTGCAACAGGTCTTCGCGCACCAGCAGGTCCGTCCAGAGCGACACCGCCTCGCCCACCGGGGGCAGCGCCATGCGCGTGCGGTCCGACACATGCACCACATAGCCCACGCCGCCCACGTCGATCATCACGTGATCGGCGGCGGCATAGGCCAGCCGTCCCGACAGCCGCCCGATCATGCGCCCGCCCGCGCCAGCGCCGCCGCCAGTCGGCCCGCCGATTGCTGATGATGCGCGTGGCAAAGCGCGATGGCCAGCGCATCGGCGGCATCCGGCCCCGCGATCTCGGCCCCCGGCAGCATCAGGCGGACCATGTGATCGACCTGCCGCTTGTCGGCGTGCCCGACGCCCACGACCGCCTTCTTGACGGCATTGGGGGCATACTCGCCCACGGGCAGCCCCGCCGCCGCGGGCACCAGCATCGCGATCCCGCGCGCCTGCCCCAGCTTCAGCGTGCCCGCCGCGTCACGATTGACGAATGTCTGTTCCACCGCCGCCGTGTCGGGCGCATGGCGCGCCAGCACCTCCGTCAGCTGGCTGTGAAGGCTCAGAAGCCGCGCCGCAAGGTCCGCGCCCTCGGACAGGCAGACGCCGTTCGCCACATGCGCGATGCGCCCCGAGACCGTCTCGATCACGCCCCAACCCGTGATCCGCAGCCCGGGGTCGATTCCGATCACCCGCATCGCTTGCCCCTGCTCGTTCGTTGTTGTCCCGCGATTAGCACGAAAAGTGAACATCTACCAGTCCCAAGGACCGCCCGGCGACACGACGGCACCGCGAAGCCCCTGTCATGCCGCGATGCAGCATGAGGGAGAACGCCTGTATTTCAAGGAAGGAACGATGAGATCAGCCATGAGCTTTTTGCATATGCGGCATGCGCATTAGACGTCTTGCTGACTGCGGGTCCCGGGCATACCTGCACGGCTCGATACAGCGCGCCGCCCCATGCAGCGCCCCGAACGGAGATGCAAAGATGACCACCTACGACAACACCCATATCGCCAAGGGCCGCGCCGGCCTCTTCACGACCTTCGCGCAAACCTTCGCCGCGATCATGAACCGGATCGCGATCCAGCGCACGCGTGAAGAACTGTACAGGCTGAGCGATCGCGAGCTCGACGACATCGGGCTGAGCCGCTCCGATATCGACCGTGTCCTGCGCGATATGCACTACTGACACGCCCCCGCCTGCGGGCATGAAAAGGCCGCGCGACCCCACCGGTCGCGCGGCCTTTTGCTTGCCTGACGCCTGCCTCAGCGCGTCCAGCGGGTCAGGTCGGACACCACGTTCGTGGTGATCGGATCGAGTACGAGAATGTAAGAGCCCAGCCAGGCATACCACGGCCCGTCGCGCAGGTTGGCGATGCGCTGGTTGTATTCGCCGGCGCCAAGGTCTGCCAACAGAAGCAGCTTCACGGCTGTCACCACAAGGGCGATCTGGATGATGGGCTTCACCGGAAGGGTCGGGCGCCAGCCGAGCCGGCCACGCCTGCGATCCACAAGCACGCTGCCATCGGTGTTCAGGATCAGCACTTCGCCGCTTGATCGGCGCGCCGAACGGGACCGGGAAGACCTGTGAAACACACCAAACATCGCCACCACTTTCGTTGCCGGCCCCCACCGACGAAGGCTGGAATCGGCTCGAAATGTGGCAAAAATGGGGCAAGCGCCCCGGTTGGGCCCGATATCGGGCCAAATTGCGTCAAATCCGGGTCAGGGTGAGGGTCGTCCAGTCGCCAATCACACGACGCTCTGCCAGATCGTTTCCAGCCTCGCGATAGGCCGCGATCACCTCGTCCGCCTGATCGTTCAGGATGCCGGACAGAATCACGTGCCCGCCCGGCGCGGCGGCCGCGGTGATCCCGGGCGCAAGCTCCACCAGCGGACCCTTCAGGATGTTGGCGAAGATCAGCCCGTAGGGCGCGGCAGCCGCCAGTTCGGGGTGATCGAGGCCCACCGCCTCCAGGCAGCGCACCGCGCCGGTCAGCCCGTTGGCGGCAAGGTTGGCCTCGGCCACCTCGACCGCGACGGGGTCGATATCGCTGGCCAGCACCCCGGCCTCCGGCCAGATGCGCGCCGCCGCCATCGCCAGCACCGCGGTGCCGCAGCCAAGGTCCAGAACCCGCTCCGGGGCCACGCCCGCCTCGACCAGCGCGTCAAGCGCGGTCAGGCATCCCTGCGTGGTGCCATGGTGGCCGGTGCCAAAGGCCATCGACGCCTCGATATGAAGCGCGACGACATCCGCGGGCACCTTGTCCGCATCATGGCTGCCGTAGACAAAGAACCGCCCGGCCACCACGGGCGACAGTTCGCGCCGCACCTTGGCCACCCAATCGGTCTCGGGCAGCTCCGACACGGTGAAGGGCCGCGCGCCGAAGGCCGTCGCCAGAAGCGCCAGCGCGGCTGCATCGGGCGCGGCGGTGAAATAGGCGCCCACTTCCCACAGTCCCGATCCGTCCTCCAGCTCGAACACGCCGACGCCGTCGGGCTCCGGCACCATCCGCTCCATCGCCTCGCCAAGGGCTTCGGCGGCGTCCGGGCCGGACAATGTGGTAAGCGCGGTGAATGTGGGCATCCTGGGGCCTTTCGCTGGGTTGTCTCCGCCTAGGCGGCACGTGCGCGCGGGTCAAGCCGCAGGCGGCCCGCCGCCCCGCTAGTCCAGCGCGCCTGCCCGCCGCAGGCCCTCGACGAACAACTCCAGATCCTCGGGCCGGGCAAAGGGATAGGTTGCGCGCACGTAGTCCTCGGTGAAATCGGGCTGCGCGTCGAACAGGCGCCTAACGGCATCGAAAGCGACGTCATCCTGACCCGCCAGCGCCAGTGCCGAGGCCGCACGTTGCAGCCCGCGCGAATAGCCCGGCGCCATCGCCACCAGCCGCAGCGCGGCCTCCACGGCAGCGTCGTGACGGCCCAGCAGGCTGTTGCAGGTGACGATATCGCCCAGCACCGCCGCCGCGCCGCCATGGTTGGGGTTCAGCCGGAACACCGCCTCCAGATGCTCCAGCGCCTCGTCCGGGCAGCCGATGTTTTCCAGCACGCAGCCCATCGCGTGACGCGCGATGACGGCCGAAGGGTTCAGCCGCACCGCCTCGGCGGCATGGACCCGCGCCTTGCCCCCCTCGCGCCGCCCGAACAGCAGCGCCAGGGCGTGGTAGGTGCGCGCGTCCCACTCCTGCGGGTCGAGGCGCATGGCCGTTTCCGACGCATCGAGGCACGCGCTGATTGCGGCCTCGCGATCCTCGGCCCAGCCCATGATGACCTCGCGCCAGTGGCAACGGCACAGCCACGCCCAGGCCCGGGCCTGTCCCGGCTCCTGCGCGATGATCTCCTGCATCAGCCGCGCCTGTTCGCGGTTGGCCTCGGGCGTGCCATAGCCGTCGCCCGCGCGCCGCTCGTTTTCCTGGGCCTGCAGGAACAGGTGCCAGACCGTCAGGCTTCCGGGCGGGGCGCGCTCGATCCGGCGCGCTTCGGCCTGCAACAACTCCGGCTCCAGCTGCGCCACGATGGACCGGCTGGCGGCCTCCTGCATCTCGAAGATGTCGTCCATCCGCCCGTCGATGGATTGAGACCAGATCAGGCGCCCGCTGGCGACCTCTGTCAGGTTGGCGCTGATGCGCACCCTGTCGCCCGCACGGCGCAGGCTGCCGCTGACCGCATAGGCCGCGCCGACCGCGCCCGCGATCTCGCGCAGGTCGCCGTCCCGGCCGGTCTTCCAGCCCACCGCCTCGGGCCCGATGACGGGGAACCAGCGCCAGTGGCTGAGCGTCGTGCGCAGGTCCTCGGCAAGGCCCAGCGCGATCAGCCGGTCGCCCTCGTCCTGGCTGAGCGCATCGAACCCCATCAACAGGACCGGCGGGCGCTGGAAGATGGCGCGCTCCACGTCCGGCGCGGGCTTGGCCCCGCCGCCCGCGATGGCGTCGCGCAGCGCCGTCAGGGCAGCGCCCGGCGCACTGTCCAGATCCTCGCGCAGCCGAAGCACATGCCCGTCATAAAGCCGCAGCGCGTCCGGCACCCGCCCGGCCCCGGCCGCCGCGCGCATCCGCGCGCCCAGCGCGACTTCGTTGAGCGGGTCCAGCCGTGCCAGCCGTTCGGCCTGGGCCAGCGCCGACGCATCGCCGCCGGACGACAGCGCCTCGACCGCCGCCTCGCCCAGCCGCGTCGCCAGCGCGGCAAGGTCGCGCCGTTCCGTCTCCAGCCAGTCCTCCACCGTGTCGAGCCGCAGGTCGATTCCGTCCAGCAGCGGCCCGCCCCAGGCCGCGAAGGCCGCCACCGGGTCGCCCCCCGCCGTCAGCGCCCAGACATCGCAGGTCACGCCCGCCCCGGGCACCAGCCACAGCGCCTCGGCGTCGGCGCACAGGACATCCGCCCCGACGGCCCGCCGCAGCCCCGACAATTCCTGCCTGAGCGAGGCGCGCCCCTGCGCCTCGTCCCGGTCGGGCCAAAGCAGCGCCACCGCCCGGTCCCGCGTGATCCTGCGCCCCGGATCCAGCGCCATCGCCGCCAGCAGCACCCGCCCCCGGCGCGAGGCCACGGGCACCGGCACGCCATCGCGCCGTGCCTCGAACCTGCCCAGAAGTGTCAGCTCCAACGTCATGTCGCGACGGTCCGGATGCCAATGGATGCCAGCACCATGACAGACAGTCCCCGCCAATCAAAGCCTTGGTGGGCTGCGCCGTCAGCCCCGCCCTGCGCGCCGCGCATCCACCTCGGCCAGAAGCGCATCCAGCGCCGGGTCCGGAATCCCCATGTCGTGCAGATGCACCACGACATTGGCCAGGTAGTCGCGGCTGGTTCCCAGTATCCCCTCGCCGGTGGCAAGCCACTCGACCCGGGTGTCATGCCCGACTTGAACAGTGACTTTTCAATAAATGTTAAGTGTCAATGCGTTACGCTCCCGCTTGCGGGTGTTTGCACTACATTCCAGTACTGGGAAGGTTGACGACGACGCCTCAGGTGGCCTCAACAAGGGTGGGCGGCAAGGCGATGCCTGCCGCCTGGAAGACACGGCCGACCTCGCCCTGGACATGGGTGCGCGTGGTGATGCGCCGGCCGTTTTGCTCAAGGGTGGCTGACTGGAGCCTGTCGAGATCGCGGATCAGGCGGTCCCATTCCGGTTTCAGGCCTGCCGCGGCG
>JAUIIC010000061.1 GCA_030431935.1 Alphaproteobacteria bacterium | reverse complement strand
GCCGGGCGGCGCTTGCGCGCACGCAAGGTCGCGATGGCCTGCGGGTTGGCGGCGTCGCACGCCAGGTGCATCCCCCCCAGCCCCTTGACGGCGAGGATCGCGCCGGCGCGCAGCCTTTCGCTGGCCAGCGCGATCGGATCACCCGCGACCTCTGCCCCGCCCTCTTCCAGCCAGAGCCTCGGGCCACAGGCCGGGCAGGCGACGGGCTGGGCGTGAAAGCGGCGGTCGGCGGGGTCGTCGTATTCCGCCCGGCACGCGGGGCACAGCGCGAAGGCCGCCATGGTCGTGCGCGCCCGGTCATAAGGCAACCCGTTCAGGATCGTGAAGCGCGGCCCGCAGTTGGTGCAATTGGCAAAGGCATAGCCCGCGCGCCTCTCTGCCGGGTCGCGGATCTCGGCGGCGCAATCGGCGCAGGTGGCGGCGTCGGGCGTCACGCGGGTCTCGGCGCCCTCGCCCTGCGATGCGGCGATGACGAAGCCTTCCGGCACCGTCTCGAAGCAATGCGGCCCGCCTTCCACGGCGTCCACGCGCGCCAAGGGCGGGGCCCGGTCGCGCAGCGCGGCCTCGAAGGCGCCAAGATCGCCGCCCATGGCATGGATCAACACGCCCTCGGGGTCGTTCAGCACCTCGCCCGCCACGCCCATCTCTTGCGCCAGTTGCCAGACGAAGGGCCGGAACCCCACGCCCTGCACCTGCCCGCGCACGCGGATGCGTCGGCCCGAATGCGTCATGCCGCGTGGTCCGGGCGCAAGGGCGCACGGCCCGGCGCGGCCACCGGACGCGCCGCGCGGGCAGAAGCGCCTAGTGAACCGTGCAGACCATGCATGGATCGAAACTGCGCACGATATGCTGGACCGACAGGGGCGTGTCCTCGTCCGCGCCCACCCGCGCGCCGACCAGCGCGGCCTCGACCGGGCCGGGGGTGCCCGTGGCGTCGCGGGGGCTGAAGTTCCAGGTGGTGGGCGCGACGATCTGGTAACCGGCGATGCGCCCCCCCTCGATCCTGAGCCAGTGGCCCAGCGCGCCGCGCGCGGCCTCGACAAGGCCCACTCCCGCGCCGTTGTCGGGCAAGGGCGGCATCTCGGCCATGAAGGACGCATCGGGCTCGATCCCGTCGACCCAGGCCTCGAGCATCGGCTGGAGCCGCGCGATTTCCAGAAGCCGCCCCGCCACGCGGGCCAGCACGCCCCCGCCCCCGGCGGCAAGGTCGCGCGCAAGGAGGTGTCCGTCGATGACCTGCCGAGCCAGCGCGCCGGTTTCCATGGTCGCGCCGTTCAGGCGCGGCGCCTTGCACCAGCTGTAGGCGTCTTCGCGCATGTCCTCGTCCGGGCGGGTGTCGCCGCGCGAGGGGTGCGCGGTCTCGCCCAGCATCCAGGCGTGGCTCAGGTCCTCGGTGATCGCGGCGGGGTCGAAGGGACCGGGCGCGCCGTCCATCCATGTCCCGGCGGCAAAGGCGGGACCGTCCGGGCCGGGATAGGCGCCGAAGGACAGGTAGCGCCCGGCCCCCTGCCCCATGGCGGCGAGATCCAGGTCGGCGGCGATGCGCAGGAAGCGGCCCGCGTCGCCCGTGGTCCAGCCCATCAGCGCATCGGTATCGGACAGGTCCGTGAAGGCCTCGACCGGGGCACCGAAGAGCGTGTCTTCCAGGAACCGGCGGAACCCCTTCAGGCTGAGTGCCATGCGCATCCGGTCGCGCATGCCCGGCGCGCGCGTGATGCCGCCGGGCTGGATCGCCAGCGTGTGCGGCCACTTGCCCCCCAGAAGCCCGACGATGTGCAGAAGCCGCGCGCGCGCCTCGACGGCGGCGCGGATCGCCCCGCCCTCGGCCGCGGTGAAGCGCGTCACCGCCTCGGCGTGCCAGGCGTGCCCGGCATAGGCGGGGCGGGCGAAATCGGGCATGAAAAACAGGTAGAAATGCGTCAGGTGGTCGGCGGTGTTCTCGACCCCGTGCAGCAGCGCGGCCATGCGGGCCCCGTGGATCGAGGGCGTGCCGCCGCCGGCGTCCGCGAGCGCGCGCGCCGCTGCCGCCGACTGGCTGATCGAACAGATGCCGCAGATCCGGGGCGTGATCGTCAACGCGTCGCGCGGGTCCTTGCCCAGAAGCATCCTCTCGAACCCGCGGAACAGGGGCGAGTTGGCGCGTGCCGCGGCGACCTGTCCGTCCGCCACGTCGAGGTGGATTTCCAGGTCGCCCTCGACGCGGTTGAAGGGACCGACGACAAGCCGGGCGGTCATCTGCGCGGGGTCTTCAGGCTGGGTGGCACGCGGATGCGGTCGGCGACCGCGTTGGTGCCGATCCGCTCGGGCGTCGCGGCCTTCGACAGCGAGGCCAGCGCCATGAACCACGCCTTGGGCATGTCGGACGGCAGGCCAACCGGGATGCCCGCGAACTTGGGCGTTTCCGTGAAGGCGTGGTGCGGTTCCTCGAACTCGGGCGCGGTGCAGTTGATGCAGGGATAGCCCGCGCGGGTGCAGCTGCCCTCGCCGTTCCAGGTGCGGATGTTGCAGTCGCCCACCGCCTGCGTCCCGACGCAGCCGAGGTTTTCCATCATGCAGCCGATTTCCGACAGGTGGCGGGCGCTGGCCTTGTACTCGTAGAACTCGTTCTTCGGGCAGGCGTGGTGCACCAGGTGGTCGGCGAAAAAGCGCGGGCGGGCGTAGCCGTCGAGGTCGGCCTCGGTCAGCTTGCCGTCGGCCAGCAGCATCAGCGTTTCCGTCACCCAGCCGGGATGGGTCGGGCAGCCCGCGATGTTGACCACGGGCAGGCCGCCCGCCGCCCGGAACTCCGGCGGCAGAAGCCCGCCGGCATGGCTGCCGTCGAATTGCAGGCCGACCGCATCGGCCGGGTTCTCTCCGGCAGAGGTTACGCCGCCGAAGGCCGCGCAGGTGCCCACCGCGACGACGTGGCGCGCGACATGGGCCATGTCGCGCACCCAGTCGATCATGGGCCGTCCGGTGCCCGACAGGATGTGGTAGCGGCCCGTGCCGTTCGGCCCGCGCAGAAGCGAGCCCTCGACGCAGAGGATGTCAAGCGGGATGGTGCCCCCGGCGATGGCTGCCAGCAGGTCGGTCACCTCGCGGCCCGTCGCCTCGGACAGGGCGGGATGCCAGAGCAGGCGGATGCCCGCGCCGTCGAGCAGGTCGATCACGTTGGGGTCCTCGGCGCAGAGCAGCGACATGGTGCAGCCGCCGCAGCCCGCCGATTGCAGCCACAAGAGGTTCATCGGCCCGTCCCCTGCGGAAGTTCGAGGCGAAAGCATGCGCCTTGCCCCTGTTCGTCGCAAAGGCGCAGGCTGCCGCCATGCTCCTCGGCGATCTTGTGCGAGATCGACAGGCCCAGCCCCGTTCCCTTGCCCACGTCCTTCGTCGTGAAGAACGGGTCGAAGACACTGGCCTGCAACTCTGCGGGGATGCCGGGCCCGTTGTCCGTGACCTGAAGCACCGCGAGGCCGTCCCGGTGGAACGCGTGAATGTCGATGCGCGGGTCGGGCGTGTCTGCCAGCGCGTCCATCGCGTTCTGAACGAGGTTCATGACGACCTGCTGGACATGCCCCGGACGGCCGAGCGCCGAGACCTTGCCATCGCCGTGCAAAGACAGGCTCACCGCCCGCTTGGTGCCGCGCTGGACCCAGTTCGCGGCGATGCGCGCGGTCTCCAGCAGGTCGAAATCGACGGTCTCGCCGGTGCCCTCGGCGGACAGGCGGCGCAGGTCCTCGACGATGTCGCGCACCCGTTCGGCCCCGTCGCGCGCCCCGTCGATGGCGCTGCGCAGGTTGCGCAGGTCGCGGTCGAGCCGCAGCTCCTCGCGCAGCGCGATCAGTTCTTCGCGCGAGGCGCCGGCCTGAACCCGGTCGAAATAGGTCTCGAACCGCTGGGCGTATTTCTCCAGCGCGTGGGTGTTCGCGTAGACAAAGCTGATGGGGTTGTTCAGCTCATGCGCGACGCCTGCCAGAAGCCGGCCGAGCGAGGCGAGCTTTTCGTTCCTGACCAGCTGGGCCTGCGCCTCTTTCAGGGCGCGGTGGCTTTGCTCCAGTTCGGCATAGGTGCGGCGCAACTCGCCCAGCGGACGGCCCGTCAGCACCACGCCTTGCGGCTTGCCCCGCTGGTCCACCCGCGCGGCGATGGAAAGTTCGAACGGTTCGGGCCCGGAAGGCGAGGTCAGTTCGACCTCGACCGTGGTGGGCGTGCGGCTGCGCAGGACGGACTCGATGGCCACGGCGGCGCGCCCGCGCGATCCCTCGGCCACCAGCGCGGCGAACGGCTGGCCCAGCGCGCCCGCCTTGCCCACCGCCAGCAGGGTGTCGAGCGACTGGCTTGCCTCTGCCACGGTGCCGTTGCGATCCAGAACGATCAGGGCGTCCGAGACCGACGCCAGCACCGACCCGAGAAACCGGCGCAGCGCCTCCAGCTTTTCGTTCTGGCTTTCCAGCTGGTCCTGGTAGGACACGAGCTCTGCATAGGTGCGGTCCACGGCGCGCAGCACGTCGGCCCAGACGGCATCGTCGAAGCCGCCGGGCGGCGCGGTCGCGGGAAAGGCCTGGTGCGAAACGGCGTCTGGCATGGGGCCACGATAGCCCAGCACGGGGCCTTGGGAAAATGCCCTTTCGCCGCGCCCCCTCAGGCGCTGTCGCGCTGGAAGATCCAGTCGTGGTCGGGATGGTTGCGGAAGCGCCACTTGCGCAGTGGCCCGGCCATGACGTTCAGGTAATACATCTCGTAGCCGTAGGGCGCGCCGCAGGGATGATGGCCGCGCGGCACCAGCACCACGTCATGGTCCGACACTGCCATGGTCTCGTCCAGCGTGCCGTCCTCGGTCCAGACCCTTTGCACCCCGAAGCCCTGCGCGGGGTTCAGGCGGTGGTAATAGGTCTCTTCCAGGTAGGTCATGTTGGGATAGTCGTCCTCGTCATGCCGGTGCGGCGGGTAGGAGGACCAGTTGCCCTGGGGCGTGAACACTTCCGTCACCAGCAGGCTGTCGGCGACGTCGCGGCCTTCCATGGCGATGTTGTGGATGTGGCGGGTGTTGGCGCCCTTGCCACGCGGCTCCAGCGCGATGCCGGCGGGGCCGATGACCTGTGCCGGGTGGCCGCCCTTGGCGGGCGCGGTGCAGACCGCCAACGTGCAGGCGGTGGTGGCGCTGGCCGACCAGTCCGAGCCGCCGGGCACATAGACCGCGTGGGGCGGTGTGCGGTCGAAGACGTTCATCCGGTCGCCCAGTTCGCCGAAGCTCCGATCGCCCGCGCCGATCTCGGCCTTGCCCTCGACGAGCACCAGGATCACCTCGCGGTCGCCCGTGGGTTCCGCCACGGTCTCGCCGGGCGTCAGCCGGTAGAGGCCAAAGCCGACATAGCCCCAGCCCGCGGTCTCGGGCGTGATGTCGTGGACCTTGCCGGTGGTGCCGGTGGTGCCGGTGGGTTTGCGCAGAAGCTGGCTCATGACTTGTCCTCGTGTTTGCGGCGCACGGCCTCGGGATCCCATGCCACGAAGAAGCCATAGGCGGCATAGGCGCCGGCGGCCCCGAACAGGATCGCCCAGAAGAACTGGCCGGCCGAAAGCTCGACCAGGGCCCAGCCGAGGCAGAGCGCGACCACCGCCGCCCGCCGCCAGGCCGGCAGGAAGAACGGGTGCTCCAGGTCCAGAAATCGGCCGAAGCCGCCCTTGTCAGACATGGCCGTCGATGGCCAGACCGGCCCTTTCGCAGCATGCCAGGATATGGTCGTAGCCCAGTTTGGAATATTCGTAGGGCGGCGCCTTGGCGGGGTCCTGTTCGGCCTCGACGACGATCCAGCCGGCGTAGCCCTGGGACTTCAGGATGTCCGTCACCTCCTGGAAATTGATGCAGCCGTCGCCCGGCACCGTGAAGGCCCCCGCGATCACGCCATCTATGAAGGACAGCCCCCGCGCCCGCACGTCCGCCACCACGTCGGGGCGGATGTCCTTGTAATGGACATGCTGCACCCGGTCACCCCAGCGCCGCAGGGTCGCGGCCACGTCGCCACCGCCGAAGAGCAGGTGCCCGGTGTCGAAGCAGAGCGTCAGTTCCGGCCCCGAGCCTTCCATCAGCCAGTTCACCTCGTCCTCGGATTCGATGATCGTGCCCATGTGGTGATGGTAGGAGATCGGCAGCCCCTGCCCCGTCACCCATTTCGCCACCTCGGTCAGTTTGCGCCCGTAGGCCATGACCTCGTCCCGGCCAAGGCGCGGGCGGTCGTTGACCGCGACGGCGCGGTTGCCCTGCACGGTGTTCGAGCATTCGGCGTAGACGATGCAGGGCGCGTCCAGCGCCTTGAACTGGGCCACCTGCCCGGCGATGGCTGCGATCTCTGTCTCGACGTCGTTCATCAGCAGGTTACCCGAACACCACCCGCCGCACAGCGCGATGTCGGCGGCGTCGAGAAAGGCGCGCAGCCCTTCCGTGTCGCCGGGCATGCGCTGTCCGCGCTCGGCCCCGGTATAGCCGATCTCGCGCGCCTCGCGCAGCGCCTGTTCCATGGTGTAGGCCGCCGTCAGATCGGGCAGGTCGTCGTTCTGCCAAGCGATCGGAGAGATTCCGATTTTCACGCCCATGATGGGTCCTCAGTTGGTCCGCTGCAGCTTGCGGTTCTGTTCATAGCCCTTGCGGGCCTCGTTCACCTCTGCCCGGTCGCTGACCTCGGGCACGGCGACCTCCCACCATGTGCCACCATGCGGGGTCGAGGGGTAGGGGTCGGTGTCGATCACGACGACGAAGGGGCCGGTGGCCTCTTTCGCCCGTGCCAGCGCCTCTTCCAGTTCCCCGATGCTGGCGACATGGACCGCCGCCGCACCCATGCTGGCGGCATGGGCGGCGAAGTCGATGTTGGACGGCTGGGCATGAACGGCCGTGTCGAGCAGGTTGTTGAACTCTGCCCCGCCGGTGGCAACCTGCAGCCGGTTGATGCAGCCGAAGCCCCGGTTGTCGGTGATGACGACGGTGATCTTGACGCCCATCATCACGGCGGTGGCCAGTTCCGAATTGGCCATCATGTAGCTGCCGTCACCCAGCATGCAGACCACGTCGCGGTCGGGCTGGGCCATCTTTATGCCCATGGCGCCCGCGATCTCGTAGCCCATGCAGGAAAAGCCATACTCCATGTGATAGCTGCCGGGGCGGCCTGCCTTCCAGAGCTTGTGCAATTCGCCCGGCATGGTGCCGGCGGCGCACATGACCACGGTATCGGGCCCGGCCGAGCGCTGCACGGCGCCGATCACCTGCATGTCGGTGGGCAGGGCGTTGTCGTCGCCCGCCGGCGCGTCGGTCAGCGGGTCGACCTGCGCGAACCAGTCGGTCTTGAGCGCCGTATCGGGCGCCTCGGGCCGGTAGCCCAGAAGCGCGACGGAAAGCTCCGTCAGGCCGTCGCGGGCGTCGCATTGCAACGGCAGCGCGCCGTGTTTCATCGCGTCATAGGTCGCGACGTTCAGGCTGATGAGCTTGCGGTCAGGGTTGCGGA
The DNA here is from genome assembly GCA_030431935.1 of Alphaproteobacteria bacterium. GTDB lineage: Bacteria > Pseudomonadota > Alphaproteobacteria > Rhodobacterales > Rhodobacteraceae > ASV31. Next base: position 12,254 of record JAUIIC010000061.1, on the reverse strand, counting down.
ACAGCGACCAGGACCCCGTGGTGAAATCCTGGAACCGGGTGCCCACGCCGATCACCACGTCGGCCTCGGCACAGACCGCATTGGCAGAGGCCGCGCCCGTCACGCCCACCGGACCGTGGTTCATCGGGTGATCCCAGGGCAGCGCCGACTTGCCCGCCTGGGTTTCCACGACGGGGATCTTGTAGGCCTCGACGAAGGCCGCAAGCGCGTCCGTCGCGCCGGAATAATGCACGCCGCCGCCGGCCACGATCACGGGCCGCCTGGCGGCGCGGATCGCCTCTGCCGCGCGGTGCAGCTCGTGCTCGTCGGGGCGGATGCGGCGCTGGTGCCAGGTGCGGGGCTCGAAGAAGCTTTCCGGCCAGTCATGCGCCTCGGCCTGCACGTCCTGGCAGAAGGCGAGCGTGACCGGGCCGCACTCTGCCGGGTCGGTGAGCACCGACATGGCGCGAGGCAGCGCGGTCAGCAGGTGTTCGGGCCGGGTGATGCGGTCGAAATAGCGGCTGACGGGGCGGAAGCAGTCGTTGGCGCTGACGGTGCCGTCGCCGAAATCCTCGACCTGCTGCAGCACCGGGTCGGGCGCGCGGCTGGCAAAGACGTCGCCGGGCACGAACAGCACCGGCAGCCGGTTCACATGCGCCAGCGCCGCGGCGGTGACCATGTTGGTGGCGCCCGGCCCGATGGACGACGTGACGGCCATCGCGCGGCGGCGGCCCGACTGCTTGGCATAGGCGATCGCGGCATGCGCCATGGTCTGCTCGTTATGGCCCCGATAGGTCGGCAGCACGTCGCGCGCGCCATACAGCGCCTCGCCCAGGCCGGCCACGTTGCCATGGCCGAAAATCGCCCAGACGCCGGCCATGAAGCGCTCGCCCTCCTCGTTCATCTGCGCGCCCAGATAACGCACCATCGCCTGTGCGGCGGTCAGCCGGATCGTCTTCATGCCACGGTCTCCCCTGCGCCTGCGCGGGCGGCGTCCCAGATGCCGCAAAGCCGCGCGTAGGTGTCGGCCATGATCCGCACGGCCTCGTCCCCGGAAATCTCGCCCCTGAGAAAGCGTTCGCCCGCCCGGGCGTGAATGGTGCGGCCCACGGCGAAGCCCTTGACGAGCGGATAGCGCGCCGCGACGCCGAAGCTTTCGGCCAGCGCCTGTTCCTCGGCCCCCAGCCCCAGCACCACGATGCCGCGCGTATGCGCGTCATTGTCGGTGATCGCGGCGCAGGTGGCCGACCATGCGGCGTCCGAGATCATCGGCTCCAGCTTCCACCAGTCGGGATAGACTCCGATGTCGTAGAAGCGGCGGATCACGGCGGCGGTGGTGTCATCGCCCACGGGGCCGACCTTGGACGGGATGACTTCGAGCAGGAATTCCAGCCGGTTGCGGCGGCAGGCATGGAAGAGGCGTGTGACCACGGCCTCCTGCTCGGCCTTCATGGCCGGGTCGTCGTCGGGGTGGTAGAAGCAAAGCACCTTGACCACATGCTCCAGCGGCCATTCGCGCAAGCCCCCGTAATCCGGCCCGATCTCGGGCTCCAGCGTCAGGGGGCGCGAGGCGGGCCATTCCACCGGCCGCCCGATCCAGAGCCCCTGCCCCGCCGCGCGGTAGAGCGCGCTGCGCCCCAGCCGCCCGTCGCACAGAAGCCCATAGCCGGGACGGCCCCGCGCCACCTGCAGCGTGGCGTCGAGGCACAGTTCCTTGAAGGCCGCGATGGCCTCGGGCGTAGCGCCCTCCATGTCCTCGAGCTGCTTGCGGTGGTCGAAGGCGAAGACGCGCATGGTGGACCAGTCGCCCTTGCGGTTGGTGGACCAGTGGATCTGCTCCAGGTCCGCGTCCTTGCGCAGGGCGGGCGTCCGCACGCCGCGTCCGAGGAAGAAGTGCAGCTCCTCCCAGCTGGGATAGGCGGGGGTGCAGCCGTGGCGGCTTACGGCGAAGGCGCCGCAGGCGTTGGCGTAGGTCAGCGCGGTGGGCCAGTCCTGCCCGTCGAGCCAGCCCTTCAGAAGCCCCGACATGAAGCCGTCGCCAGCCCCCAGCACGTTGAACACCTCGATGGGAAATCCCGGCCCGGACTGCCCCTGGTCCAGCGTGTCCGGGATGTCGCCCGGGAAGGCGGCGGCGCCCATGGGCCCGCGCTTGCAGACCAGCGTGGCGGGCGTCAGCGCGCGGACCGCGCGCAGCGCGGCGATGGTGTCGGTGGTGCCGCCGGCGATGTGGAACTCCTCCTCCGTCCCGACGATCAGGTCGAAGAGCGGCAGATGCGCCTGAAGCTTGGCCGTCACCTGGTCCGAGGCGATGAAGCGCTCCTCGCCCGCGCCATGGCCCGCCAGCCCCCAAAGATTGGGGCGATAGTCGATGTCGAGCGCCGTCTGCCCCCCGCCCTCGCGCGCCAGGCGCAGCGCCTTCAGCACCGCCGCCTCGGTCCGCGGATGCGACAGGTGCGTGCCCGTGGCCACCACCGCCCGTGCCTCGGCGATGAAGGCGGGTTCTATGTCGTCCTCGCACAGCGCCATGTCGGCGCAGTTCTCGCGGTAGAAGATGAGGGGAAAGCTGTCCTCGTCCCGGATGCCCAGCAGCACCAGCGCCGTCAGCCGGTCGGGGTCGGTGACCACGCCGCGCACGTCGACGCCTTCGCGGGCCAGTTCCTCGCGGATGAAGCGGCCCATGTGCTCATCGCCCACCCGGGTGACGAGCGCCGATTTCAGCCCCAGCCGCGCGGTGCCCGCCGCGATGTTGGTGGGCGAACCGCCGATGTATTTCTCGAAGCTCGCCATGTCCTCCAGCCGGCCGCCCACCTGGGTGCCGTAAAGGTCGACGCTGGCGCGCCCGATGGTGATGACGTCAAGCGGCCGTGCCATCCTATGCCTCCAGCACCTCGGCCACCGCCACGGCGCGGCCCTTGGCCACCGAGCGCACCGCCGCCTCGGCCAGCGCCAGCGCCATCAGCCCGTCCTGCCCCGTGGTGGGCGGCGGCGTACCGTCACGCAGGGCGGCGACGAAGGCCGCGATCTCGTTGGCGTAGGCCGCCACGTAGCGCGACATGAAGAAGTTCAGGAGCGGCGGACGGGTGTAGCCCGCTTCGGTCGCGATCTCGATCCGCGCCTCGCGGTGGTTCTCGGCCGAGACCGATCCGGCGGACCCGTGAACCTCGATCCGCTGGTCGTAGCCGTAGGTCGCGCGGCGGGTGTTGGTGATGGTGGCCTGCCGCCCCGAGGCGGTCGTCAGGATCACGTTGACGCTGTCGAAATCGCCCAGTTCGCCGATCTTGTCGTCCACCAGCACGCTGGCCGCGGCCATGACCGTTTCCACCTCCTCGCCCAGGAGCCAGCGCGCCACGTCGAAATCGTGGATCGTCATGTCGCGGAAGATCCCGCCCGAGCGGGTGATGTAGTCATAGGGTGGCGGGCCGGGATCGCGCGAGGTGAGGGTGACCATCTCGACCTTGCCGATGCGGCCCGCATCTATCGCGGCCTTCAGTGCACCGAAATCGGGATCGAACCGGCGCTGGAACCCGACCATGAGCGTGGCGCCGGTCTCTTCCACCACCTTCAGGCAGGCCTGGACGCGCGCGATGCTCAGGTCCACGGGCTTTTCGCAGAACACGGCCTTTCCCGCGCGCGCGAAGCGCTCGATCAGGTCGGCGTGGGTGTCGGTGGGGGTGCAGATCACCACGGCATCGACATCGGCGGAGGCCGCGATCTCGTCGATGCTGCGGATGTCGCAGCCATACTGCGTGGCGACGTCCCGTGCCGCCTCGGCCACCGGGTCGGCGATGGCGACTAGGCGCGCGCCCTCGGTCGTGGCGACGGCGCGGGCGTGCACGCGGCCGATGCGGCCCGCGCCCAGGATGGCAAATGATACGGTCATGTCCGTCCTCTCTTGTTGGCCGGGGGTCCGGCCGCTGTTCAATCCGGGTAGGACCCGGACACGTTCTGGTCCACGTCGATCACCGCGCCCGTCATCACGCCGGAGCCGGGGCCCGTCAGGTAGGCGACAAGCCCCGCCACCTCGTCGGGTTCCACCAGCTGGCCGAAGGGCTGCGCGGCGGCGGCCTTTTCCAGCCAGTCGTCGGGGGCGTCGTGCCACTTCTTCTGCACCGCGTCCTCGCCCGGCGTGTTCATCCATCCGCAATTCAGCCCGTTGACGCGAATACGATGCGCGCGCAAGGCGTTCGCGGCGTTCTTGGTCACGTTAGACAGCGTCGCCTTGGACGCGGAGTAGCTGGCCAGGAAATCCTGCCCGCAATAGGCCGCCATCGACTGGATGTTGACGATGGCTGCGGGATGACCGGCCGCGACGGCCAACTGGGCGACCCGCTGGATGGCAAAGAACGGTCCGCGCGCGTTCGTCGCCTGCATCATGTCCCAATGCTCGGGCGTGGCGTCGAGGATCGAGTCGCGCCCGGTGTAGGCCGCGGCATTGACCAGCACGTTGACCCGGCCCATGCGCGCCGCCGCGGTTTCGATCAGGGCCCGGACCGAGGTGACATCGGCCATGTCCACCGCGACAAAGGCGGCGTCGGCCCCTTGCGCGGACAACAGGTCCGCAGCCGCCCGGCCCTTGGGCACGTCCCGCCCCGCGATCACCAGGCGCGGGCAGCCCTCGGCCACCAGCCGGCGCGCGATGGCCAGCCCAAGCCCCTGGCTGCCGCCGGTGACGACCGCGGCGCTATCGGCATGTGCCCGGGTCATCAGGCGGCGCCGGCGTATTCGGGCTGGGTCTTGGCGCCGGTGATATAGGCGACCACGTCCTGCCCGTCGGTGTCGTCCTTGTTCAGGTTGGCCACGATCCTGCCCCTGCGGAAAACGATGATCCGGTCCACCAGGTCCATCACCTGCCGCATGTTGTGGCTGATGAGGATCAAGGGCTCGCCCTGTTCCTTGAGCGTGCGGATGATGTTCTCGACCTGCGCGGTCTCCTGCACGCCAAGCGCCGCCGTGGGTTCGTCCATGATCGTCAGCTTGGAATGAAAGGTCGCCGTGCGGGCGATGGCGACGCACTGACGCTGGCCGCCCGACATGTACTGGATGGTGTTGCGGATGTTGGGAATCTTCACCGCCGTCTTTTCCAGCGCCGCGATGGTGTCGGCCCGCATCGCCTTGTAATCCAGAAACCGGAACGGCCCCAGCCAGTTCGCCCAGGTCTTCTCGCGCCCCAGGAAGAGGTTGTCGGACACGTCCAGGTCGTCGGCCAGCGCAAGTGTCTGGAACACGGCTTCGATCCCCGCCTGACGCGCATCCAGCGGGCCATCGAAATGCACCGGCTTGCCGTCGAAGATGATCTCGCCCCTGGTGCGCGGTTCCACGCCGGTGATCTGGCGCACGAAGGTGGACTTGCCGGCACCGTTGTCGCCCATGATGGCCACATGCTCGCCCTTGCGAAGGGTGAAATCGGCCCCTTCGAGGGCGTGCACGCCGCCGTAGTACTTGGTCAGGTCGCGGGTTTCGAGGATGATGTCGCTCATCGGCTGTCTCCTCAGATGCGCGTTGCGGCGCGCTGCTGGCGCCATTTGTCGAGCACCACGGCGCTGATGATGATCGCGCCCATGGCCATGATCTGGAAATAGGCATCGAGCTTGATGTAGGTGAACCCGGACTGGATCACGCCGAACACCATCGCCCCAAGGACGGTGCCGATGATAGAGCCGCGCCCGCCGGTCAGGCTGACGCCGCCGATCACGGCCATGGCGATGGCGTAGAGTTCGTAGAACAGGCCCATGCCCGACTGCGCGGTCAGGTTCTTCGAACTCAGGATGATCGCGGCGAAGGCGGCCAGCATCGAGGCGATCATGTAGATCAGCACCTTGTGTCGCCTAACGTTGATGCCGGACATGCGCGCTGCATCCTCGTTCGAGCCGATTGCGTAGGTGTGCTTGCCATAAACCGTGTAGCGCAGCAGCACATGGCACACGACGGCCAACATGATGAACCACACGACCGGCATCATGCCGGCACCCAGAGCCGCATAGCTCTCGGTGGGGAACGAGACCGGTTGACCGCGTGTCCACCACTGGGCGATGCCACGGCAGATCAGGAACATGCCCAGCGTCGCGATGAAGGGCGGAATGCGGGTGAAGGCGATGAGAATGCCGTTGATCGCCCCGATGAACGCCCCGAAGATCAGGCCCACGATGATCGGCACGATCACGGGGAGGTCGAAGGCCCAGTCGCCGAAGACCGCCTTGGGGTTGGGGTTGCCATTCACAAGTTCGGTCTGGGCGAAGGACATGACGATCATCGCCGTCGCCGCCACCAGCGGACCCGACGACAGGTCGATCCCGCCCGAGATAATGACTTGTGTCACCCCCAGCGAAATGATCCCGATAATGGCCACCTGCAGGATGATGATCCGAAGCCGCGCCTCGTTGAAGATCGAATCGAAGCGGTCGTTGGTGTCGAACAGGAAGCTTTGCCCGTTCATGTAGGGCAGAAGCTGGCCCAACACCTCGAAGATCGCGACGATGATAACGAGCGCTATGAAGATATTGAATTCATTGGGCCAACTGCGCCTGGAACTGTCGTATTTCAGCCCGCCCGTTCCGTGGGTGGTCTCTGCCATCTGTGACACTCCTGCTGCTAGCTCGGAAATCCTTCCGGGTTCAGGCATCCCGGTCGTGGGGAAGCGGCAGGGCGCACGTGGCCCCCTGCCGCCTTTTGTCATTCGACTTTGGGATCAGTTCCGGTTCAGGAACTGGTCGAGGTTCGCCGGAGTCACCAACTGGAAGGGGATGTAGACCTTCTGGTCCACGTCTTCGCCACGGGCCAGCGCCAGCGCCGCGTCGACCGAGCCTTCGCCCTGGCCAAACGCATCCTGGAACACGGTCGCGTCGAGGTCGCCCGCCTGCATCGCGACAAGCGCGTCCTGGGTGGCGTCGACGCCGACCACGACCACGTCTTCCATCGAGATGCCGGCGGCCTTCATCGCCTGGATCGCGCCGATGGCCATTTCGTCGTTGTTGGCGAAGACCACGTCGAAGGGCTCGCCCGAGGACAGCCAGTTGGTCATCAGGTCCTGTGCCTCGTCACGCGACCAGTTGGCGGTCTGGCGGTCGATGATCGAGATGAAGTTGCACATGTCCATGCCAAGCACATCGTCCACGTCCTTGGTGCGCTGCACCGCGGCCTGGTTCGACAGCTGGCCCATCATCAGGTAGCCACCGGCGCCGCCGGCCTTGCCCGCCGCGCGCAGCAGCTTGCAGGCCTCGAAGGCGGCCAGGGTGCCGGATTCGATTTCGTTGGACGCCACGAACGCCTGGTTGTCGGGCAGGCTGTCGACATTGATCGGCTGACGGTTGACATAGACCAGCGGCACGCCGGCGGCGGCGGCGGCGGCGGACATCGCCTCGGTCGCCGAGGTGTCGACGGCGTTCACGATGATCGCGTCCACGCCGGAGGCGATGAAGTTGTTGATCTGGTCAAGCTGCTTGGCCACGTCGTCGGTGGCATCCTCGACCTGAAGCTCGACGCCGTCCAGGCTGTCGGCATAGGCGACCATGCCGTTGCGCATGACGGTCAGGAAGTTGTCGTCGAAGCGCGCGATGGACGCCCCGATGGTTTCGGCCATCGCGGCCGTCGAAAGAAGCGAGGCGATGCCTGCAACAATGAGGGTCTTCTTCATCAGTATCCTCCCAGAAGGGTGCCGGCCACACCCGATTGTTCACGGCCGGATGCCCGATGCGGGCGAGTACCATCGGCTCCCTAGGCGGCCTCCGCCGTCAGGTGGGAACGGATGAATTCGAAACTTTCCGAAAGTGCGGCCGACGGATCGGCGAGCGCGTGAACCTCCGGGGCGAAGCATTCGACCGAAACCGGCCCCACGTAGCCGGCCTCCAGCAGCGCGGCGATCTGGGCAAGGTTGCCCAACCGGTCGCGCGCATCGACATGGACCCGGTGCGCGTCACGCATCTCGGACACGGCCAGCACCGGATCGACGACGCCCGAGACATGCACCATGCCGGTGTGCCCGGCAAAGATCGGTCCGCCGCCGGCGAGATGGTGGTGGAACGTGTCGTGCACGAGGCGGAAGCGGTTCGCGACGCCGAGCGCCTCGATCGCCTCGACCGCCTCGGCCTTGTGGCGCAAGGCGCAGATTTCAAATCCCAGCGGCTCCACCAGCCCGATCAGCCCGGCCTCGGCCAGCATCGGCGCCAGTTCACGCAAGGCGACACGCAGGTTGGCCTGCCGTTCGCCGTTGCCGCATCCCATCCCGTCGTTGCGCGGGATCAGCGCCACGGCCTCGGCGCCACAGGCGGATGCCGTGGCGATCAGGGCCGCGGCCTCGTCCCGCTTGGCGTCGGACCAGTCGTTGAAGGATTTCACCTCGGCAAGGGCAAGGATGCGCTGGCCTTCCGCAGCGGCCGTGGCCCGCACCGTCTCGGGCGCGGCACCGTCGAACAGGGGGGCGGCAAGATCGTTGCGAAATTCGACCCCCACGCAGCCCAGCGACCGGGACAGGGCAAGCAGCGCATCGTGGCGCAACGCGGGCACGGTCATGTGATTGAGCGCGACGCTCAGCATCAAGAAGTTCCCTCCCTGGGCGCCCACCTTCGCGTGGCGTCCCGATCTCGCGCTCTGCGGCGCGTGTGCAGCGACCATGGGCGGCAGAGGCTTCTCGCGTCAAGTCAAGCGAGCCGCGATTCTTTCACCGATGATGGAATCGCCGTCAGCGAAATGATGGTTTTACATCATTGCTCAAGTCAGATCGACTCGGGCACATAGAGGTCTGGCTGCAGGAAGTACTGGCCGGCAAGCTCGCCCAGCCCGCCCTGCGCGGCGCCGGTCATCAGGCCGATCATGTCGTGGCACAGCCGGGCCAGCGGCGTCGAAATCACCATGGCGACGTAGCGGTCGGACAGGGCGGCACGGCTTTCAGGCGTCAGTTCGTTCACCACCAGCGCCACGTCGCCGGGCTGGCGCACCTCGCGCAGGGCGGCGATGGCGCCCTCCATGCCGCCGCCAGCCACGTAGATGCCGCGCAGGTCGCCGTGCCGGGCCAGAAGGTCCAGCGTCGCCTCGTAGGTCAGCTGCCGGGTTTCGAGGTTCACCAGAGTGTCCAGAACCTCGAACTGGGGCGCATACTCGCGGAAATAGCTGCGGAACCCCGTTTCCCGCAGTTCGTGCCCGTGCCAGCGATGGCCGCCGACGAACACCGCCAGCTTGCCCGGGCGCCGCGCGGCGGTGCCAAGCATCCAGGCCGCGATCCGGCCCACCCTGACGTTGTTCAGCCCCACATAGCTTTTTCGGACCCCTTGCGCGAAGTCGTTCAGCAGGGCGAAGACCGGGATGCCGCCCTCCTGCAGGCCCGTCACCGCGTCGGTCACCGAATGATGCGTTATGGCCGTGGCCGCCAGGGCATCGACCTCGCCCCTCAGCCCCGTCATCAGCTCGATGAAATCGCTGGGCGACTGGGACGGGGAATAGCGGATCACCGCGCTGGCATGTACGCCCGTGGCGTTGCGCACGGCCGCCTCGATCTCCTGGTGGAACCTCTGGTAGAACGCCTGCCGCTCCTTGTGCAGCACGAAGCCGAAGCGCATCCGGGGCCATTCGGGCTGCAGCCGGCTCTCGATCAGGCCGGCGGCGTGATAGCCGACGCGGCGGGCTGCCTCCAGCACGCGGCGCGCCGTGTCCTCGCGCACCTTGATGCGGGCGTTCAGCACGCGATCGACCGTGGCCACGCTGACCCCGGCCTCGCGCGCGACATCGGAAATCGTCGGTCTGCGGGCCATGCGTGATGTGTACATGATGGAATGCCATCATGAAAAGACCTCATTCCTGAGGGCTTTTGAGCGAAACATGATGCCCCCATCTTTGTCGGGCAGACCTCTTGTGCATAGTCTCTTGCGCAAGGGAGGACGATCCATGACCCATCGGGACTACAGCCTCTTGGGGCCGGATGCGCGGCGCGCCGTCGAAAGCGGCCTGGCGGCGGCCGAGTGGTATCACACCGACATCCCCCGCAAGGAGATGAAGGCGCTGATGCAGCGCGCCGACCAGCCGGCGATCCGGGACACCGTCATTCTCTACGGCTGCATGATCGCCTTCGCGGGCATCGGCATCGCGCTCTGGCCGTCCTGGTGGTCGGTGCCGTTCTGGCTGGCCTACGGCGTGCTCTACGGCTCTGCCTCGGACAGCCGCTGGCATGAATGCGGCCATGGCACCGCCTTCCGCACGCCTTGGATGAACACCGTGGTCTACCACATCGCCAGCTTCATGATCATCCGCAACCCGGTCACCTGGCGGTGGAGCCATGCGCGCCACCACACCGACACGATCATCGTGGGCCGCGACCCCGAGATCGCCGTCATGCGCCCGCCGGCGCTGCTGCGGCTGGGGCTGGCCTTCTTCGGCATCCTCGACACGTGGAACGGGCTGGGGCGGATGCTTCTGAACGCCTCGGGCCGGCTGCACCCCGAAGAGGCGACCTACATCCCCGAAAGCGAGGCGTCCAAGGTGGTGCTCGTGGCCCGTGTCTGGGTGGCGATCTACGCCGCGACGCTGACCCTGGCCCTGGCGATGCAGTCGATCCTGCCGCTCATGGTGATCGGGCTGCCGCGCATGTGCGGCGCCTGGCATCACGTGATGACGGGGCTTCTGCAGCATGGCGGGCTGGCCGACAACGTGATCGACCACCGCCTGAACAGCCGCACCGTCTACATGAACCCGATCAGCCGGTTCATCTACTGGAACATGAACTACCACATCGAGCACCACATGTTCCCGATGGTGCCCTATCACCGGCTGCCCGACCTGCACGCACGCATCAAGGACGACCTGCCCGCACCCAGCCCCTCGATCGCCGCCGCCTATGCCGAGATGATCCCGGTGCTGATCCGCCAGTTGCGCAACGAGGACGTGTTCCTGACCCGTGCGCTGCCCGAAGGCGCGCGCCCCTATCGCGCCGACCTGCACGCGCTGCCGGCCGAGTGACCGCCCCACACCCTGGAAGGAGCCAGACCATGGCCGACTGGATCGACGCCTGCGCCGCCGACGACATCGACGAAGAGGACGTGATCCGCTTCGACCATGGCGGGCGCACATTCGCCATCTACCGCTCACCCGAAGACGCGTACTACTGCACCGACGGGCTTTGCACCCACGAACAGGTGCACCTGGCCGACGGGCTGGTGATGGACCACGTGATCGAATGCCCCAAGCACAACGGGCAGTTCGACTATCGCACGGGCGAGGCAAAGCGCGCCCCCGTCTGCGTCAACCTCGCCACCTACCCCGTCCGGGTCGAGGGCGGGCGCGTGATGGTGCAGGTCTGATGCGGCACGACCGGATGACGGTGGCCGACCTGCGCGCGGCCCGCGGCACACGGCGGCTGTCGATGCTCTACGTCGAGACCGGGGACGAGGCGCGCGCGGCCGCTGCGGCGGGCATCGACCTTCTGTCGATCATCGATCCCGTCTGGACGCCCGAGATGCGCGCGGCGGCGGGCAACGGCTTTGTCCAGGTGGGCCTGCTGTATGGCGAGCTGGTGACGACAGAGGACTACCTGCGCGCCGCCCACCGCGCCATCGCCATCGGCGGCGACGCCGTCTATTGCGCCGCCGGCCTGCGCACGATCGAGGCGCTGGCGCATGAGGGTATCCCGGTGGTTGGCCATGTCGGGCTGATCCCGTCGAAAGCCACCTGGACAGGCGGGTTCCGCGCCGTGGGCAAGACCGCCGACAGCGCGCTGGAGGTGTGGCGGCAGGTCCGCGCGCTGGAGGACGCGGGCGCGATCGGCGCCGAACTCGAGGTCGTGCCGGACCGCGTCGCGGCGGAAATCGCGCGGCGCACGACGCTCGTCCTTCTGGGGATGGGCGCGGGGTCGCATGCCCATGCGCAATACCTCTTCGCCGAGGACGTGCTGGGCTGCACCCGGGGTCACAAGCCGCGCCACGCCCGCAGCTACCGCGATTTCGCCGCCGAATACGCCCGCCTACAGGCCGAACGCATCGCGGCCTTTGCCGAGTTCAGGACGGACGTGGACAGCGGCGCCTATCCGGCCCCCGAGCACATGGTGGCCATCGAAGATGCCGAGCTTGCCGCATTCCTCAAGGCGCTGGAGCCATAGGCCCGCGCAAGATCCGGAAAGGGAAGGACAACATGGACGATCAATCGCGCCGCGCCACGCGCGGGCCCGCCTATTTCATCGAAGACGACTGCGACCTCGGCGATTTCGCCGCGCTGACCGGCCAGACGCTGCAGGCGGGCGACCTGGACTGGACCGGCACCGTCGAGAAGAACGTGCCGCTCTATGACATGGCCACGCT
>JAUIIC010000060.1 GCA_030431935.1 Alphaproteobacteria bacterium | reverse complement strand
AAGACGCGCTGTTCCGGAAAATACCGCTCTAGCAGAGCTGAAAGACCTCGGACCCCACCTGCCATGTCGTTCTTTCCCGTTGTCCCTCCGCACGACGACAGACCGGTCCCCACCGGGTCCGCCGCCTGTCAGTTGCTTACAAAGCCGTTACCGCGGTGGCAAACTTTTTTCGGGCTACATCATGTTTTGCTGGCAAAAAGCGGGAAATAGGCGGTTTTTTGCCAATCGCGCCACTCAGCTTCCGCGCGTATCGGTGTCCGCCAGCGGCCAGTAGAAGTCCGGCGGCAAGCCTGCTTCGGCCCGCTTTTCCTCGTTGAACGGCGGTTTCAGCGCGCCGTGGAAATAGCGTTGCACAAGGCCGTGGAACGCGTCCTTGGGGTCGCGGTCTTCGCGGCCGCACAGGAAGTGGAACCATTTCGAGCCATAGGCCACATGCGCCACTTCTTCCGCGTAAATGGTTTCCAGGGCCGCGACCGCGCCCGTGTCGCCGGCCTTGCGGAAGATCTCGATCATGCCCGGGGTCACGTCGAGCCCTCGCGCTTCCAGCACCATCGGCACGACCGCCAGCCGCCCCATCAGGTCGTCCACCGTGTCCTCCGCCGCGCGCCACATGCCGGCATGGGCGGGGAGGGCGCCGTAGTGGCTGCCCATGGACTCAAGACAATCGCATACAAGGTTGAAATGCTTGGATTCCTCGTCGGCCGCGTTGACCCAGTCGTCATAGAAGCCCATCGGCATGGGCACGTGGCAGAACCGCGCGACGATGTCCCAGTGCAGATCGACCGCGTTCAGCTCGATATGCGCCACCGCGTGCAGGATCGCGCGGCGCCCCTCGGGCGTGCCGGGCCGCCGCCGTGGCACGTCGCGCGGCGACAAAAGTTCGGGTCGCGCGGGGCGGGCGGGGCGAAGCGGCGGTTCGCCCCGTCCCACCGGCAGCGGCATGCCCGCCGCACGCGCCTCGCGCCAGCGCGCGGCATGGGCGCGCGAGATCGCCGCCTTCGCGCGGCCGTCGGCGGTGGTCAGCACCTCGACGGCCATCTCGGCAAGGCAGTCGGTCACAGAGCCTGTACGGCGGCCAGCACCTCGTCCACGTGGCCGGGCACCTTGACCTTGCGCCATGCCTTCATGATCGTCCCGTCGGCGCCGATGACGAAGGTCGAGCGGTCGATCCCCATGTATTTCTTGCCGTACATGGATTTTTCCTGCCAGACGCCATATTTCTCACAGACATCGCTGTCGGCATCCGACAGAAGGATGACGCCCAGATCGTACTTGTCGCGGAACTTGTCATGCTTGGCCACGCTGTCCTTGGACACGCCCATGACCACGGCGCCGGCGGCCTCGAAGGCGGACATCTGCTCGGTAAAGCCCTGTGCCTCTTTCGTGCAGCCAGAAGTGTCGTCCTTGGGGTAGAAATAAAGAACGACGGTCTTGGGGCGCAGCGCGGAAAGCGTTACGTCGTCCCCGCCGTCGCGGGGCAGGGTGAAATCGGGGGCGGGATGTCCGGCATCGACCATCTGGGGATCCTCTTGGCTTGGGGTTTGTGACCGTTCTAGGATGATCGTGGGGAAATGAAAGAGCAGGAGACAACCACCGACGCCCGGCGGGGCACCGGGGTGCGCCGCGGCAGACCGCTGCGCTGGCTCTGGCGCGGCACCTTGGCGATCGCCCTGCTCTTGGTGGTGCTTGTGGTTACCGCGGGCCTGACCCTGACCGACCGTGACCTGCGCCTGCCGGATTGGATGACCGAGCGGGCCGAGACCCGGCTGAACGCCGGGCTTGAGGGTTCGCGCATCACCCTTGGCGGCGCCAGTCTCGAAATCTCGACCAGCGCGCTGCCGCGCGTGGTCCTGCGCAATGTCGGCGTCTTCGACGCACAGGGCGCCGAGATCGCCCGGCTCAACAGCCTGGGTGCCCGACTGGACAGCGCCGCGCTGCTTCAGGGTGTGATCGAGCCACGCCGCCTGCGCCTGTCCGGAGCCCAGATCACCTTGCGCCGCCGCACCGACGGCACCTTCGACCTGTCCTTCGGGGGCGGGCTGGGCACCAGCGGAACGCTGGCGGGGGTTCTGGGCAGTCTCGACACGGCCTTCGCCGCCGATCCGCTGTCAGGCGTGACCCGCATCGACGCGGACGAACTGACGATTTCCCTGGAGGATGCGCGCTCGGGCCGCATCTGGCAGGTCACGGGCGGACAGCTGGAGGTCGACAATTCCTCGGGAGAGGTCGAGATCGGTGTAACTGCCGAGGTCTTCAACGGCACCGAAGACCTGGCCACGCTGGAAATGTCGCTTGTCGCGCTGAAGGGCAACGGCGGCGCACGGTTGACCGCGCGCTTCGAGAACGCGGCGGCCGCCGACATCGCCGCGCAATCGCCCGTCCTCGCGTTTCTGGAGGTTATCGACGCCCCGATCTCGGGATCGCTGGACGCCCAGTTCACGGCCGGCGGCGACATCGCCGACCTGATGGCCAGCCTCGAGATCGGCGCCGGGGCGTTGCAGCCCGACCCGGGTGCGCGGCCCGTGCGCTTTGCCGGGGCCGATGCGCATTTCGCCTTCGATCCCGCGACCCAGCGGATCACCGTGGACCGCCTGACGCTTGACAGCGATATCGCTCGTGTCACCGCCGAAGGCCATGCCTACCTGCGCGAGTTCCGGGCCGGCTGGCCGGGTGCGCTGGTGGGCCAGTTCCGCGCCGAGACGCTTGCGCTCGACCCCGATGGCCTGTTCGAGACACCAGCGAGCTTTGCCGATGCGGCGCTCGACTTTCGCCTTCGGCTGGATCCGTTCACCGTGGATATAGGGCAGATCGCGTTCATGGACGGGGACAGCCATTTCGTCGGGCAGGGCCGTGTCGCCGCCGATGCCGACGGCTGGCGCGTGGCGATGGACATGGGGCTGAACCGGATCGCGCCCGACCGCCTGCTGGCGCTCTGGCCGGTGGCCTTCGCCCGTGGCACGCGGGCCTGGCTGACGGAAAACCTGCAAACCGTCGACATCTACGACGTGCAGGCGGCGCTCCGCGCCGGTCCTGCCGACGCCCCCCGTCTGTCGGTCAGCTACAAGTTCCGCGACGGCGTGGTGCACTACATGCCCCAGCTTCCCCCGGTCGAGAAGGCCGCCGGCTATGCCAGCGTCCTGAACGATGCCTATACGATGGTGCTGGAAGGGGGCCACATCACCGCACCCAGCGGCGGGCAGCTAGACGTGAGCGGCACGCTGCTACAAATCCCCGATGTCACCGCCAAGCCGTCGCGCGCCAATTTCGCCCTGCGCGGGCAGGGGCCCATTCCCGCCGCCCTGTCGCTGCTGGACCTGCCGCCGTTCGAGCTCATGCAGAAGGCCGGCCGCAGCACCGAGGAAGCCACCGGCACCGCCCTCGTCGAGGCCGCGCTGGCCTTCGATATCGTCAAGGTCATCCGCCCCGAGGATCTCGATTACACCGTGCGGGGCACGCTGACCGACGTGCGCTCGGACACGCTGGTCGAGGGCCATGTCCTGACGGCGGACCGCCTGACGCTGCGCGCCGATCCGGGCGGAATACAGATCGGCGGCCCGGCCCGCGTCGGGCAGGCCAGTGTCGACGCCACCTGGATAAAGCGCTTCGGTGACGAGGGGCGCGACCGCAGCCGGGTCGAGGGCACGGTCGACCTGTCGCAGGCCTTTCTCGACGAATTCGGGATCGCCCTGCCTCGGGACAGCGTGCGCGGCAGCGCCGCGGGTCAGTTCGACATCGATCTCGTGAAGGGCGAGCCCCCCCTTGTGCGCATGATCTCGGACCTCAACCGCGCCACGCTGAATGTCGCGGCGCTGGGCTGGACCAAGCCCGCGGCCACCACCGGCCGGCTGGAGGTCGAGGCGACGCTGGGCGCGTCCCCGGTCGTCACACGGCTCGACCTTGACGCGCCGGGGCTCAGCGCGGCCGGCACGGTCACGCTGCGTGGCGACGGCCTGCTGGACGAGGCGCGCTTTGCCCGCGTCCAGGCCGGCGGCTGGCTCGACGCCCAGATCACCATCCAGGGCAGGGGCGCCGACCGCCCGCCGCAGATCCTCATCGGCAGCGGCACCGCCGACATACGGGGCGCCGCGACGGACGGCGGCGGCGACGACGGCGAAGGCGCGGCCCCGCTCGAAGTGCGGCTCGATAGTCTCGTGATCTCGGATTCGATCCGGCTCACCGATTTTGCCGGCAGTTTCGGCACCGAAGGCGGGCTTGACGGCCCGTTCACCGCGCGCGTCAACGGCGGCACGCAGATCACCGGGCGCGTTCTTCCCGAACCGGGCGGCAGCGCGGTGCGCATCACCAGCCAGGACGCGGGCCGGGCCATGGCCGACGCAGGTGTCCTGCGCAACATGCGTGGCGGGGCGCTCGATCTCGTCCTGCGCCCGTCCGGGCCGGGCCAGCAGGACGGCCGGGTCACGGTGCGCGGCACCCGGCTTGTCGAGGCGCCCGCCCTGACCGAGCTTCTTTCGGCGATCAGCGTCGTCGGCCTGATCGACCAGATGAACGCCGAGGGCATCGGGCTCGATACCGTCGAGGCAGAGTTTACCCTGTCGCGCGACATGCTCACGCTCTACAACGCCGCGGCGGTGGGCCCCTCGCTGGGCCTGTCGCTTGACGGGCGCTACGATCTTGGAACCGAACGCATGGACATGCAGGGCGTCTTGTCGCCGATCTATTTCGTCAACAGCATCGGAGAGCTGTTCACCCGCCGGGGCGAGGGGCTTTTCGGCTTCAACTTCACCATGACCGGGTCGGCGGACAACCCGCGCGTTCAGGTCAATCCGCTCTCGATCCTGACGCCGGGGATGTTCCGCGACATCTTCCGCCGCCCTCCGCCGGAACGCGTCTCGCAATGAAACTCAGCGATTTCGACTTCGATCTGCCCGAGGCACTGATCGCCACGCGGCCCGCCCGCCCGCGCAGTTCCGCGCGCCTTCTGGTGGCCACGCCCGATGCGCTGACCGACGCACATGCGATCGACCTGCCGTCCTTCCTGAACCCCGGCGACCGGCTGGTCCTGAACGACACCCGCGTGATCCCCGCGCGCCTGTCGGGCACCCGCCAGCGGGGCGAGGCGACCGCACGGATCGAGGCCACGCTGCTGGAGCCCCAGCCGGATGGCAGCTGGTCGGCGCTGGTCAAACCCCTGCGCAAGCTCAGGCCCGGCGAAACCGTGATCTTCGGCGCGGGCCTGTCCGCCGAATGCCTGTCGCACAATGACGGCGCCGCGCGCCTGCGCTTCAACCTCTCGGGCGAGGATTTCGACGGCGCGCTGGCCCAGGCCGGCGCCATGCCCCTGCCGCCCTACATCGCCGGGCGCCGCGCCGCCGACGCGCAGGACCACGAGGATTACCAGACCATCTGGGCCCGCCGTTCGGGCGCCGTCGCCGCGCCCACCGCCTCGCTGCATTTCGACGACGCGCTGATGGCCGCGCTTGCCGCGCGCGGCATCACCTTTTCCCACGTCACGCTCCATGTCGGCGCGGGCACCTTCCTGCCCGTCAAGGTCGACGATGTCAGCCAGCACCGGATGCATTCCGAATGGGGAGAGATCACCGCCGAAGCCGCCGCCGAGATCAACGCCACCCGCGCCGCCGGCGGCCGGATCGTGCCCGTGGGCACGACCGCCATGCGCCTGATCGAGACCGCCGCCGCGCCCGACGGCACCCTGCCGCCCTGGCAGGGCGACACCGACATCTTCATCACGCCCGGACACCGCTTTCGCATCTCCGACGCGCTGATGACGAACTTTCACCTGCCCAAATCCACGCTGATGATGCTGGTCTCGGCCTTCATGGGGTCCGAGCGCATTCGGCAGGTTTACGCCCATGCCATCGCCAGCGAGTATCGCTTCTTCTCTTACGGGGATGCCTCGCTTCTGCTACCGCGCGGTTGAAACGCGACCAATTGAGTCGCGGGTGAAACAGGCAGGCGGGTGGGGCCACGGCTAGGCTCTCGAAATCGGGCGCGGAGGCAGCGATGCTGCGGGTTCTGTCAAATTCCTGGGCGCTCCTTCTGGGCATGGGGCTTCTGATGGTCGGCAACGGCCTTCAGGCCACGCTGATGGGCGTGCGCGGCGGGATCGAGGGCTTTTCCACGCTCGAACTGTCGCTCATCACCTCGGCCTATTTCCTCGGTTTCCTCTTTGGCTCGCGCGCCGCGCCCGAGATGATCCGCCGCGTGGGCCATGTCCGCGTCTTCGCCGCGCTGGGCTCGCTTCTGTCGGCGGTGCTGATCCTCTTTCCGGTCATCACCGATCCCTATGTGTGGGTCCTGTTTCGCGTGATCGTGGGGCTGTGCCTGTCGGGTGTCTATGTCACCGCCGAAAGCTGGCTGAACAACTCGGCCACGAACGAGACACGCGGCCAGACGCTGTCGGCCTACATGATCGTGCAGATGGCGGGCATCGTGACGGGGCAGGCGATCCTCGGCATCGGCGACGCGGCGAGCTATACCATCTTCATCATCCCCTCTGTGCTGGTGTCGCTGGCCTTCGCGCCGATCCTCTTGTCGATCTCGCCCACGCCCGCCTTCGAGACCACCAAGCCGATGAGCCTGGGCGAGCTTTTCCGCAACTCGCCGCTGACTTTCGTGGGCATGACGCTTCTGGGGGGCGTCTTCTCGGCGCTGTTCGGCATGGCGTCGGTCTACGGGACAGAGGCGGGGCTGAGCGTCGCGCAGATTTCCGCCTTCGTCTCGGCGATCTTCATCGGCCCGCTCGTGCTGCAATTCCCCATCGGCTGGATCAGCGACCGGATGGACCGCCGCCTGCTGATCCTTGCGACGGCACTTGTCGGCGGTGTGGCCGCGATCGGAGGGCTGGCCTTCGGCGCCAGCTTCCAGGCGCTGCTGGTGGTGGGCTTCCTGATCGGGGGTGTGGCCAATCCGCTCTATTCCCTGCTGATCGCCTACCTCAACGACTACCTCGACCCAGACGACATGGCCGCCGCCTCGGGCGGACTGATCTTCATAAACGGGCTCGGCGCCATCGCCGGCCCGGTCCTGACAGGCTGGCTCATGAACACCTTCGGCCCGGCGGCCGGCTTCTGGGGGTTTGTGGCCACGCTCATGCTGTCTATCGCCGCCTATGCCGCGTATCGCATGACGCAGCGGCCCTCGGTGCCGGTCGACGAAACCGCGGCCTATGTGTCGGTCATGCCCACGGCCTCGCCTGTCGCCCTCGAAGTTGCGACGGAATGGGCGATCGACCAGGCAGATGATGGCATGGAAGACACAAGAGGGGCGGCCTGATGACAAGCCGGGTTGCCTGTGGATAACAGTTTTGTGACGCTTGCCCCAATGGGGGGCATTCTGACCGAGGAGAGTGCCCATGGCACAACCTGAAGACGTCCTTGCCTTCTGGCTCGACGAAGTGGGCCCCAAGGGCTGGTATGCGGGCGGCGATCTGGATCAGGTGGTCCGTGAGCGTTTCCTCGAAACGTGGGAACGTGCGCAGGACGGCTCGCTCAGCCTCTGGCTCACCTATCCCAGCGGCACGCTGGCCTATGTGATCCTGAACGACCAGTTCCCCCGCAACATGTTCCGCGATACCGGGCGTGCCTTTTCCAGCGACCGGCTCGCGCTGGCGGCCACCAAGATGGCCCTGTCGCGCAACTGGGACCTGGCGATCGACCCGCCCGCGCGGCATTTCTTCTACATGCCGCTGACTCACTCGGAATGCCTGTCGGATCAGGAGCGCGCGGTGCGCCTGATGGCCACGCGGATGCCCGATGGCGGCGCGGGGTTCGTCCGCCATGCCCGGGCGCACCGAGAGATCATCCGCCGTTTCGGCCGTTTCCCGTCGCGCAACGCCGCCCTGGCGCGCCCGTCCACGGGCCCCGAAGCGGAATTCGTCGACGCGGGCGGCTATCGCCTCGCGCTCGAGGCCGTGGGCGCCTGATCCCCAGGCCCGCCCGTGGCGCAGGGCGGCCATTCCAAAGCTTCATGCCGGGCCGATTGAACGGCCCGCGAAGATAGTTTAACGTCAAACTATCTTTTGCAAGCCGGGGATGAAGATGGCAACGACGACCTACGACATGATCGTGATCGGGGCAGGGCCCGGCGGCTACGTGGCCGCCATTCGGGGCGCGCAGCTGGGGCTCAAGGTCGCCATCGTGGAACGCGAGCACATGGGCGGCATCTGCCTGAACTGGGGCTGCATCCCGACGAAGGCCATGCTGCGCTCGGCCGAGGTGTTCCACCTGATGCACCGCGCCAAGGAATTCGGGCTGAAGGCCGATGGCATCGGTTTCGACCTCGACGCCGTGGTCAAGCGGTCGCGCGGGGTGGCCAAGCAGCTGAACTCGGGCGTCGGCCACCTGATGAAGAAGAACAAGGTCACCGTGGTCATGGGCGAGGCGACGCTGCCCGCCAAGGGCCGCGTCAGCGTCAAGACCGACAAGGGAACCGAGGAACTGGCCGCCAAGGCCATCGTGCTGGCCACCGGCGCCCGCGCCCGGGAACTTCCGGGGCTGGAGGCCGACGGCGATCTGGTCTGGACCTACAAGCACGCCCTGATGCCGCCCCGCATGCCGAAGAAGCTGCTGGTCATCGGCTCCGGCGCCATCGGGATCGAGTTCGCCAGCTTCTTCAACACGCTCGGCGCCGATACGACGGTGGTCGAGGTGATGGACCGCATTTTGCCGGTCGAGGACGCCGAAATCTCGGCCTTCGCCAGGAAGAGCTTCCAGAAACAGGGCATGACCATCCTTGAAAAGGCGATGGTGAAAAAGCTGGACCGCGCCAAGGGCCAGGTCACCGCCCATATCGAGAAAGATGGGAAAACGGAAACCCACACCTTCGATACGGTGATATCCGCCGTCGGAATTGTCGGAAATGTGGAAGGCCTGGGGCTGGAGAAACTGGGGGTCAAGGTCGACCGCACCCATGTGGTGACCGATCCCTACTGCCGCACCGGGGTCGAGGGGCTCTATGCCATCGGCGACGTGGCCGGCGCGCCCTGGCTTGCACACAAGGCCAGCCATGAGGGCGTGATGGTCGCCGAACTGATCGCCGGCAAGAACCACGTCCACGCCGTCGATCCCGACGCCATCGCGGGCTGCACCTATTGTCACCCGCAGGTCGCCAGCGTCGGCCTGACAGAGGCGCAGGCCAAGGAAAAGGGCCACCAGGTCCGCGTCGGCCGCTTCCCGTTCATCGGCAACGGCAAGGCCATCGCGCTCGGCGAGGCCGAGGGCATGGTCAAGACCGTTTTCGACGCCAAGACCGGCGAGTTGCTCGGCGCACACATGGTCGGCGCAGAGGTGACGGAACTGATCCAGGGCTACGTGGTCGGCCGCACGCTGGAAACGACCGAGGAAGACCTGATGAACACCGTCTTCCCGCACCCGACCCTGTCGGAGATGATGCACGAAAGCGTGCTCGACGCCTACGACCGCGTCATCCACATCTGAAGAAGGGTAGGGGCGCGCACAGCGCGCGCCCCGCGCCCGTGCCGCTCAGGCCAGCGCGCCGCCCGCCGCCGTCCAGTGGCCCAGCCCGCCAAGGTTGTAGACCTCGCGGTACCCCATCTCCAGAAGCATCGACGCCGCCATCTGCGACCGCGCCCCCGACGCGCAGTAAAGCGCCACGGGCCGGTCCACATCCAGCGCCGGATCGTGTTCCGGGCTGCGCGGGTCGGCCTTCATCCGGAAGACCGCCAGAGGGATCGTCACCGCACCCTTTGCCGTGCCGGTCATCCGCCGTTCCATCGGGTCGCGGATGTCCACAAGCGTCAGGCTGCCATCGGCAACGCGCGAAATCGCCTCTGCGGCGGGAAGGCTTTGCACGGCGGACCCGCCGCGGCTGAGAAGGCTGAACATGTCCAGGGCTCCATGATCCGGTTTCCGCAGATATACATTCAAAAATAAGAATGTAAAGGCCCGCACACGTCCCCGTGACGCGTTCACTTTCTGTTCTTACTTTTCGATTGGAGACTCACCCGCGCTCCTCTATATCCCAAACATTGGTTAAGGGGCGGGACGATGGCCGAGCTGAAGCACATCGAGGTGCGCGGCGCGCGCGAACACAACCTCAAGAACGTCGACATCGACATCCCGCGCGACCAGCTGGTGGTCATCACCGGGCTGTCGGGGTCGGGCAAGTCCTCGCTTGCCTTCGACACGATCTATGCCGAGGGCCAGCGCCGCTATGTCGAAAGCCTGTCGGCTTATGCCCGGCAGTTCCTCGACATGATGGAAAAGCCCGATGTGGACCACATCAGCGGCCTGTCCCCGGCGATTTCCATCGAGCAGAAGACCACCTCGAAAAACCCCCGCTCCACCGTCGGCACGGTGACGGAAATCTACGACTACATGCGGCTTCTCTTCGCCCGCGTCGGCACGCCCTATTCGCCCGCCACCGGCCTGCCGATCGAGGCGCAGCAGGTCCAGGACATGGTCGACCGGATCATGGAGATGCCCGAGGGCACGCGCGGCTACCTGCTGGCCCCCATCATCCGTGACCGCAAGGGCGAATACCGCAAGGAATTCCTGGAACTTCGCAAGCAGGGCTTCCAGCGCGTCAAGGTCGACGGCCAGTTCCACGAACTGGACGAGCCGCCCACGCTCGACAAGAAATTCCGCCATGACATCGACGTGGTGGTCGACCGGATCGTGGTGCGCGACGGGCTGGAAACCCGGCTGGCCGACAGCCTGCGCACCGCGCTCGACCTTGCCGACGGCATCGCCGTTCTGGAAACCGCGCCGACCGAGGGCGAGCCCGAACGCATCACCTTCTCGGAAAACTTCGCCTGCCCGGTGTCCGGCTTCACCATCCCCGAGATCGAGCCGCGGCTATTTTCCTTCAACGCCCCCTTCGGCGCCTGCCCCGATTGCGACGGTTTGGGGGTAGAGCTGTTTTTCGACGAACGCCTTGTGGTGCCCGATGCCGCGCTGACGCTGGCCAACGGCGCGCTGGCACCCTGGCGCAAGGGCAAAAGCCCCTATTTCCTGCAAACGATCGAGGCCATCGCGCGCCACTACGACTTCGACCCCAAGAAGAAGTGGAAGGACCTGCCGGAGCGCGTGCAGCAGGTCTTCCTGCGCGGGTCCGGCGACGAGGAAATCCCCTTCCGCTACGACGAGGGCGGGCGCGTCTACCAGGTCACGCGCCCCTTCGAGGGCGTCATTCCCAACATGGAACGCCGCTACCGCGAGACCGACAGCGCCTGGATCCGCGAGGAATTCGAGCGCTATCAGAACAACCGCCCTTGCGGGTCCTGCGGCGGTTTCCGCCTGCGGCCAGAGGCTCTGGCGGTGCGCATCGCGGACCTGCACGTCGGGCAGGTGGTGCAGATGTCGATCAAGGAGGCCTTCGCCTGGTGCGAAGAGGTGCCCGCCCACCTGACCAACCAGAAGAACGAGATCGCCCGCGCGATCCTCAAGGAAATCCGCGAGCGCCTGGGCTTTCTCAACAACGTGGGCCTCGAATACCTGACGCTCAGCCGCAACGCGGGCACGCTGTCGGGCGGCGAAAGCCAGCGCATCCGGCTGGCCAGCCAGATCGGAAGCGGCCTGACCGGCGTGCTTTACGTGCTCGACGAACCCTCGATCGGGCTGCACCAGCGCGACAACGACAGGCTTCTGACCACGCTCAAGAACCTGCGCGACCAGGGCAACACCGTGATCGTCGTCGAACATGACGAGGAAGCGATCCGCGAGGCCGACTATGTCTTCGACATCGGCCCCGGGGCCGGGGTCCACGGCGGCCGCATCGTGGCCGAAGGCACGCCGGCCCAAATCGCGGCCAACCCGGCCTCTGTCACCGGGCAATACCTGTCGGGCAGCCGCGCGATAGAGGTGCCCGCCGCGCGCCGGGACGGCAACGGCAAGAATGTTGCAGTTGTGAAAGCCACCGGGAACAACCTTCAGGACGTGACCGCCGAATTCCCGCTGGGCAAGTTCGTCTGCGTCACCGGCGTTTCGGGCGGCGGCAAGTCCACCCTGACCATCGAGACGCTGTTCAAGACCGCCTCAATGCGCCTGAACGGCGCGCGCCAGACGCCCGCGCCCTGCGAGACGATCAAGGGGCTGGAGCATCTCGACAAGGTCATCGACATCGACCAGCGCCCCATTGGGCGGACTCCGCGTTCGAATCCAGCCACTTACACCGGGGCCTTCACACCGATCCGCGACTGGTTCGCCGGCCTGCCGGAAGCCAAGGCGCGCGGCTACAAGCCCGGCCGCTTCAGCTTCAACGTCAAGGGCGGGCGCTGCGAGGCCTGCCAGGGCGACGGCGTCATCAAGATCGAGATGCACTTCCTTCCCGACGTCTACGTCACCTGCGAGACCTGCAAGGGCGCGCGCTACAACCGTGAGACGCTGGAAATCAAGTTCAAGGGCAAGAGCATAGCCGACGTTCTTGATATGACCGTCGAGGATGCGCAGGACTTTTTCAAGGCCGTTCCCTCCATCCGCGAGAAGATGGACGCGCTGGTGCGCGTGGGCCTCGGCTACATCAAGGTGGGCCAGCAGGCCACGACGCTTTCGGGCGGCGAGGCGCAGCGCGTCAAGCTGTCCAAGGAACTGGCGCGCCGCTCGACCGGCCGCACGCTTTATATCCTCGACGAACCCACGACGGGCCTGCACTTCGAAGATGTTCGAAAACTGCTAGAGGTGCTGCACGAACTGGTGGACCAGGGCAACACCGTCGTGGTGATCGAGCACAACCTCGACGTCATCAAGACCGCCGACTGGATCATCGACATCGGCCCAGAGGGTGGCGATGGTGGCGGGCGGATCGTGGCCACCGGCACGCCTGAGGATGTCGCCGAAGAGGGGCGCAGCCACACCGGCCGCTACCTCAAGCCGATGCTTGCCGCCGCAAAACGCGTTGCCGCCGAATAACCCCCGGCAGAACAGCCCGGACATGAAAAGGGCCCCCGCGGGGGCCCTTCGTCATTCCGCTGCGCGCAGCGTGGGTTCCGGCCTTGCCAGCGCCGGCGCGTCGTCGTCCGTGTCCCAGATGATCTCGGGCGCCTTGATCCGCCGGGCGGCGCGCCGCAGCGCCCAGTCCCGCGCGATGCGGCTCGACCGTCCCAGCGAAAGCCGCGCCAGAAGCCGCGCCACCGCCATCGCGTAACTGACAGACCAGTAGCGCAGCGCCAGCATCGCGGGCGTGAAGACCAGCGTCAGCACCGTCGCGATGCCCAGCCCGAAGACCACCGCCGTCGCCAGCTGCTTCCACCAGAGCGCGGTCGGGCTGTCGACCGAATAGCCGCCGCCGATGAAATCCAGCGACAGGCCCAGCATCATCGGCGTCAGGCCCGCCATCGTGGTGATCGTGGTCAGCAGGACCGGGCGGATGCGTGCCTCGGCGGTGCGCACGATC
The DNA here is from genome assembly GCA_030431935.1 of Alphaproteobacteria bacterium. Lineage (GTDB taxonomy): Bacteria > Pseudomonadota > Alphaproteobacteria > Rhodobacterales > Rhodobacteraceae > ASV31. The sequence goes on along the minus strand of JAUIIC010000060.1, from coordinate 6,556 downwards.
GCCTCGATGCGCGGCATGTAGCGGGAATATTCCTGGTAGGTGTCGATCAGAACGATGTTGTTGTTCACCACGATTCCGGCCAGCGCCACGATCCCCGTGCCGGTCATGATGATCGAGAAGGGCTGCTGCATCACCAGCATCCCGATCAGCACCCCCGCCGTCGACAAGACCACCGCCAGCAGCACCAGCGTGGCGTTGTAGAAGCTGTTGAACTGCGCCAGCAGGATGATGAACATCAGCCCCAGCGCCCCGGCAAAGGCGGTCTGCAGGAAGGCCTGGCTTTCGGCCTGGTCCTCCTGGTCGCCGGTCCATTCCCAGCTCACGCCAGTGGGCAGCGGGCGCTCGGTCTCAAGCCATTCCGTCAGTGTCGCGATCCGTTCGTTCGCGTTGATCGGCACCGTGCGAACCGTCCCGTCCTCGCCCGTCACCTCGCGTTCCAGCCCCGGCGCCACGTCTGCCTTGACGTCGAAATAGCGCTTCTGGTCCACCCGGTCGATCTGGCCCAGCTTGGCCACCGGCTGCCGCGAGATGAAGTTCGACAGGGGCACCAGGCCATCGGCGGTGCGCACCTTCAGGCTGTCCAGCGTCGACAGCACCCGATCCTCTTCGGGCAGGCGCACGCGGATCTCGATTTCCTCGTCGGACGAGGGCACGCGCATCGTGTCCAGCAGGATGCCGCGGGTGACAAGCTGGACCATGCCGCCCACCGTGGCCACGTCCGCGCCATAGCGCCCGGCGGCCTCGACATCGACGTCGATCTGCCAGTCGATGCCGGGCAGGGGCAGGGTGTCCTCGATATCGACCAGGCCCTCGGTGGCCTCGTAGCGCGCGCGCACGATCCCGACGCCCTCCAAAAGGTCTTCCCAGTTCTCGCCCTTCAGGCGCAGGTGAACCGGCTTGCCCGATGCTGGCCCGCGGCTGAGGTTCAGGATCTCGGTGCGGATGCCCGGGATCTCTGCCAGCCGCTCTTCCAGCCGCGCCAACACGTAGTCGCCGTCAAAGGCGGGGTCGATCTCGCTGGTCGTAAAGGGAACCAGCCCGCGCAGGTAGTAGTCGGTCGTCTCGATCCGCGGGCGATCCTCCCAGCGGGTCAGCTCGATCTGGACTTGGCCGATCTCGTCCACGGGGCCCTGCGACCCGCCCGTGTTCTGGTTCAGCCCGCCCGACCCGGCAAAGGCGAACGCGCTGTCCACCCCTTGCGTCGACAGGATCACCTCTTCGACCTCGGCCACCAGCGCGTCCTTTTCCGCCAGCGACAGGTTGCCCCGCGCCCGGACATAGACGATCGCCTGCTCGGGCTCGGATTCCACGAAGAATTCGACGCCATAGTTGTTCTGGCCGAAATAGGCGAAGGTCGACATCACGAAGGCGCCGACCGCGGCGATGGTCACCAGCGGCATGATGGGGTTGCCCGCGATCAGCTTGATGAACCAGCCGAACGGCGTCCGGCGGTGCCCGGCGCGGATGCGCCGCGGCCGGCGCTCGATATGCGCGGCACCCAGCGTGATCGAGGTCAGCACCGCGCCGCCCAGGAACAGCACCGCGCCGGGAAGCCACACCAGCCCGCCCGGCATCGGGCTGACCCCGCCGAACAGGTAGCCCGGGTTCAGAAGCTGCATCGCGCCTAGGAAGACCATGTAGGCCGTCACCGGCACCAGCGCGGCGCGCAGGATCCACCAGGGCAGCGCCGCCTTCAGCGCGTCAGAGGCCCGCCCGAAGGTGCGCGTCATGCGGCCCGCGACGCCCCCCATCACCGGCAGGTAGATCAGCGCCACCACCAGCGAGGCCGACAGCACGAAGATCAGCGTGACGGGCAGCATCCCCATGAACTCGCCCGGCACGCCGGGCCAGAACAACATGGGCAGAAAGGCGCACAGCGTTGTCGCGGTCGAGGACACGATGGGCCAGAACATCCGCTTGGCCGCCTCGACATAGGCGCTCATCGGGCCCGCGCCTTCCTGGATGCGCTTGTCGGCATATTCCACCACCACGATGGCGCCATCCACCAGCATCCCCACGGCAAGGATCAGGCCGAACATCACGATGTTCGAAACCGTCACCTCCATCACCGCGAGGAAGGCAAAGCACAGAAGGAAAGAGGTCGGGATCGCAAAACCCACCAGCAGCGCCGAACGCGGTCCCAGCGCCGCCAGCACCACGATCATCACAAGCGCGATGGCCGTCAGAACAGAGCCTTCCAGCTGGCTGACCATGGACGCCACGTTGAACGACTGGTCGTTCGAGGTGCCCACTTCGATCGAGGCCTGCAATTCCGGCGGCCAGCTCGCGCGCTCGGCCTCGACCTCCTGGCGCACCAGCGAGGCGGTGTCGATCAGGTTGAAGCCCTTGCGCTTGACCACCTGCAAGGCGACCGTGTTCACCCCGTTGAACCGCGCCGTCCCGGCCCGGTCCTCGAAGGTCAGGCGGATCTCGGCCAGATCGCCCAGCGTCACCACCCGGTCGCCGTTCACCTTGACCGGCAGGTCGTAGACATCACGCTGGTCGTCGAAGGACGACGGGATCTTGACCGAGAACGCGCCCTGGTCGGTCTCGACCTCTCCGGCCGCGATCAGCTGGTTGTTGTTGACCACGACGCTGATAAGCTCGCCTGCGGTGACGTTGTAGGCCTCCAGCCGCAGGGGGTCGATCACCACCTCCAGCATCTCGTCGCGATGTCCGGCCAGCCCCGCTTCCAGCACGGGTTCGAGCGCTTCGAGCCGGTCCTGCAAATCCTTGGCCACCCGCAACAGCGTGCGTTCAGGCACCGCGCCGGTCAGGTTGACAATGACGATTGGAAATTCGGAAAAGTTGATCTCGTTGATGGAATACTGCTCGGCGCCCGACGGGAACTGCGACTCGGCATTGTTCATCCGGTCGCGCACGTCGGCGATGATCTTCGTCTTGTCCCAGCCGAACTCGAACTCCAGCGCCACGCCCGCATAGCCCTCGGACGCGGTGGCCGACATGGTCTTCAGCCCGTCGAGATCCGAAAGCTCGGTCTCCATCGGCTTGACCAGCAGCTTCTCGCTGTCCTCGGCGGAAATCCCCGGAAAGGGGACCGACACGAACAGTGCCGGGATCTCGATGTCGGGCTCGCCTTCCTTGGGCAGGCCCACATAGGCAAATCCCCCCGCCAGAAGCGAAAGGACGATGAACGCGATCACCATGCGGGCGCGCTGGCCCGCCCAATCGACGATGCCGGTCATTTGCCAGCCTCCGCGTAGGTCGGCGCCACGGGCACCCCGTCTGTCACGAATTCCTGCCCGACCACGATGATGTCCGCCGCCGCGGGCAACCCGCTGACATAGACGCCTTCGGTCGTGTCGCGCAGCACCTCGACGGCGCGGAACGCGGCGCGGGCCTCGGCATCCACCAGACGCACGCCCAGCCGCCCGTCATCGTCGAGCGTCAGCGCCGACTGCGGGATCAGGTGCGCGTCGAGCCCGGGCGCACGGATCACGATCTCGGCGGTCTGCCCGTCCCGGATCGCAAGATCCGCGTTCGGCACCTGAACCTCGACACGGAAAGTGCGCGTATTGGGATCGGCGGCGCGCGACAGGAACGTCACCTGTCCCACCACCTCGTCGCCGGTGGCCAGCCGTGCGCCCGCCATCGCGCCGACCGAGACCTTGGCAACCTCGGTCTCGGGCACGAAGCCCACAAGCTTGATCGGATCCAGCTGGATGATCGTGGCGCAAAGCGCGCCGGGCTGCATCAGGCTGCCCAGCTCGGCCGTGTCCGATTCCAGCAAGCCGGCAAAGGGCGCCGTGATCGACAGGCGGTCGATTTCCTTCTCCGCAGCGGCCACCGCCGCCTCCGCCGACTGGATGCCGGCCCGCGCGCTCTCGACGCCGGAATTGGCCGATTCGACCGTCGCCCGCGCGCCTTCCAGCCGCGACCGGGCCGAGATCACGCCCGCCGCGGCGGATTCGATCTGCGAGCGTGCCGATTGCACCCCCGCCCTGGCGCTTTCCACCGCGCCCCGGGCCGACTGGACCTGCGCGCGCGCGCTTTCCACCGCGCCCTTGGCCGACTGCACCTGTGCCAGCGCGCTTTCCACCAGCCCCTTGGCCGATTGCACCGCGGCCCGTGCGCCCTCGACCTGCGCCAGCGCGTTCTCCACGCCGGCCTTGGCGCCCTCGAATTGCGACCGCGCGGCCTGAAGCCCCGCGCGCGCCGATTCCATCGCCGCCACTGCGGCGGCCACCCGCGTCTCCGAGGCAAAGCCACCCTCGGCCAGTTCCTTTGCCGCGTTCAGGTTGATCTCGGCCTCCGAGACCCGCGCCTCGGCCTCGACCACCCGGGCCTCTGCCTCGGGCAGGCGAGACCGGGCTTCGGCCAGCCGTGCCTCGGCGGCGGGCACGCCGGCCTCGGCCTCGACCAGCCGTGCCTCGGACGTGGGTACGCCCGCCATCGCCTCGGCCAGACGCGCCTCTGCCGTCGGCACGCCGGCAAGCGCCTCTGCCAGCCGCGCCTCTGCGGTGGTCACACCGGCCAGCGCCTCTGCCAGGCGCGCCTTGGCCTCCGGCACCCGTGCCTCGGCCTCTCCGATGCCCGCTTCCGCGGCGGGCAGCGCCGCGGCGGCCTCTGCCAGACGCGCGCGCGCCTCGGGCACGCGGCTCTCCGCCTCTGCCAGCCGCGCCAACATTTCAGCCACGCTTGTTTCGCGCGTGCCGGAATCGATCTCGCACAAAAGGTCGCCCGCCTCGACGAAACTGCCCTTGCGCAGGGGTTCGGACACGATGGGGCCAGAGGTTTCGGCCATCACATTGACCTGGCGGGCCGCCTCGGTGCGTCCGCGCACCAGCACGATCTGGTCGATCGGAGTCGCGACGGAGTGGCGGGCGACCACGGCAACGGCCGGGCGCTCCGGCGCGGTGGCTTCGGCCGAGTCAGAGGCCTCTGGCGCCGCGTCCCCGGCGGCGAAGGCCACCAACGTGTCACGCTCGAACACCAACATGTACAATGACGCCATGACCAACAGCGCCGTCACAATCGACCCAAGCCGCATCAAATTCCTCCGGCCGTTCACTCTCTCGCGTCCGATCCCGCGCACCTATACCAGCCACGACGGAAAACAAGACGCTTCATGCCGGTTATTACGCTAAACCGTTCAGTTCAGATTAGTCTTTTCTGCACCGCAGCGCAAGACACCTGGAACAGAGCCCCGACGCGCCGCTCTTGGCAAGCCCGCCGGCTTCGGGTTAGGAGGACGCAAGCCGCGGAGCAGGACATGAGCCAGACCGACAGTTTCATCGAGGAAGTCACCGAAGAGGTCCGCCGCGACCAGCTGTATCGCACGTTCCGCCGCTATGGCTGGATCGCCGCGCTGGTCGTGGTGCTGATCGTGGGCGGGGCAGCCTGGCGCGAATACACCCGCGCCCGCGACGCCGCCGCCGCGCAGGCGCTGGGCGACAGCCTGCTGGCCGCGCTGGAAACCCCGGACGCGGCCGAGCGTGTCGCCGCGCTGGCCGCCGTCGAGACCACGGGCGACGCAGGCGCCGTCGCCGCGCTTCTGACCGCCGCCGCCGCGCAGGAGGCCGGCGATACCGCCGCCGCCATCGCCGCGCTCGACAAGCTGGCCGCCGACATGGATGTCGCCGCCTACTACCGCGACCTCGCGACGCTGAAGTCGGTGCTGCTTCAGGCCTCGGACACCGCGCCCGAAGACCGCATCACCCGGCTCGACCCGCTGACACCCGCGGGCGCCCCCTTCCGCCTGCTGGCCGAGGAACAGATCGCACTGGCCGAGATCGAGATGGGCGACACCGCATCGGCGATCGACCGCCTGCAACGGCTGTCCGAGGACACCGACGCCAGCGCGACCTTGCGCCGCCGCGCCCAAGAGTTGATTGTGGCCCTGGGCGGCACCCCGTCGCCCGCGTGACGGCCGCTCACCGCACAAGCAAGAGGCTCGAGACGTGAACTTCGCAAAGGCCACGGCCCTCCTCGCCCTTACCGCCCTTCTCGCCGCCTGCGGCGACGACGAGGTGATCCTGCCGGGCGAGCGCCTGTCGGTGCGTCCAGACGGCACCACCGTGGCCTCGGCCGAGGAAACCGGCGCGCGCCCGATCAGCCTGCCCGCGCCCGTGGTCTCGCAAAGCTGGACCCACAAGGCGGGCGGCCCGCTGCATCGCATCGACCACCCGGCGCTCTCGGCCAATCCCACGCAGATCTGGTCGGTGAAGATCGGTGCCGGCAACAGCCGCCGCCAGCGCATCACCGCCGACCCCGTGATCGCCGACGGGCGCATCTTTGCCATGGACAGCCGCGCCTCTGTCACCGCCGTGTCGACGGCGGGGCAGGCGCTCTGGACCGTCGACCTGACCCCCGATTCCGAACGTGCCGACGACGCCTCGGGCGGCGGGCTGGCCATCGGCGACGGCTCGCTTTTCGTGACCACCGGCTTCGGCCAGCTGGCCGCGCTCGATCCCGCCACCGGCGCCGTGCGCTGGGTGCAGGACTTCGACGCGCCCGCCACGGGCTCGCCCACGGTGCGCGACGGGCTGGTCTATGTCATCACCCGCGACAGCACCGCCTTCGCGCTGGACACCGC